>NZ_JBKORJ010000030.1:0-263583 GCF_047314585.1 Shewanella sp. BJSY2023SW005
CAGCATGGTAGCTCGTCGGGCTCATAACCCGAAGGTCGTCGGTTCAAATCCGGCTCCCGCAACCAATTCCTTAATTATGAATTCAAACTGATTAGCACAATTCGGACGCGGGATGGAGCAGCATGGTAGCTCGTCGGGCTCAGTTCTTTATAAGAGCCTCGAAGGTCTTCGGTTCAAATCCAGCGCCACAATCAATTCCTTAATTATGAATTCAAACTGATTAGTACAAATCGGACGCGGGATGGAGCAGCATGGTAGCTCGTCGGGCTCATAACCCGAAGGTCGTCGGTTCAAATCCGGCTCCCGCAACCAATTTCAAATTCCTTAATTATGAATTCAAACTGATTAGTACAATTCGGACGCGGGATGGAGCAGCATGGTAGCTCGTCGGGCTCATAACCCGAAGGTCGTCGGTTCAAATCCGGCTCCCGCAACCAATTCCTTTCTAAAGAACCAACTCCTCTTATTAACTAAATTTGAATGATGAGCATAGCAAGAGCTTATCGCGATCGGCTTGTTCTCGTGTCGCAGGAAATTGTAAATACTTCCCCTCCTCTTGCTTCAAGCTCAACACATCAACCAGATTACAGCCTTTGCCATAACCACCAATTCCTTGGGCACATGATTCTTCCCCAAGCCTGCAAGCAACAGGCAGCACTTTGCCGATAGTACATAAAAGAAAAGCCACTCTGTGAGTGGCTTTATCTGTGTTCTATTTCAATAAATCGGCGGCATACCTTCCGGACGAGTGCGTAGTACCTTAAGAAACCACATGTACTGCTCAGGATAGGCGTTGATCACCTGCTCCACCGCCTTATTCAGCGCCTTGGCTTCATTTTCCTTGCCCTGCATCGACTCGGGATCAATTGCCGGCATAACAGTCAAACGAAAGTACCTGGCTTGCTCGTCGTAGCCAATCTTCACCGGCATTACCTGAGCGTTACCAGCCTGTGCCAAACGGCCAACCACAGGTAAAGTAGCCTTGACTGTTCCTAAAAATGGCGCAAATACGCTCTGTTCCGGTCCCAAGTCTTCATCCGGCAAATAGAAGAAACTGTTACCCTGTTTCAGCTCAGCCAACAAGGCCCGGATCCCGGCTTCACGCATATAGATATTGCCGCCTTGAGAGCTGCGCATCCGGTTATTGAACCAGTTGAACAATTCATTTCGATGCGCCTTGGCCATGGAGACCATGGGCAAGTCCAAATTCAGCCTCAAACCGGCATACTCTATGCCCCACACATGGGGCATGATAAAGATAATCGGCTGCCCTGCTTCACGGGCAGCGGCAATATGCTCTTCTCCCTCAACCTTGACTCTTTTGCGTATATAGGAGCTCGGCATCAAGATAAGCTCAGATTGGGCCAGCAAGGTCATCACAAAAGCTTCGGTGTTGCGCTCCAGCAACTGCTCGATTTCCGATTCACTCTTATCGGGGAAACAGGCTTTGAGATTGGCTCTGGCCACCTTAATGGGCTTATGGGCTATACGCCTGACCAAACGTGACAAGCCGCGAGCGATAGGATCGCGAATAATGGCGGGCAAGAGACCAAAGAGAACCAGTACGCCTATCGCCAACCAACTGCCCCAAAATCTGGGATGCAACAATGAGCAACGGAAGCGCCTATCGAAGTATTTGCCTTTCTTAGGCTTGGAAGGTGTATTTGACAAGGTTTAACCCCTGGGTGTAATTCCAATGCAATGCCAAACCAGGCATTAAAAATGCGATACAGCATAGTAGAAGTGTTTTCTACAGACACAAACAGGGAAGCCACTCACAGGAGCGGCTTCCCTGTTCTGAATTACTGACCGAGCAGTTATTTGCCTTTGTTAGCAGCTTCTACGCGACTCTTCAGCTTCTGTCCCGGACGGAATGTCACCACCCGACGGGCAGAAATTGGAATGTCCTGACCTGTTTTGGGATTCCTTCCCGGTCTTTGATTCTTATCCCTAAGATCAAAGTTGCCAAAGCCAGATAACTTGACCTGCTCACCATTTTCAAGCGCAGTTCGGATCTCTTCGAAAAACGCTTCAACCATCTCTTTGGCTACCCGCTTGTTAATGCCAAGCGTTTCAAAAAGATGCTCTGCCATTTCGGCCTTGGTAAGTGCCATACTTTAATCCCTCAACGATGCGTTGAACTCGGACTTGAGTGCAGAAACCACTGTATCAACCATCTCAGCTATCTCTTTTTCCTCAAGTGTACGAGTGTTATCTTGTAACGTAAGTGCGATCGCCAGACTCTTTTTGCCCTGCTCTACACCTTTACCTCGGTATACATCGAACAAGTTTAAGCCAACCAACTGATTTTCGCCAACTTTTCTTATCAGCGTCATCACGTCACCTGCGGCGACTTCTTCATCAACCACTATGGCGATATCGCGGCGATTGGCTGGAAACTTAGACACAGCCTGGGCTTGCGGTAATTTAGCCTGCAGCAAGGCGTCCAATTCCAGCTCAAAAACTATGGTTTTGCCATTCAGCCCAAAAGGCTTCTCGAGGCTGGGATGGACTGCGCCTATATACCCTATGACCCGATCATTTCTCAATATTTCAGCACATTGCCCCGGATGCATAGCCGGATGCTGCGCTCCTTTAAAACTAAATTCAGCTTCGGAAACTGTCAAGCCAATAATGGCCTCTAAATCACCTTTAAGATCGAAGAAATCAACGGTTTTCGACTCCATGTTCCAGTGCTCGTCGCTCTGGGGACCGGCGATCACCGCACCCAGCATGGCTTGTTGTCTTACGCCGGATTCTGCTTGTGCATCAGGAATAAAGCGTAAACCAGTCTCAAACAGGCGTACACGAGTCTGTTGACGGGCCTGGTTGTAACCCACAGCATTCAGCAATCCAGTGAACATAGACAGGCGCATAGCCGACATTTCACTGGAAATCGGGTTAGGCAGTACCATGGCTTCGCTGTCAGGATGCACCAGTTTTTGCAGCTTGGGATCGACAAAACTATAGGTGACAGCTTCCTGGAAACCTCGGGCCACCAACATAGCCCTCACCCGACTAAGCTTCAGATCCGACTCTTTATGATCTGTCATAGAGAGGTGCGCCAGCGGGGCTGTGTTCGGAATATTGTTATAACCGTAAATTCGGGCTACTTCTTCGATAAGATCTTCTTCAATTGCCATGTCGAAGCGATAAGTGGCGGTTTTCACCTGCCAATCGCTGCCCTGTTTTTCAACCTGGAAGCCCAGACGGGTCAGGATCTCTTCCACATCGGCATCACTAATCTGATGACCAAGCAGTTTGTCCAGCTTGCTGCGACGCAGTTTAATGTCGGCAGCCTTTGGCAGATGCGCTTCGCTCTTGGCCTCAACCACAGGGCCGGCTTCGCCGCCACAGATATCCAGCACCAGGCGGGTAGCTCTGTCCATAGCCTTATGCTGCAGCTCTGGGTCAACGCCGCGCTCAAAACGATGCGAAGAGTCGGTGTGCAGTCCAAGGCGACGGGCCTTACCCATGATGGCCAAAGGCGCGAAGAACGCACACTCCAGCATAATATCGCGGGTTTGCTCACTGACGCCGGAAGCCTCACCACCGAATACACCAGCCAGGGCCAATGCCTGGCTGTTATCGGCAATCACCAGGGTATCGGCTGGCACAATAATTTCGTTGCCATCGAGCAGAGTCAGCTTCTCTTCACCGTTACCCAGACGCACCTTGATGCCACCGTCAATCTTGTCCAGATCAAAAGCATGCATAGGTTGACCGAATTCAACCAATACATAGTTGGTGATGTCCACGATAGGATCTATCGAGCGAATACCGCTGCGGCGCAGTTTCTCCACCATCCAGTCAGGCGTTTGCGCCTTGACATTGACATTGCTGACCACCCGGCCCAGATATCTCGGGCAAGCTTCCGGGTTGGCCACGTCAATTTCAACTCTACGCTCACTACTGACGTTGGCAGCTTCCCAGCTTGGCTCGGTCACGTTAAGACGGTTGAGCACGCCCACTTCGCGGGCCAGCCCCACCATACCCAGGCAATCTGCACGGTTGGCGGTCAGATCCACATCGATAATCACATCATTAAGCTGCAGATATTCACGAATATCGGTACCGATAGGAGCATCCAGCGGCAGCTCAATAATGCCGTCGCTCTCAATCTCTATGCCCAACTCGCCATAAGAGCACAGCATGCCGTGTGAAGGCTGTCCACGCAGTTTGGCTTTCTTGATTTTGAAGTCACCGGGCAGCACGGCACCGACAACGGCCACAGCAACCTTGAGTCCCTGACGGCAGTTGGGTGCGCCGCAGACGATATCCAACAGCTCTTCGCCGCCGACATTGACCTTGGTGACCCTTAGCTTGTCGGCATCGGGGTGTTGACCACATTCAACCACTTCACCCACTACCACGCCGGAAAAGTCACCGGCAACGGCAATGACGTCGTCCACTTCCAGGCCGGCCATGGTGATTTGGTGAGTTAATTCGTCACGGCTAATCGCAGGGTTAACCCACTCACGAAGCCAGGATTCACTGAATTTCATAATACTAAAGCTCCGTTATTTGAATTGCTTGAGAAAACGTAAGTCGTTTTCGAAGAAGGCGCGCAGGTCGTTGACACCATAACGCAACATGGCCAGACGCTCGACGCCCATACCAAAAGCAAAACCGGAGTATTTATCAGGATCGATTCCCACACCGCGCAGCACATTAGGATGAACCATGCCGCAGCCGAGCACTTCCAGCCAGCCGTTCTTGCCTTTCACATCCACTTCGGCAGAAGGCTCGGTAAAGGGGAAGTAAGAAGGACGGAAACGTATCTCCAGATCCTCTTCAAAGAAGTTACGCAGGAAGTCGTGCAAAATGCCTTTCAGTTCGGCAAAGTTAACATTCTCATCTACCAGCAGGCCTTCCACCTGATGGAACATAGGCGTGTGAGTCATATCGTAGTCATTACGATAGACACGACCGGGAGAGATAATCCGCAAAGGTGGCTTTTCCACTTCCATGGTGCGAATTTGCACCCCTGAAGTCTGGGTACGCAGCACTAACTTGGGATTGAAGTAGAAAGTATCATGCCCCGCCCGTGCAGGATGATGCTCGGGCATATTCAAGGCATCGAAGTTGTGATAATCGTCTTCGATTTCCGGCCCCTGTTTGACACTGAAGCCCAACTCACCAAAGAAGCTCTCAATCCGTTCAATGGTTCGGGTGACCGGATGCAAACCACCATTGTCCAGGCGACGCCCCGGCAGGGTGACATCTATTTTCTCAGCCTGGAGCTTCTGCTCCAACTCGGCTGCTTTCAGCCCTTCAATTCGCTGACTGAGGAACTGCTGTACCTTTTGCTTGGCTTCATTGACCTTTTGGCCAAAGGCGGGCTTTTCTTGTGGACTCAGGGTCGCCATCAACTTCATCATGTCGGTGATCTTGCCCTTCTTGCCAAGATAATCGACGCGGATGTCATCGAGGATTTTCAGATCACTGGCCCCTTCGATGGCGGCTAAGGCCTGTTCTACGATCTCAGTTAACTGCTGCATCTTCTCTTCCAGTGCATGCCGGCCCGTAGGCGGCGATTTTGGTGTCTGTTTGAATTAAAACAGTAAAATTTTACGTTAGCTACAGGTCTTTGACCAGTGGTGTGAGGCATTTTAGCAAATGAATTGCCTACAAAAAGTGCTTTTTTTAACCATTGATGCCCTGAGCAAGACGAGTTGTGGTGTCCGAGGATAGAAAGTGAGCAACAATGCAGGAAAAGCACAGTACCCAAGCACGTCTGTGATAAGCTCGCCCCACGGTCAATTCCTCTTTGCAAGTCAGTGTCAACAGATAGTAAAAAGCCAGTAGCTCAGAAAGCGACGACAAAAACTCAGGCAGAAGATACCGCCAAGGCCGGCATTCACCTACGTGATTATCAGCAGCAAGCCGTGGATGCCGCTGTGCGCTATTTCCGCGCTCAGTCAGGCTCGGCTGTGATAGTGCTGCCCACAGGCGCCGGCAAGAGCTTGGTGATTGCTGAACTGGCCCGTATCGCCAAAGGCAAGGTACTGGTACTGACCCATGTTAAAGAGCTGGTCGCCCAAAACGCCGAAAAAGTTGCCCTGTTGACTGATGAAGCCAGTATCTACTCGGCCGGCCTGAGGCAAAAGCTCACCCAAGGCAAAACCGTTGTCGCCAGCGTGCAATCCGCCGGGCGCAACCTTGAAGCCTTTGACAGCCACTACTCCCTGGTGGTCATAGACGAGTGCCACAGAGTGAGCCTTGAGCTGGACAGCCAGTATCAGCAACTGCTTGAACACCTCAAATCCCACAACCCCAAACTTAAGCTGCTGGGGTTGACGGCCACCCCTTATCGCCTTGGACTGGGTTTTATTTATCGCCGCCACTATCACGGCCGGGTTGGTAATCCCGACCGAGGGATTTTCGATGACTGCATCTTTGAGTTGCCCTTAAGGCCCCTAATTAAACAAGGCTATCTGACGCCGCCCAGGCTTTACGATGGCCTGAGCGCTCAGTATGACTTCAGCAGCCTGCCGAGTAACAGCAATGGGGAGTACGATGAGGCTAAGGTCGATGCCCTGCTCAGTCACAGTGGCCGTGCGACCAAGGCCATTGTTAACCAACTAAGGCAACTGGCTAACACCCGCAAGGGAGTGATTATTTTTGCCGCCACTGTGCGTCACGCCGAAGAAGTGCTAACGCTACTGGCTGACGAACAGGCAGCGCTCATCACAGCGACCACAGAGATGCAACAACGGGATGCCATCATCCGCGGCTTTAAAGCCCAGGAACTTAAGTTTCTGGTCAATGTGGCCGTACTCACAACAGGGTTTGATGCGCCCCATGTAGACCTTATTGCCATCATGCGGCCCACGGCATCTGTGAGCCTGTTTCAACAGATGGTTGGCCGTGGCCTGAGACTGGCCGAAGGCAAACAGGACTGCCTGGTCATAGATTATGCCGCCAGCGGCTTTGACCTGTTCTATCCCGAGGTCGGCACTCCCAAGCCCGCGGCAAACTCGGTGCCGGTACAGGTTCCCTGCCCCGAGTGTGGTTTTGCCAATATCTTCTGGGGCAAGACGGATGAGGATGGCGACATCATCGAGCATTTCGGCCGCCGCTGCCAAGGACTGTTGCAGGACAATAGTCAATGCAGTTATCGCTATCGCGCCAAGTCATGCCCGGATTGCGGTGCCGAAAACGACATCGCAGCCAAGATTTGCCATCAATGCCAATCGACTCTGGTCGACCCGGACAAACGCCTCAAAGAGGTGTTGTCAAAACAACATCATCATCTGTTCAAGGTACAGCAAATGTTGCTGCACGCCGAAGAGGGGCGCCTCAGAGTTCAGTATCTGGATTATGACGGCAATGACTTCAACCAGTATTTTAAAATGGAGACCAGTGCTCAACGCCGGGCACTGTTTGCTTGTTTTATTCATCCCCACAGCAAAACACCTGGCCTGAAACTGCCGAAATACAGTCAACCACAACAACTGGTCGACGATGCTGCGCGGTTTCGGGCGCCGGATATGCTGCTGCTGAAAAAACAGGCGCGGCGCTGGGATTTATTGCAAACTTTCTTTGATTATCAAGGCAAGTTTCAAACCGAAAAATCATTCCTGGGATCAAGCGACTTAGCATAGGTCTTTAAGCTGTGGTATAACTGCTGCAAATCAAGTCCAAGGGAGTCAATATGTTTGTAGTTATTTTCGGTCGTCCAGGTTGCCCATATTGTGTACGTGCCGTGCAGCTTTCTGAACAACTGGCTGAAAAGCGTGATGATTTCAAGTTTAAGTATGTCGATATTCACGCCGAAGGCATCACCAAGGCCGATCTGGAAAAAACCGTAGGCAAGCCGGTTGAAACAGTGCCGCAAATTTTCGTCGACAAAGAGCACGTCGGCGGCTGCACTGAATTTGAAGCTTATGTCAGAGAAAACAACCTGCTCTGAAGCAAGCCTCCTTCTCGACGCTAAGGCACTCAAAGGGTGCCTTTTCTTATATCCCCAGTCCGGATTGCATATCTCTGCCCGGCTTCGCGCTCAGCCCAACTGCAAACCCCGCGCACTCATTCAGCACGAGTGCCCCCCACTAACTATTAGGTGCCCTTCGAAAAATGGCGGCTTTTCTCAAGAGGTTGTATTATGTAACAGCTTGAAAAGCTTATTACTGAGGATATATGCAAGGGAACCAGGCAAAGCAACAATCCAACCGATTACCTTGGCTTCCCGGCTGGCTGAAACGCTTGCCGGTCAAGTTTGCCCTCAGTCAGTTACTCATCAGCGCCCTCATTGTCATCAGCACTGTGCTGGTATTGCTCAGCATTCAACGTAACCAGTTGCTCAGTCAACAAAGAGCATTGAACCAAAGTTATGGTCAAGTCGTTACCGCAAGACTGCAGGAAGTGACCTCACAGATAGAAAGCCTGGTCAGTACCATGGCGAATCTTGGTGCCCTTTACCGCAGCAATGGCACAGCGCTCAAGGCCAGTATCGAGTCGGTGCTGGAATTGGAAACCCAGAAAGAGATGATCACCGGCGGCGGGATCTGGCCTGAACCCCGAGCCTTTGAACCCGGGCGGATCCTCGACAGCCTCTTTTGGTATCGCGACAGCTACGGCAAACTGCAGCAACTCAACAGCTATAACGAGCAGCCACAGCAACGCTACCACAACGAAGACTGGTATAAACCCACCCGCTTTTTTCCGGCCGACAGAACCTTCTGGTCCAGCGCCTATCGCGATCCCTACACGGCTGAAGCCATGGTCACTGCCTCTGTCCCTATCTGGCAGGATCATGAGTTTATCGGTGCCGCCACCGTGGACATCAGCCTTGGCGGCCTTAATCGTTTCTTCAGAGGCGCCCTCAAAGATCTAAGCGGTTATGTGTTTGCCCTCGACTACCGCAATCATCTGCTCGCCTCTCCCTGGGAAGATGAGTTGCTGGACAGCACGCTGGAAAAGCCGCTGAGTCTGGATAATTTTCAACGCCTTGAACGCCTGTTCCCCGAGTTTCAATCTGTTGGTGAAGCACTGCGCAGTGCCGATCAGGTGCTTATTCAGGAGGCCAATCAACATAAGGCCTTCAGCAGTCAACAGCTCAAAAGCCTGATGGGCGAGCGTGATGAAATCGAGGCGGCACTGCTTGCCACCATAATCAACAACTCTGCCAGAGAATGGCCGGCCAATGCCAAGCTGCTGCTGACCCAAGAGCTGACCCGGGATCCCTTGCTCAACGAGCCGGCGCTGGTTTCGGTATTTTTGATGCCCAAGACCTACTGGAAAATAGTGATAGTCACACCGCTGTCATCCCTCAAAGAGGACGCGACATTGATTGCCGGCAAAGTCGGCATCTACCTGGTGGCGATCCAGTTGCTAGCACTGCTGCTGTTATTTCTGGTACAGCACAGATTGTTTATCAAACCTATCAGCCGCATGGTGGCAGCGCTCAGGGAAAACAATCCTGCCCGGCTGGAATTGGATGCCAGAGACAGAGAAGATGAACTGGGGATGCTGGCCGGCAGTTTTATCTCCCGCACCCGTCAGTTGGAAACGGCGATGGCCAGCCTGGATGCCAGTAACCTGGCGCTGGAGCAGCAACTGGAGGTGCAACATAACGCCCAACAAATTCTCAAAACACGTACCGAGCAGCTCAATGCATTGATGAATCATTCACAGAACATCATCTACATCAAAGATTTAACCGGGCAATATACGCTGGTCAACGACAAGTATTGCGAAATTACCGCCCACGAACGGGCGCAGTTTATCGGTGCGGATGACAATCAGGTCTTCCCTCTTGGCCTGGCACAAATCTACCAAGCCAACGATCAAAGGGTTGTCAGTAACCAAAGCCCCTTCTGCTCCGAAGAACCCATTGCCACTCCTCTGGGGGATGTCCTGTATCAGGTAACCCGCTTCCCCATCCGCGACGAATTTGGCGAACTGTGTGGCATAGGGGCGATTGCATTCGATCTTTCCAGTCACAAACGCCAGGAACAGCAGTTGGGGCAAGCCCTGGAGTTACAGGCCGATATCAATAAACGCAACAGCCGTACCCTGCAACAACAGCAGCAACAGATAGCTCAATTGGAAGGTCAGTTGCAGCAGGCACAAAGCAAGTCTCAGTTGCTCAGTCTCAGCAGCACCTTGATGAAAGAGCAGGAGTTGCAGCTGCCAAGACTACTTGCCCAGTTGGTTGCTGACTTGTCTGCCGACTTCGATCAGCTCGGCGCAAGTTTGTTTGAAACCGAAAGCACCGAAGTTTTGAATCAGTCCAAGGAACTTATTCTGCTTGGTTCCGCCAGATTGCGTCACCTGTTGGCGCTGGTCAATTATCCACAGACAGAGGTCAAGACGCTTCATCTCGATGAATTCGTGACTCACCTGCAGGCTCTGATGACGCCGCAGTTTGCCGCCGCAAACGTTGAAATGAAATTGGCGATTGCGGACAAGCTGTTGCCTGGTGCCAAACCCTGGCAGCTTTTATTGCTATTCTACCCTTTGCTGAGCAACACTCTGCATCATGCATTTACCCATCAATCTGCCAATGCCCTGATAACTATTGAGGCGGACAAGCTGGACGAGCGCCATCTGGAGGTTACAGTAACAGACAACGGCAGCGGAATAAGTCAGGAGACGCTGGCCCGTATTGAACAGGCCGCTTCACAAAGCGGAACCGGCACTCTGTCACGGTTACAGAGCTATGTGAGGCTAAAACTGCTTGGAGAAATGACCATCAGCTCCCAAGAGGGAGACGGCTGCTGCATCCGCCTGCTGCTGCCGCTTGAGTCCATTGAGTAGCTTAACCAGGCTTCCTCTGAGGCGAGAGAAGACTCAAGCACTTGGACTTATCAAACCTTTGCAAAACTCTTTCAGCTAGACGATTTCACATGGGCCGGGATTTCAACATAACCTGACTCTAAGCAAAGAGCTGCCATTCCATGCCATTGAAAAATATCACTATAATATTAATGAGTTTCACCTCTGAATGACAAAAGCCGCCATAATAGGCGGCTTTCCCGGGGGTATGTTTAGAAGCGCTTAGCTTTTAGTCGCTTTCTTTCAGGCTGACATCCACCAGATAGTGACCCTGCAGCCAGTTTCGGCCAATCAACAGTTTATGGGTCATCTTGCTTCTGTCTTTAAGGTTAACCTTGACCGGATACTCTCTTCCCGGCTCGCCAATGTTGAGTTCCACCATATAACGAATTTCACTGCCTTGGGCATTACGGATAAGCGAGGTATTGGTGATCATGGCATGCAGGCGTTGCTTTTCGCCCTTTTCGTTTTCTGTGGTGAAGCTCAGCTGCTTACCGATATTCTTTTCCATATCCTCATCGCCGTTTTCCACTTTCAGATCCGTAGCATGCAGTGAATTTTCCACCGCGCCGGTATCGATACGGGTTTGGAAAATCAGTCCTGATTCCCGCACACTGATGGGAGCGACCGGCCCTATGATGCGCTTTTCAGCCACATCGACCAGAAAGTCATCGGACAGCCAGTTGCGGCCGATAAGCAGTTTATAATCCATGTGGCTGCGGTCTCTGAGATTAACCTTGACCTTACGTTTGTGATCGCCAAACGCGACGTTCAACTCCACCATGTAACGCGTCTCTCGTCCCTGAGAGTTACTGACAGTAGATGTCTTGACGATTTTGGCCTTGAGCTGCTTTTTCTCACCACGTTCGTTTTCTGTGGTAAAGCTGAGCATTTTGCCCACGTTATCCTGCATCTTCTTGGCACTGCCGCCAATGACCTTGAGATCCATCGCATGCATGGAGGTGTTGGCCGCCCCAGTATCGATACGGGCCTCAAAACTGAGCCCGGCTTCGGCGACCGTCATAATTTCAGTCTGACCTATGACTGTTTTTTCCTGGGCAAACACTGATGTCGAAAGCAACATAAAACAAAGACCAAGTTTTTTAAGCATAGGACTATTCCATTCATTTCACTTAACAAGATGAAAATCCGGCTGAAATGCCGGAACTTACAGATAAGACAGATGTTAACGCTTCAGGTTCCCGAGAGCCAGGCTCGGCCCTTGGCCATTTCCGCTCTGGGAAACACGGCCACCGGGCAAGGGAGCATCAGCGCCAAGGTTTGAGCCATGCCCTCGATGGCGGGGCTATCGGTGATCACAGCTATACGGGAAAAGTCCTGCAGATGAAACAGTCCAAGGCAGGCATCATCCCACACCGCTTGCAAAGAGATGCCCTCGAAGTCAGCTCCGTATTCATACCAGAGTTTAATGAGCACATGTTCCCTGAGTTTGGACTCGACCGCCGGCAGCAAAACAGCATCGTAATCATCACCGCTGATCACACCGCTGGCGCGAACTGCCACTGTATTGTCATCAAACCCGGAAAGCAGTGTCAGCATTGAGCGCCTCCACCTGTGTGCGTTATTGAGACAGGAGCTTGGCGATTTCCTGATCAAACAGATTCTTGATCAAACCGGCAAACTCGCTGATAAACAAGGTTTGCTTTGCCGTAGCCTTATGATTGGCCACCTTGGCCAGGATCTCTTCCAAATCGTACACTATGGCATCTATCTCACGGATAACAGTGTTACGCTGGGCAAAGGACAGTTGCGGATTCTGGCCACAGACCATAATAATCTGCGCCGACAGCTGCTCTTCAAACTGTTCCATGACGCTGCTGTCGCCCAAAGATTCCCCTTCGGGAGTCTCAAACAATCCAAGGTGTTCGGTCAGGAATTGTATGAGGTGCATATAGCCGTCTTTGTCTGTAACCATCTTTCTTCCCGCGTGCAACGTCTCAGGCCAACCCATAAGGGGCAAACTTCCGAACGCCGCCAATGCGGCGATCAGAGAGTCACATTATGAAACAAAATCCGCCTTGAGTCTTGCCTCAAATCAAGCCGTCGTTTGTTACTTGTTTAATCTTAGAACAAAAGAGACAGGAACAGCCTTACTGATGCTGGATAGACCGGCAATTTCACGTAATTTTTCAACCCCATCGGTCAAACCAAACTCTTCGGCGTTCACTATGACAGCTTTTTGCGAGGTTACCAAAAGGCTCGACTCACCGAGTCTGGCCACCACCACACCAAAGCGCTTGTTCTGACTCTTGCCATGCAGCGACAACACGCCATCAATCTCAGTAGTCAGCAACTCGCCGGGTTTGAGCTTGTCCAATAGATCCGCAGGCACTTGCGCTGTCAGCGTCAGGCTAGGAAAGTTAGCCACCTCAAACAGCATGGTTTGCATCCGCTTGTCGCGGATTTCAATACCGGTATTAACGCCGTTGAGCGGGATCTCCAACTTGAATTCGCCACTCTCGGCAAGTGTGCCACTCACCTGGTTGAACTCATGTACCTCGGCGATATCACCTTTCTTGACCGACACAAAGCTAACCTTGGAGTCGGCATTGTCCAACTGCCAGTCAGCCGCCAGGGCCAGGTTACTGAAGGCGCCGAGCGCCAGCAAGGGGATCCATTTCTGCATATTCTTGTTCCTTGTAGGGAGTGAATTGAACTGCGCCGGATTTCACTCGGGTAAAAGCAAGCGCTTTTTGTAGATTACTCATTACTAAAGCATATTGTTCACTTCAAGAAAACCTTTGCCGCTATTGAGTGAACTTTTGCTCACGGACCACAACGGCCGCCTGCAACCATTTCTCTCAGCGTCATCAGGCTGTCAAGCCAATGAAACAAAAACCTTTTATGCTACAAACGCTGATACAGACCAGCAGCCAAGATTAGGTAACGAGGAAACTATGTCAGAGCAACAAGTGACAGGAACCGTTAAATGGTTCAACGATGAAAAGGGCTTTGGTTTTCTAACCCAGGAAAACGCCGCCGATGTGTTCGTCCATTACCGCGCCATTCAAGGCAGCGGCCGCCGCACCCTGAAAGAAGGTGAGAAGGTCAGCTTCAGCGTGACTGAAGGCCAGAAGGGGCTGCAAGCGGAAAACGTAGTGCGGTTAAAATAGCTGACGGGTAAAAGTAAAGGGACGGCAGATGCCGTCCCTCTTGTTATGCCATAGCGCCATCAAGGTGCAAGGCGATTGATCTCCCATCCGTCATCTGTGCGGCTGTAGAGGAATCTGTCATGCAGCCTGTGCTCACCGCCCTGCCAGAATTCCACACTGGAAGGCACTATGCGGTAGCCGCCCCAAAACTTGGGCAAGGGGACTTCGCCCTTGGCAAACTTGGCCTTCATCTCGGCAAACTTACTCTCGAGTGCCTGACGGGCGCTAAGCTTGCTTGACTGTTTCGAGACCCAGGCCGCTATCTGGCTGTCTTTCGGACGGCTGACAAAGTACTTGAATACCTCTGTAGCAGACAGGGCTTCGGCTATACCTGTCACGGCGACCTGGCGCTCCAGCGGATGCCAGGGGAACAGCAAACTGACCTTGGCGTTGACGGCAATCTGCTGCGCCTTACGGCTTTCCAGATTGGTAAAGAATACAAAACCCTGCTGATCAAAACGCTTCAGCAAGACTATCCGCTGAAACGGCTGGCCGGTTTCGTCCACTGTGGCCACCACCATGGCGGTAGGGTCCGTCAAAGGTGCATCCTTGGCCTGCGCCATCCAGCGCTCAAACTGCGCCATGGGCTCGGCGGCCAGATCGGCGCGCCTGAGGCCGCCTTGGGTGTATTCGCGGCGAACATCACTCAAATCTGTCATCGTCTATCCTTGTCCCTGAGCCGGGCACAAAGCCCCAGCGAAACGGAACCCCCAGCCTAGGCTGGGGGCTCTATACAAGAAGGAAAGCCAACGACAAGCGTTGGCTTAAAGTGAAGCGGCTTACTTGACTTTGCCCTGCCCCAGCGCCCAGACATGCAGCATTTCCAGGCCCAGCGTCGCGCCCGCCAGCGCGGTAATGTCGGCGCTATCGTAAGCAGGTGCCACTTCAACCACATCCATACCCACTATGTTGAGGCCCTTGAGACCGCGGATAATTTTCAGCGCCTTGTCGCTGGTGAGACCGCCGCATACCGGAGTACCGGTTCCCGGCGCGAAGGCAGGATCCAGGCAATCGATATCGAAAGTCACATATAAAGGCATATCGCCAACCCGCGCCTTGATCTGCGCCACGATTTCATCGGCGGTCATTTCATTGGCCATGGCGGCATCAATCACCTGAAAACCGTGGCCTTCTTTGGTGTATTCGGTGCGGATCCCCACCTGCACAGAATGAGCCGGATCGATCAAGCCTTCGTTGGGGGCATGATAGAACATGGTGCCATGGTCAAACTTGCTGCCCTGACTGTAGGTGTCGGTGTGAGCATCGAAGTGCAGCAGCGCCATCTTGCCAAACTGTTTGTGGTGCGCGCGCAGCAGCGGCAGGGTCACAAAGTGATCGCCACCAAAGCTCAGCAGTGTCTTGCCGGCGGCCAGAACTTTGCTGGCAAAGTTTTCGGTGCGCTCGGTAAAGTCAGCGGCATCACCACAGTTGAATACCAGATCGCCGGCGTCCACTATCTTGATATATTCGCTGAGGCTGAAATCCCAAGGCCAACGCTTCTCTTCCCAGGCCAGATTGGTCGAGGCATTACGGATAGCCCCAGGCCCCATACGGCCACCGCTGCGACCGGTAACGGCCATATCGAAAGGCAAACCTATTACCACCACATCCGCATCGCTTTCTAGCGGTTTGAAATCCAGTGGCTGACGCAAATAACCAAACGCATTTGAATAAAGCGAGTAATCAGGTTTATCTGCTAAAGTGGTCATAAATACTCCAAAACTTGGCTAATGCCGATATTTACATGGACTCAGGGATCAGCACTTCGTGGCACATCTGCTGATAGTGACTGAAGCCAACATTATAACCCTGCTCCAGGGACAAAGAGCAACTTCCCAGACATAAATGTTCAGGGTAACCACGGGTGTCCAACTGGGCGTTGAAGCCGATGACATCCCAGCTGCCGGGATTGAGAATGGCCAGCAAACGGGCGAAGATATCTATCGGTTGTGCGGCGAGATCCAGGTTGGTCTCGAAGCTGACATAAGAGCTGCTTTCCTGGGGCGTGATATGAATAGTCATATACTCTTTGTCGCGAATGCCGTTGATGGAATAACCAAAGGGCTCAAACAGGAAGTCATCAAACTGGAATCCGGGCAGCATCTCTTCCAGTGCCAGCAATTGGCGAACCCCGGCGCAGCTTTGATTATCGGAGCGCAGATAGTCGGCCGCCTCACCGCGAATGTGATACATCAACAGCTCACTGGTGGCATCACCGCTCTCGGCGCTGAAGGCCTTGTCACTGCAAAACAGGTAATGGTGATGGGAATCCAGATGACCGATACGGTACGCCACACCGGACAATTTCTCTCTCAGTGCCTGTAAGTCCTGCTCAAAAGAGCTGGCCTGCAGGTGCGACAGATATTCGTTTTTGCGCTGAAAAGTCGCAAAGGCTATCGCCTCTTCGCCGAGGGAGTCGATAAAATGCAGGGTCGAGCACGCCAGTGTGGTGATACCACAGGTCAACATTAAAAACCTGTCGTCCCAAACAAACAGACTCGACTCGCTGAGCAGATAGGCATCGCAATAATCATTGCTGACGGAAGAGAGGATTTCTGCATTGGCCTTGGCCACCATCTCTTCCCAGAAGGGCTTTCCCAGTGAGCGCAGCGAAGGCGTAGCCGGCGTCACTATCACTTCAATTTTTTTTTCTGAACCTTCAAAAAACATCTTTTATCTCTACTTGTTGCAGGCCCCGAAGGGCCTGCTGAATGCACCGACCTTATGAAAAATCTTCCAGATAGGTATAACCCTTAAGACCCAATTGCAGCTCTTCAAGGATCGAGGTGCGTTCGTCTTCGGCAATATGCTGATTCACCAGCTCTTCGTAGGTGCGCATAAAGGACACAGCATCCAGGTTCACATAGCGCAGCACATCGGCCACAGTGTCACCGGACAGCACAGACTCTATGTTGGCCAGGCCGCTTTCATCGAGACGCACCACAGCCGAGTTGGTATCACCAAACAGGTTGTGCATGTCACCGAGGATCTCCTGATAAGCCCCAACTAGGAAGAAACCGATAAGATACGGGCTCTCGGCACTCCAGGCAGGCACCGGCAGTGTGGTTTCAATCCCCTGCCCGTCCACATACTGATCCACCATGCCGTCCGAATCACAGGTGATATCCAGCATCACGGCGCGGCGCTCTGGCGCGGTATCCAGCCCGGTCAGCGGCAACACAGGGAACACCTGATCTATGCCCCAGGCATCCGGCAACGATTGGAACAGCGAGAAGTTAACAAAGAACTTGTCGGCCAGTTTCTCATTGAGTTCATCAATGATGGGTCTGTGATAACGGTTCTTGTTGTTCATCAGGCCCTGCAGCTCGTGACAAACTCGCAGGTTGGTCTGCTCCGCCCAGGCGCGCTCTTCCAGGCTAAGTTGCCCAAGAGCAAACAGAGCGTGAGCTTCGGCCAGATCCGATTGGGTATCGTGGAAAATCTCAATCAGGGCGCGGGAATCGGCGCGGCCGCGGATATCGCTCCAGGACTGCCACATGTTGTGCAGCAGCTGTGGGGCATCCTCTGCCGGTGGCTGAATATTCTCAGGGGAATAGGCCTCGGTACCAATAACATCCGTGATAAGTACGGCGTGGTGCGCCGTCAGGAAGCGGCCGGACTCAGAGATAATCCTCGGCACCGGCTGCTCGTACTCGGCACAGACATCACTCAGAGCGCTGACGATATTGTTGGCGTATTCGCTCAGGCCATAGTTCATTGAGTTGTTGCTTTGGCTGCGGGTACCGTCATAGTCCACCGCCAGGCCGCCGCCCACGTCGAAACAGTTGACCTTGGCCCCCAGTTTTCTCAGCTCACAGTAGAAGCGCGCCGCTTCACCCACACCATGGCGAATATCGCGGATATTGGCGATTTGCGAACCCAGGTGAAAGTGCAGCAACTGCAGCGAATCCAGCATGTCGGCACTCTTAAGCTCGTTGACCACCCGCAGCACCTGCGCAGCAGACAGACCAAACTTGGACTTTTCACCGCCACTGGCCTGCCACTTGCCCTTGCCCTGGAACGCCAGGCGTGCGCGCAGACCCAGACGCGGAGTAACCCCAAGCTCGCGGGACTCATGCAGTACCATCTTAAGCTCGGACATCTTCTCCAGCACTATGTAGACCTTGTGGCCCAGCTTTTCGCCTATCAGTGCCAGGCGGATATATTCTTTATCCTTGTAGCCGTTACAGACTATGACTGAGCTGGCCTTTTGTGCCATCGCCAGTACCGCCATCAGCTCAGGCTTACTGCCGGCCTCAAGCCCAAGTTGCGGGGCTTCTTTGCTGACCTGGCTGGCGAGGATTTCCTCAACCACTGTCTGCTGCTGGTTCACCTTGATGGGATAAACCAACAGATAGTCTTCGCTGTACTCATACTTTTGAATCGCCTGATTAAAGGCCTGGCACAGACTATCGACCCTGTGGTGCAAAATCTGCGGAAAACGGACCAGCACAGGCAGGTTAACACCGGCCTTCACCATGTCTTTGGCCAGTTCGTTCAGGCCAATTTTGCTGTCCGGATTCAAAGGATCCGGTGACACTGTCACCTCACCCTGATCGCTGATCCCGTAAAATCCCTGGCTCCAGTATGCGACGTTGTAGCCGACGCGGGCATCGTCAATAGACCAATCACTCATGTTCGTTAGCCTGTTATCAAAAAATGGGTTATGCGGTAACCGTCATCGCTGACGCGACCGCCTGTTCGACAAACGCCGGCAGCGCAAAGCTTGCCTGATGGATAGCCGGCGTGTAATAACGGGTGGTAATACCGGCCCGCTCAAAACGCTCTTCGAGAGTCGCCAGGCTATGCTGACGCGCCTCAAGATCATCGGTTGCCCAGGCAAAGGCCATGCTGCCACCCACATAGGTAGGCACGGCCGCCATATAGAACCGACACTCTTTCACATAAGAGCTCATGCGTCTGACGGTATTTTGCACTTCATCCAGCTGCATAAAAGGCACGCCGTTCTGAGCGACAAAAATCCCATTTTCATTGAGACAACGCTTACAGCCCTCGTAAAAGTCGGAACTGAACAGTACTTCTCCCGGACCAAGGGGATCTGTGCAGTCAGAGATAATCACATCAAATTTTTGCTGTGATTGCCTAACATAATCCATCCCGTCGCTGATCACCAAGTTGACTCTGGGGTCATCATAGGCACCTTGGGAATGGTTTGGAAAATAGCTTTTACACATTTCCACCACGGCGGCATCAATCTCCACCATGGTAATGGATTCAATCTGTTTATGTTTGACCACTTCCCGCAGCATGCCGCCGTCACCGCCGCCTATGATAAGCACCCGCTTGACGTCGCCGTGGGCCAGAATAGGCACATGGGTCAACATTTCGTGATAGACAAACTCATCTTTCTCAGTGGTCTGGATGGCGCCATTGAGCGCCATGACCCGTCCCATAGCGGCATTTTCAAAAATGCTCAGGTGCCACTGTTCGGTCTTTTGCTCGAACAGCACCTTTTCCACCTCAAAATACTGCCCGTATGCCGGATGCAATGTCTCGTAGTAAATATTCTTGGCTTGCATTTAACCTAAAACTCTTGGTGTTGAATGTAAGGGTGGACAAATAACCCGTCCTCGGCGATTCAAAAATGAATGCCGAGTGAATTCATCGTCGTAGATGGACGACGGGCTCAGTTGGGACTATTGGCCTGTTCGCGGCCGGAATTGATGCGGATTAACGTGAGATGTTTCAAGCCGGTATTGTCATAGCTGACAATGGTTGAAAACCTGTGTTGTGGCACTTGGCGAACCAGTGCGGCAAATGAATGGCTGTGCATTAGCTAAAACCCTCTTAACCCCGTGTAAATGGTGCTTTGTTCATTTACACGGTTAATGACTCGTGAACCATAATAACCCTGTTACTCACGTTTGCCTGTCAGGACTGAATGTACCTTCAAAACGGCGCAATTAAACCTTGCTGTGCCCCATAATGCAAGCACGAATCACAGTTTATCCAAGGCTTTGAAATATAAACTACAGTTGCTATGTTCACTCATGCCATTTAAGCGAGCTTTTTTCGATTTATATCAATAGATTGAGCCATGAAAGCCGATTTTATCTGTTCAAGATTTTTTAAATACTCAGGCTCCCTATTTTGATCGCCAGATACCGCTTTGGGTACCTAGTTTGATTCAATGCAGCCCCCTTGGGGAATTTGAGGGTGAAAACTCACCCTCAAACAAAGGTTTGTTATCTTGAAACCTGGCGATTCAAGCAAAAATCGCGGCAGCTAAAAACGCCACCCAATTTAGCGAATTAATCAAAGGTCATTTCCGGCACAGATTCACCGCAATGCAGTCTGCCCGCCGTCTTGGCGCGGATCTCCTCAACAGTCACCCCCGGCGCGCGCTCCAGTAGATGAAAGCCGCCGTCACGGATTTCCAGCAATGCCAAGTCCGTCAGCACCCGCTTGATACAGTTTACCCCGGTCAGCGGCAGCGTACAGCGCTCAAGCAACTTGGGCTCACCCTGTTTGCTGCAGTGCATCATGGTACATATGATGTTGGCCGCGCCGGCCACCAGATCCATGGCGCCGCCCATCCCTTTGACCATCTTGCCCGGGATCATCCAACTGGCAATATTGCCCTGTTGATCCACCTCCATCGCCCCCAACACAGTGAGATCCACATGCCCGCCCCTTATCATGGCAAAGCTCAGGGCCGAGTCGAAAATCGCCGCGCCTTTGACCGCAGTGACTGTCTCCTTACCGGCATTGATCATGTCGGCATCTATCTTTTCCTCCAGCGGAAACGGCCCCATTCCCAACAGACCATTTTCCGAATGCAGCATCACCTCTATCCCCGGTGGCAGGTAGTTGGCTACCAGAGTGGGAATGCCTATGCCCAGATTGACATAATCACCGTCACGGATCTCTCTGGCGACCCGCATAGCCATCTGTTCGCGACTCAACGCCATAATGCTGTTCTCCTGTTAGCTGGGCCGAAAGGTGCGCTTTTCGATGCGTTTTTCAAACTGTCCCTGCACCAGGCGATCGACAAAAATTCCCGGTGTATGAATTTGTGATGGCGGCAGGCTGCCGGGCTCAACTATCTCTTCGGCCTCCACCACGGTTATCTTGCCCGCCATCGCTGCCAAGGGGTTGAAGTTCATCGCGGTGTGGCGATAGATGCAGTTGCCCTGCCAATCGGCCTTCCAGGCACGAACCAGCGCAAAGTCGGCGACTATGCCGCGCTCCAGCAGATACTCCCGACCTTCGAAATGTTCACTGGGTTTGCCCTCGGCCACCGGAGTACCGACTCCCGTGGCCGTGTAAAACGCCGGGATCCCGGCGCCGCCGGCGCGGATCCGCTCGGCCAGAGTGCCCTGTGGTACCAACTCCACCTCCAGCTCACCACTCATCATCAATTGCTCAAACAGGGCGTTTTCACCCACGTATGACGCCACCATCTTGCGAATTTGGCGGTTTTGCAGCAAGAGCCCAAGACCGAAGTCGTCGACGCCACAGTTGTTGGACACCAGCTCCAGATCACGCACCTCTCTGCGCACCAACTCGGCTATCAAGCCCTCGGGAATGCCACAAAGGCCAAAGCCTCCGGCAATGATCCGCATCTCATGGGTTATCCCCTCCAATGCCTGTTCATGACTGGCAACCCTTTTATCCAACCCGGCCATAGTGATTCTCCTGTGTCAGCCTGTCTTGCCTTATTGCGCGGTCCAGCCACCGTCCAGCACCAGCGTCTGGGCGGTAATATTGCGCGCCGCCGGCGCCATCAAAAACGCTACCGAATGCACGATTTCATCGACGCCGATAAACGCCTTCTTCGGCATGGGGGACAGCATGATGTTGTCGATAACCTCTTGCTCGCTCATGCCGTGCTCCCTTGCCTGGGACACTATCTGCGCCTCCACCAGCGGTGTTTTCACATAAGCCGGGCAGATAGTGTTGACGGTAATATCCCAGTCGGCGTTTTCCAGTGCCACGACCTTGCTCAGCCCCAGTAACCCGTGTTTGGCGGCCACATAGGCCGACTTGTACCTGGATGCCACCAGTGCATGGATAGAGCCGATATTGATGATGCGGCCAAAGTTGCGCTCCCGCATTCCCGGCAGCAATGCCTTACAAAGCATTGCCGGGCCGGTGAGCATCACCTGTTGCAGCAGTTGCCACTTCTCGGCCGGAAAGGCATCGAGGCGCGCCACATGCTGCAGTCCGGCATTGTTGATGAGCACATCCACTTCAATGTCAGCCAGTTGCTCGGTCAGCGCTTCAATGGCCCGGGAGTCGGCGACATTGAGCCCAAGGCCCAAGCAGTTGCCGCCGGCTTGATTGAGCGTGTTGGCGGCCAGTATCGCCCGCTCAGGGTCGAGATCGCTCAGCAATATCCTGTGGCCAAAGGCCGCCAGCTCAGTGGCAATCGCCAGGCCGATACCGCTGGCCGCGCCGGTGATCAATACGGTTTTAGGGTCTTTCATACAGGCTCCTTAAATTACGCCCTGCGGCGGCGTGACTCAGTCCGCCAGAAATGTACGGATTTCATCACTCTTGCTCTGAATGGAGAACAAGCCATCGAGATGCCCCCAGGGGCCTTTAATTTCACTTATCTCTACCTCTTTACCCAGTTCCTTCAGGGTGGCGGCCATCTGCCTCACCCTCTGGGGCCGCAGCAGCAGATCGCCACTGGCAGGCAGCAACAGGCTCTTGGCCTTTATCTTGGCCAAGGCGAGTTTCAGCTCGCCCCCTTGCCAATCGGCACTGAACAGTTGCGAGGCCCGTACCAGATACAGTACATGGTTGGCATCCTGCAATGCCGCCCTGGCCCCGGCGCGCTGTTGCAAGATCTGGCTGATTTGCGGCAGCGTGCGAATATCCGCCAGCGCGCCTTTGTCGGCCACAGTGAAATCCTTGAAGCTGGCCAGATAAGCCTCCGGCGCCATTGCATCCTGGGTGATATTGAGCAGCGCGGCGGTCAGCCCTGCCACCGGGGGCGTCTTGCCGTAGTAGTCGCCGCCGCGCCAGTTGGGATCCAACCGGATAGGCAGGGCCCATTTTTCCAGCGCCGGTACGCTCCAGGCATCCATGCTGTCGGCGCCGATAACATGAATGAGCCGCTCGACTCTGTCCGGGTAACTCACCGCCCAATCTAACGCCTGAAACGAACCCATGGAGGCACCCATCACCGCATGCAGTTTTTCAATGCCGAGACTCTCCAGCAGCAAGCGCTGCACCTCGACGAAGTCATGAACGGTCACCACGGGGAAATCCAATCCCCAGGGTTTGCCGGTTTCAGGGTTGATACTGGCAGGCCCTGTGGTGATGGTATGACCGTCGTGCACATTGGCGTTGACCAGAGTGTCGGCGCTGACAACAAAGAAGCGATTGGTATCTATCGCCTTGCCCGGCCCTATGATGGCGTCCCAATAGCCACTCTGGGGATCAGACTCGGCGTACTTGCCGGCGGCGTGGGAATTACCGGAAAAGAAATGAGTGATCAGTATGACATTGTCCTTGGCCGCATTGAGACTGCCGTAGCTTTCCCAGCCGACGGTCACACTGGGCAACACTTTGCCCGATACTGTGCGAAACTCAGTGGTAATAAACGACTTTTTCTCCACCAGCATAGGCTGGGCGGTCGCTTTCAAGGACGAAGCCGCCGTGGCAGAAACGGACTCGGCCGAAGCCGGAGCACTGGCTTGGGCAACCCCAAGCAGCGCCGCAAACATGCAGGATGCAAATAACTTCATATTCACCTCTTAAAACCAAATAAACAGAGCCAGTGCCAGCGCGACACCGATAAGCGGCAGCAGGGTCGTCAGCGCCGCCATCGCCCAATAGGCGCGCTTGTGGGTTTCCTTACAGATGGCGCGAATAGTGGTAACCACATAACCGTTATGGGGCAAGGTATCCAAAGCACCGGAAGAGATAGCCACCACTCGATGCAACTGATCCGGGTTCACCCCCATATCCAGATAATGGGGCGCCACCAAAGGCAGGGCTATCGCCTGGCCGCCACTGGCAGAGCCGGTAAGGCCGGCAATCACGCTCACCGCCACCGCAGCCCCCAACAGCTCATTGCCCGGCATATTGGTCATCACCTCAACCGCGGTGGCAAAGGCGGTCGATGATTTGGCGACGGCGCCAAAGCCGACCACGGCGCTGGTATTGCCTATGGCCACCAAAGCGCCTGTGGTGCCATCGTTGACCGCCCGTCCCAGATGATGAAAATGGCGGAAGTTGATTAACATCAGCGTCAGCACCCCACCGAGCAAGGCAACTATCAGGGCATTTTGTGCCAGGGTATCGTGCAGCCAAAAGGAGATAACCAGCACCACAATGAGAGGGATCACCCCTGTGATGGGATGAGGCAGATCCCGCTCCGGCACTTCAGGATCATCACTGCGCGCCTCGAAACGCTCACCTCTGGCGATGGCTCGGTTAATCATCCACTTGAGCCAGAAATAACCGCTGACCGCCATAAACAGGGCCACCACCAGGCTCACTTCCCAAGCGGCCCAGGGAGAGGTATTGAGGTATTTGATCGGGATCCAGTTCTGGATCTCAGGCGAACCGGCCGAGGTCATGGTGAAAGTCACCGAGCCCAGTGCCAGCGCTGCCGGAATAAAGCGCCGCGGCAGATTGGCGTCCTTGAACAGCCCCAGCGCCATGGGATAGACGGAAAATGCCACAATAAATACGCTGACGCCGCCATAGGTCAACACGGCACAGGCGGCCACCACAGCCAGCACCGCATAGCGGATCCCGAGTTTCCCCACAATAAAATGCGCCACCGCATCGGCTGCGCCGGTATCTTCCATAAACTTGCCGAACAAAGAGCCCAGCAAAAACATAAAGAACCAGGACGCCAGAAAGCCGGAAAAACCGCCCATATAGGCACTGACAAAGTCAGCCCCCGAGGCATCGAATAACGGAATATGGTTGCTCAGCGCCACCAAGGCCGCGCACAGTGGCGCGGCGACAAACAGGTTGACACCTCTGAGTGTCAAAATAATCAGCAGCAGTAAGCCACCGAAGAGTCCCAGCATACTCAACATAAGCCCATCTCTTGTTGTTGGCCGCCCTATTACGGCGCCGCAAATTTGCAGCGATTTAACAGGCGTCATTGTTAATTTTTTGCAACCAATTTTTACAACCAAGAGAGTGACAAGCAAAAGCCGGATTGAACATAACACCATAGTGCTATACACAAAATAACCAATAAATTTCAAATCATTAAATAACACTGTACTAAGGTGCTAATTCCCTTCCGCTTCCTTTGCTCTAGAGTAAACGCCGAAGTATTAATAAAAACAAAACAAACAAAACAGCAAAAGGACTTAATCATGAGTCAATCCAAGATCCCCTACTCTCTGCTGGCACTGGCCATAGCTTCGGCATTGACGCCGATAGCGGCTCAGGCAGAAGAAACCAACAATAAGGGCGAGCTGGAACGTATTGAAGTCACCGCCAGACGCACAGTGGAAAACCTGCAGGAAGTACCGGTCGCCGTCACCTCAGTCAGTGAGGCCGAGCTTAATGAGCGCGGTATTACCGTGGTGACCGAAGTGCAGCAGTTCTCCCCCAATACCACGCTGCAGGCGAGTCGGGGAACCAACTCCACCATGACCGCCTTTATTCGCGGCGTGGGCCAGCAGGACCCGCTCTGGGGTTATGAGCCCGGCGTCGGTATCTATGTGGATGATATCTATATCGCCCGCCCACAGGGGGCGGTACTGGATCTGCTGGACGTGCAGCAGATAGAGATACTGCGCGGCCCTCAGGGCACGCTTTACGGCAAGAACACCATAGGCGGTGCGGTCAAGTATGTGACCAAGGTGATGTCCGGCGATCCCCAGCTGAATATTCAGGGCTCCTACGGCAGCTTTAATCAGAAAGATCTCAAGATCACCGGCCAGTATCCGTTGATAGACGAGCAGCTGTATCTGGGCTTTGGCTATGCCAACCTCAACCGCGATGGTTTCGGTGAATTTTTGACCTCAGCCGAGCCGAACCAGGACAAAGAGAACTACAACAAAGATCTCAGTGCCATACGACTCACCCTGGAGTATCACCCAACAGACTCACTGTTTTTCCGCCTCGCCTGGGATAAAACAGACGATAAGTCCAACGCCAAGGGGGGCTATCGCCTGCTGCCGAGTCTGCTGACCAATGCCCCGGTACCGGACAGCAAGTTCGACTCCTACACCAGTCTGCCCACCTGGAACGAGGTGGACCTCGAAGGTTGGAGCTTCACCGGCAGCTGGGACATAAACCACTCAACGCAGCTGAAATATATCGCGGCCAGAAGAGAGAGTTACTCACCCACCAACATAGATTTCGACAACACCTCACTGCAGATTTTCGACGTACCGGCCATCTATGACGACGAGCAAACCACCCATGAGTTGCAACTGCATCACAGCGGCGACAACTATAAGCTGGTGTCCGGTCTTTACTACTATGATGCCGAGTCCTGCGGCCAGTTTCAGGCGATTCTCGAAGAGCTTGGAAAGGCGCTCAACGCCCCTGGGCTGACCCGTGAAGTGAGCGGCTGCTCCAATTCCACCAGCAAGGCGGCCTATATTCAGGGCAGCGTAGACTTGAGTGACAGCTGGTCCATGACCCTGGGGCTGAGATACACCCAGGACGAAAAGCAAGCCTATGTCCGCAACGGCCTGATATTCGATACCGTCTATCCCGAATCCGGCTGGGTGCCGGGCTATGTCCGCCCCGAAGGCGACTTGGTGCCCTTGGTATTGGACGACAGTGAAGACTGGTCCAAGCTGACCCCAAGAGTCGGGGTGGAATACCAGTACTCGGATGACATCATGTTCTTTGCCAGTTACGCCCAGGGCTTCAAATCCGGCACCTTTAATCCCAGGGCCGAAAGCGCCGAGCCGGCGGCAGATCCTGAAACCGTTGACAGCTTCGAGCTGGGGATGAAGAGCGAATGGGGCCGCAACTTAAGGGCCAACCTGACCCTGTTCAGCCTGGATCATAAGGACAGGCAGTATATCTCTGTATTGCCGGGCGACACGGCCGCCGACCTCAATCAGCGCCTGGGTAACATAGGCTCTTCGGAGGCACGTGGCGCAGAGCTTGAGATGACCTGGGTGGCCACAGACGCGCTGAACTTTGACCTGGCGGTGGGCTATATCGATGCTGAATTCAGTGAAGTGTTCGATACCGACCCTGTCACAGGTGAAACCTTCGACAAATCGGACAGGTTTACCATAGCCAATACCCCGGATCTCACCTTTAACCTGGGTTTCACCTATCGTCTCTACGCCGATATCGGTGAGTTTGTCTTTAACGGCAACTATTACTATCGCGGTGATTATGTGCTGTTTGAGGAAGACAGCCTGCTAACCCAGGACGCCTACGGCCTGTTGAATCTGGGGATCACCTGGTATAGCAATGACGGCAGCTGGTATGCCGGCCTCTATGGCAAAAACCTCACCGATGAAGAGTACCTTATCGGCGGCTATCAGTTTGTCACCCCGGATCCGAGCGATCCGACAGATGTCAGCAAGTACACCCCGGGACTCGGTGGCGACAACACCCTGATTGGTTATTACGGTGATCCACGCACAGTGACCCTGACGGTAGGCTACCGCTTTTAATCCGTACCCCGAACAAGGCTTACCCTAGGGTAAGCCTTGTTTTTATTGATACTTTCCCGTATAAAATTTGAAACCCGGAGCCCTTAGGATGAGTCTGGTGAAAGCCATAATTGCCGATGATCACCCGCTGTTTCGCAGCGCCCTCAAGCAGGCCGCCGCCTGCGTATTGGATGAAGCACAGATACGCGAATGCGCCGATCTCGAGGGGTTGTTTGAGCTGCTCGGGCGACACAGTGAAACTGAGCTGGTGTTTCTCGACCTCGGCATACCAGGAGCCAATGGTTTGCAGGGACTGTCGCAACTGCGCAATCAATATCCGGATGTGTTGATCATCATGGTGTCGGCCACCGAAGCACCGGCGATTATGCAGCAAGCCATCGCCCTGGGCGCTTCGGCCTATGTGCCCAAGTCCTCGCCGCTGGAGCGGATATCCGAAGCCATCGCCGAGGTGCTCAATGGCGAAACCTGGCTACCGGCGGATTTGGCGCTGGACACTCTGGACGCCGATGACGAGCAGACGGACTTTGCCAGAAATCTGGAAAAACTGACGCTGCAACAATACAAGGTGCTGGCGATGATAGCCGATGGCCTGCTCAATAAGCAGATAGCCTATGAAATGCAGGTGCAGGAAACCACGGTCAAGCAGCATGTATCGGCCATTCTGCGCAAGCTCGGCCTCAACAACCGAACCCAGGCCGGCATCCGCTATAACCAGCTCAGCCGCCCCGAATAACGGTTTCCCCCTTCCCCACAAAGCGCTTTATTTAAAAGCGCGCCTCAATTGAGCAAACGCTTGATACTGCGCCTGAGCGCCGGCAACTTCAGTGGCTTGTAAAGCAAGGGGAAACCGGCATCACTGACCTGCTCGCGAATGCTTTCGGCCTGATTGGCGGTATTGATAATCACAGGTAATCCGGACAACCCCTGGGAGGCCAACAGCTCAACCCCGGTGAGACCGGCATCCAACTGATAATCGACTATCAAAAGTTGCGGCAAGGGCAAACGCGCTTGCAGTTCAGCCAACTGCTCGGCGCCGGTGGCCTTTTCTATCTCGCAGCCCCAACTGCCCATGACCTGCCCCAGGGCTTCGAGCACGGTTTGATCATTATCCACCAGCCAAACCCGTAACCCGGCAAAATCAGACTCACTCTCCAAAGTCTTGGGTTTGACCGCGGCCACAGCCCCCGGCAGCGACTTGCACTGCAGCAACAAGGTAAACTGAGTACCGGTTCCTACCTGGGAACCCAGTAGCAAGGGGATGTCCAACAGATCGCAGATACGCTTGGTAATCGCCAGCCCAAGCCCCAGTCCTTCGGCGTTACCGCGGCTGCCGAGCTGCTTGAACTCTTCAAATATGGTCAGTTGATCTTCCTTGGCGATACCAATGCCCGTGTCTTCCACTATCAATGACAAGAGTCCGTTTTCAAGATAGGTCTTCAGCCGCACTTCACCCTGCTCGGTATAACGAATAGCGTTGCTGAGCAGATTACGCAGCACACGTTTGAGCAGCGCCTTGTCGGTATTGAGCAGCACTTCCTGACTCTCGAGATGAAAGCCTATGCCTTTTTGCGCCGCAAGCGCCTGATACTCGTGCCTGAGGGGATCTATGATTTGCCGCAATGGAAATTCACTGACATTCACCTTGAAGGCTCCGGCGTTGAGCTTGGTCAGTTCCAGAATACTGCTGAGCAGCTCTTCGGCGCTGCCAAGGGAGCTGCGGATATTATCGGCCAGGGTTTCCAGCTCACTGCCCCTGGCTTTATCACTCATCAAGGAGCAGAACAGGCTGGCGGCATTGAAGGGTTGCAACAGATCGTGACTGGCGGCGGCAAAAAAGCGGGTCTTGCTCTCGGTTGCCTGCTCGGCCACCCGTTTGGCATTGGACAGTTCACGGTTGGCCTGGGTCAACGCCCGAGTGCGCTGGTTGACCTTTTCTTCCAGCGAGGCATTGACGTGTTCCAGCTGGCGCTGCTGGCTGACAAAGTCGGTCACGTCCGTATAGGTGGTCACAAAGCCGCCACCGGGTAAGGGGTTACCCTGCATCTCATACACCCGGCCATTGCTGTGGGTGCGCTGATACTTATAGGCGCTGCCCTGACGCAGATAGTCGAGACGCTTGGCAATTTCCTGTTCGGGGTCTTCGCCGCGAAACATGCCTCTGTGGGCGTTGAGGCGAACGATCTCTTCCACCGGTCGACCTATATAGAGCGCCTCATCCGGGTAGAGAAACATATCCTTGTAGCCCTGATTCCAGGCCACCAGCCTCAGCTGGGAGTCCACCACACTGATCCCCTGTTGGATATTTTCTATGGTCGATTGCAGCAAGTCGCGATTAAAGCGCAGCACTTCGCGGGCCTCATCGACAAATTCGGCCACCTGCTCCAGCCCCTGATGTTTCTCATCTTTGGCGGCATCGATAATCAGCCTCGCCGAGGCGCCGCCGACCATGGCGGCGAGCTCTCTCTCGACCAGTTGCTCGGTTCGCACCGGCGCATCCGCTTTCCAGTGATTGGGATCCAGGGGGAACTCGCTGGCAACCAACTGACTGGCCGAGTCGGCTTCGCCGAAGCGTTTCAGCAAGGCTGCCAGATCATGAAAACTCAAACTGGCCTTGGGCACACCTTCCCGTCTGTCATCCCGGCTGATAACAAACTTGCTGCTCTGCAGCCGCTCGGCGAGCCCCGCCGGGCGCAGTACAGGCAGCAAGATATACACCATTAAATTGAGCCCAAGCGACAGCAGCATGGACTGGGTAATATCATCCAGCCCCAGCCCAAGTAGATCCCGCGGCGCCAAAGCCTGAACACCGAATGGGCCATTGTCGAGCCAGGGTTGGTAACCGACTGCGCCTATCACCAGATTCGGCAGCAGCAAGGTATAAAACCACACCAGCGAGCCTGAGGCGATCCCCAGCTGCGCCCCGAGACAAGAGGCCTGACGCCACCACAAACCTATGATCAGCGCAGGTGCAAACTGCGCCACCAGGGAAAAAGACATCAAGCCCACCATGGCAAGGGAGTTGGTATCGGCCAGTATTCTGTGGGTAAAGTAACTCAGTAGCAACAGCGCGAAGATCACCGCCCTTCTGGCCTGCAGCAAGGCGTTTTGGCTGAGGCCGCGACTGCCGGAGGCCAGTGATGAACGCCGCAGAATAAACTGATTGATAAAGTCGTTGGTGATCATGATTGACAGCACTATCGCCGAGACAATCACCATGCTGGTGGCCGCCGAAAAACCGCCGAGAAACACCATCAGGGAAACGGCGTGATTCTCTACCGCCATCGGCAAGGCCAGTACGAAGGAGTCCGGCGCCACCTGCTCCTTACCGAACCATAACAGGCCGGCTACCGCGATAGGCAAAATAAACAGATTGATAAGAATGAGATACAGCGGAAACAGCCAGCGCGCCGTACTGAGATGGCCCTCGCCGCCCGGTTCAATAAACTGCATATGAAACTGACGCGGCAAACAGAACATGGCCAACACCCCAAGCAGGGTATGGGTGGCATAGATGTAGCCGGAGTCGACCTCAAAGCTCAAGTGCCCTTCAGCCTTGGCGCTCTGAGCCTGTTGCCAGAGTGCCAGCGGGCTGTCGAACAAACCGAAACAGACAAACAGTCCAACCGAGATAAAGGCAGCCAGCTTCACCAGCGATTCAAACGCCATACTGGCCACCAGCCCCGGGTTGTGCTCGCTGGGTCTTGGACGCCGGGCACCAAACAGTACGGCAAACAGCGCCAGCAGCAACATGATATAAAAGGTACTGTCTTGCCAGAATCCGCCGGAGGAAACTTCTTCACCCGTGAGCATGGCGATACTTTCCGAGGTGGCCGACAGCTGCAACGAAATATAGGGCACTATGGCAATCACGGAAATAAAAGACACCAGCCCGGAGAGGCTGGAAGACTGGCCATAGCGGCTGGCGATAAAGTCGGCCAGGGATGTGAGTTTTTCATCGCGGCAGATTTGCGCCACCCGGCAGTAAAGCCGCCAGCCAAATAGAAACAGGATCAAGGTACCGGCATAGGTGGGCGCCAGCCACCAACCATGGTTGGCAGCCTGGGCCGTGGTACCGAAAAAGGCCCAGGAGGTGCAGTAGACGCCGAGTGTCAGGCTGTAAAACAGCGCCCGAAAGCGTTTAGGTTTATATTTATCCGCCCACCAGGCGATGATAAACAACAGCGCGAGATACAAGAGTGCCAGCAGGCTGACGGACCAGATAGAGAACATAGGCAAAGGTTTTTATTTTCAGCTTAACCAGTTCTGCTGCAAAAAGCAGCGCTAACTTTAGTCTTATTCAAACTTAGGGAAGTCTGACTTCGACAGGCCCCGGCATGCCTTCAGTCAGATGCCTTGAACGCCAATTGCTGTGCAAGCCACGCCCTACAAAAGAGAAGGCCACGAGGACTTATTCGCACCTCCCTAACAAAAGGCACGGGCATAGGTGGGCGCAATCCGTTATAATCCGCCGCAGCTGAAACAAAGTTAATCAGGTTCAAAAACAGATGGCAGAAATAGGTCAAAGTTGCACCCTGGAAGTGGTCAAACAGGTTGATTTCGGGGTTTACCTCAACGCTCATGAGTTGGGACAGGTGTTATTACCCAATAAAGTGGTGCCCAAGGGTTGTCAGGTTGGCGACAAGTTGGAGGTGTTCCTCTATCTGGACTCCAACGACCTGCCTATCGCAACCACTAAAAAGCCCCTGGCTCAGGTGGGTGAGTTTGCTTATCTCAAGGTGGTTTCCATTGGTCGGGTCGGTGCCTTCCTCGATTGGGGACTGGAAAAAGATCTGCTGCTGCCCTTCGGTGAGCAGCACAAGCAGGCCGAAGAGGGCCGCAGTTACCTGGTCTATGTTCACCGTAACCGCGCCGACGAACGGATTGTCGCTTCGTCCAAAATCGATAAGTTTGTCGATAAGAGCCCGGCTTGGTACAAGAATGGTCAACAGGTTGACCTTATCATCGCAGGTACCACAGATCTCGGCTACAAGGCGATAGTCAACAACAAGCATTGGGGCGTCATCTATCAAAATGAGGTGTTCCGTAAGCTGAAGTTTGGCCAAAAGCTCAAGGGTTATATCAAGCAGGTGCGTCACGATAACAAACTGGATCTGACCCTGCAAAAGGCTGACCGTCAGGAGTTGGATCAGCAATCACAGCGGATCATGAAGAAGCTGGCTCAGGCCGGCGGCTTCCTGCCCTACAGCGACAAGACCTCGCCCGAGGTGATCTACGCCGAACTTGGCATGAGCAAGAAGGCCTTCAAGAAAGCCATCGGCGGCCTGTTCAAGACCGGAAAACTGCGCATCGAAGATGACGGTATCCACGCCAGTAATTGAACAAAGAACTGAGCAAAAATAACGCGCCTGCCCTATCCAGGACAGGCGCAGCCGAGGAAAACCGCGACATCGGCTCAAGGCTCTGATATAACTCAAAAACACTGAGTAAAATGTCGGTCAGTTGGCCGACATCTGCCTTGAATGGAACTGTCAATTATGTTGCAACTCAATGCCATCGAAGCCAGAGTGATTGGCTGCCTGCTGGAAAAAGAAGTCACCACTCCGGATCTTTATCCCCTGTCTCTCAATTCACTGACCCAAGCCTGCAATCAAAAGACCAGCCGCGATCCCGTGATGGAACTGAGCGAGTCTGAAGTGCAGCAAGCCTTGGACAGCCTGAGTAAAAAACGTCTGCTGAGTGAGCAATCGGGCTTTGGCAGCCGGGTCATTAAATACCGCCACAGATTCTGTAACACTGAATTTGGCGAGCTGCAGTTTTCCCCGGCGGAGCTGGCGATAGTGTGTTTGTTACTGCTGCGCGGCGCCCAAACCGCTGGTGAACTCAGAAGCCGGGCTCAGCGGCTGTTTGAATTTGACGGCCTGCCACAAGTGGAGCAAACCCTATTGGCGCTGAAAGACAAAGGCTTTATCCGCCAACTGGCCAGGGAGCCTGGAAAACGTGAGATACGCTTTGCCGAGAACTTCACCGAGAATGATGGTGTATCTGAAAGTTCCGGCGGCGCAGATACCACCCAGATTGCCAATCAAGCTGCAGCTCACCGTGAAGGTGAACGCGAAAGAAAGTGCGAAAGTGAGCCAGAAACGGCGAGCCAGAGCCGGATAGCCTTGCTTGAACAAGAACTGGCGACAATGAAGCAAGAGCTGGCTTTACTAAAACAGGAATTGGCCAAGCTTAAGGCGCAACTGGCATAATTGACCGTAAAAACGACAGCTACGGCTTGAAATAGTGGCCAGGCGTTGGCCTGCCTGGCCTCATGGTGTTAGGCTGGCGTCTTATCGGCAACCCAGTGCTTGCTCCGGTCGCTGCAAGGACTCCATATTTGGAGCAAAACAAGGAACCACATGACAACTGCAACTCACAGCACTCATCCCGGAGGGCTGAAAAACGCCCTGCAACTCGCGGGATTTGAACTCTATAAACTCATTTTCCACCGCCGTGGCACCCTGGCGATGATAGCTTTCGCCCTGGTGTGGCTGCTGATCCTCGCCTATCCGGTTCGAGGTGCCGCCAGCTTTCTGTTGAACCCGGACTTCAAGCATTTTGTTACCGGCGCCTTCGGTGAAGGCACTCTGGATCAACTGTTTGCCTGGCCGGTTGCCGAGCAAGCCGTCTATTGGGTCATCAGTCTCTACCTGTTCCCCATGTTCAGCATTCTTATCTGCGGCGATCAGTTCGCCTCGGATAAAAACCGCGGCACACTGCGCTTCCTCAGCCTGCGTTCGGGCCGCGATGCCCTCTTCTTCGGCCGCTTCCTCGGCATGATGTTGATCCAATTGCTGTTGGTTGCCATCACAGTCATAGCAACCGTATTTTTGGCCATGAGCCGGGATATGGCATTGGTGCTACCCGCACTGATTTCCGGCTTGATGATGACGCTCAATCTGGTATTGATCCTGCTGCCCTACACCGCCCTGATGGCGCTGTTCTCACTCTGGGCCAGCTCGGCCAGATTAGCCAGTGTTTTTGCGGTGCTTTTCTTTGCCGCCATGATGATAGTAATGGCGGTTATCAATGCTCAGCTGCCCATGCTCTCTTTCATCGGTTATCTGGTGCCCGGAGCACAGATAGATGCCATGCTCAATGCCCAGCCGCTAACGGCACTGTCAAGTGCTTGGTTGCCACTGCTGCAAACCATTGGGTTATTGGCAATAGGCCGCACCATGATGCAGCGAGGTGATCTATGAGTCTGATTAACTGTAAAGGCCTGAGCAAACTCTACGGCAGCAAGCGGGCATTGGATAGCGTCGACTTGCAACTGGAGCCCGGTAGTCCCATCGCCCTGGTCGGCCCAAACGGTGCCGGCAAGACTACATTGATGAGCCTGCTGCTGGGTTATATACGTCCAAGTAGTGGTGAAATCACTGTGATGGGACAGCGCCCGGGTAGTAGCGAACTTTTGGGGCAGATCTCTGCCCTGCCCCAGGACGCCGCACTGGATCCCGGCTTCAGCCTGCTGACTCAATTCAGCCTGTTTGCCCGCATGCAAGGTATGGGCGCCGAAGCTGCCAAGGCTGAATCCATGCGGGTGCTGGCGCTGGTAGGCCTTGAGGACGTCGCCAATCAAAAACCCAACTCTCTGAGTCATGGTATGGGGAAACGCGCCGCGATTGCTCAGGCGCTGATAGGCAACCCCAAGTTGGTGCTGCTGGATGAACCCACGGCCGGACTGGATCCCGCCAACGCCCGCAAAATTCGCGAGTTGGTAGAATCCCTGAGCGCAGACACCACCTTTATTATCAGCTCCCACAATCTGGATGAGCTGGAAAAGCTCTGTGATAGAGTGCTGTATCTGGACAAAGGTAAACTGAGCCAGTCGGTCACCATGCAGCAGAGCAGCGCCGAAGCCTATCTGACGCTGCAGATGCAACACTGTGATCAGGAAAAACTGCTGGAAGCACTCTACGCCCTTGAAGGTGTTTACGAGGTCTCGGCCAAGGGCAAACAAAACTACCTTATCCGTTACCAACCGGAAAAGGACACCTTGGATATCGAACTGCTGCAGCTACTCAAGCAGAATGGCTGGCAATATCGCAGCCTGATGCGAGGCCGCACACTGGAAGATACACTGTTCGACGGCGCAGCCTGAATCTCAGCCACTCGTCTATACCTGTCGAGCCCTGACACGAAAAAACCTATGCCTTGGCATAGGTTTTTTCTTTCGTCTACAGCAGGTTAGTGTCACGCTTTTACTTTTTTAATCGAACCACCCAGGGTATTTTCACCTAGCCCCGCTATTTACACTCATTCATATCAGTTTGCATCAGAATCAGTTTACAGCAACTTAATCACATCCCTTTCTACATTACGCCTGCCATTTTCACCAACAAAGTCTTGGGAAAGGCGCAAGTGCGTTCTTTTTCGTAAGGAGTGGCTTGGGCCTGACCGAAGTCATACCAGGGGGCCTGCCAAAATCGGATAAATCAGAGACTCAATTGCGGTTATCGGGATAAATGAAGGTATATTTTTTAAAACAGAGTAACAGCTTGAAATAAGTTAATCTTAATTTGAGAGATCACTACAAATTAGAATAAAAGCTCTAACCAGAGACCACTTGTTGAAGAGATAAAAGACTGAAGAGATAGAAATTGAGCTGGCTTAACTATGAAGACATAAAAAGCCAATACATAAAATCAAGGCATAAAAAAACCGCGCTTCCTTACACCAGAGAGTGTAGGTTCACGCGGTTTATTACTGTATCGCTCGGGTTACCCCGAAAAGCGATTAGCCGATAACAGAAACGTTTTCAGCTTGAGGACCTTTCTGGCCCTGAGTAACAGTGAAGGATACTTTCTGACCTTCGTCCAGAGTCTTGAAGCCGTCAGAGTTGATGGCGCGGAAGTGTACAAACACGTCTGGACCAGACTCTTGCTCGATGAAACCGAAACCTTTGTCAGAGTTGAACCACTTAACTACACCAGTTACTTGTGACATGATATAAATCCTGTAAATAAAACTATCTTTTAAGCCTTAACGGCGGTGGAGCTGAAAATGCCGGTATTACTTATGTTTACAGGACGAACTGGTCGTATTGAAGACATAAAAATAAGCCCAACTTTCAAGCTAAGTAGACTATAAATCATTCTGGAGATAAGTCAACAAACTTAATTGAGCCCTTGAGGTTTTTTTTACTTAAATTTCGAGTATTTGCCGTAACAAGTTGAAACCTATCTTATAGTTCTACGTCTTATGTATTACGCCGGTAAACCTGAATGTAAAAATCCAGCTCACAACCCAATCCCTCAGCCTGCAGCTGCTGTTTTTGTTCGGCGCTGAGCTTCCAGGCATAGGGAGTCATCTCCAAAAAGTCATTGCAAACCTGCCCGGCCGGTAAAACCAGCGGCCACTGCAATCGCTCATCATGCAGCAGACCAAAACCCGGTAGCTCTGACTTGGTCGGCTCATGCTCTCTTGGCTCACTGTAGATGATCTCTTTCAACTGAAAGTGATGTCTGGGGCCTGGGGATACACAGATAAAAATGCCGCCTGGCCTACACACCCGCGCCAACTCCTTATCTTTTGATGGTGCATAGATACGCAACATGAGATCAAAAGCAGCATCGGCATAAGGCATGTCGTAGGCGCTGGCCACACAAAAGCGCATCTGGGGATGTGCCTTGGCGGCGTAGCGAATCGCAGTTCTGGAAATATCCAATCCATAGAGTTCGCCGCCAACAGCTTGTTGCAAACGCTCGCTGTAGTAGCCTTCACCGCAGCCCAGATCCAAAATCTCGGGTTTTCCCTTGCCATACTCCAGCGCCAGCTCGTTGACCCTGTCGCTGAGAGCCTGATAATAGCCGGCGTTCAAAAAAGCGCGCCTGGCCTGCATCATCTGCTTGTTGTCACCGGGATCGCGGGAGTTTTTCTTCTGCACCGGCAACAGATTGATATAGCCTTCCTTTGCCTGATCAAAACTGTGGTTTTGGCCACAACGCCATTGTTTTCCGTCCTGCACCAACTCGCTGCGGCACAGGGGACAAATATAAGTCATGCATTACTTCCATCAGAATCGGGCTTTGCAGCCCAAGGTGGTTTTACTCTTCGTCGGTCAACTGCCTGACCATGGCATTGAGCTCCGGCGATGACAAGAGTTCATAGCACTCAAGCGCGCGCCTGAGCTTTTCTTCGGTGCCATCATGGTTGGCACTCTGGCGGTAATTGGGACGCTCAAGCGACTGATTATAACATCGCAGCAGCCATTGACGTTTCTGGGATAGACCTGTGAGCAGATGCCAGACTTCGTTGAGCAGGCCTTCGGGCAATTTAGCCCCATGCGCCTGCTGGTATCGTTCCAGCCTGATTCGAGCCTGAGTCACTTCACTGAGTTGCACCGCCAACTTTTCACTACTGGCTTGATAATCCTGAGCTTCGGCCAACGCTGTCTTGGCCAGAATGATCTCTCTTGGCTCCTGGGACAAACGCAAATCCTGCTCCAGGGGCAGCAGCTCGAATCTGCCGGTTTGTAACGAGCAGAGAAATGTCTGCCCCGGCCATAAATCGAGACACACGCCTTGCCTCAGGGCTGTGATGCAACTTGAAGTACTGGTTCCAACTTCAAAGTAGAGTCTAAAGCCCTGACCTGCCGTGCGCGACACTCCATCCTTCCTGACGGATTCCAAGGGTAGCAACTGCTGAGTCAGAAAAGGTTGCAGCCTCAAAATAAACTGCCCCTGCGAAGCCTTGTCTTCTCCTTCAAGCATTACCCACTCAAGCAGCGGCGAGCGCAAGGCCTCCGACAACACAAAATCACTGACACTGTCCGGCAGGCTGAGGCACAACCTGGTCGGCATTGAAAGATTGACTATGGTGGGTGAACTGAAAAACTGACTGTACATCTGCATCCCTTCGGGTAATCCGAACCTCGTTGTCCCTGCCGGCAGGCCGCTTATTGTAACCAGAGGCCATCGATTCACCAAGGGCGGTTTTTAACCGAAGTACCAGCGATAATACTGGCAAAATCCCATTTCCGTAAAAAAATGTTAAGATAAGCTTTTGTCTACAGAGCCAAAGTCATCAGCATGAGTCAAGCCCAACCTCAGCCTTCCATATTCTGGCATGATTATGAAACATTCGGCGCTAATCCGGCGAAAGACAGGCCGGCGCAGTTTGCCGGGATACGTACCGATCTGGAGCTGAACATCATTGGCGAGCCCGAGACCTTTTACTGTCAGATAGCCAGCGATTACCTGCCCTCTCCCGAGGCGATCCTCATCACAGGGATCACGCCGCAACTGGCCAATGGCAAAGGGCTGCCGGAAACCGAGTTTATGGGGCGGATCAATGCCCTGTTCAGCCAAGCCAATACCTGCGTCGCCGGCTACAACTCGCTGCGATTTGATGATGAGGTCAGCCGTTATGGTTTTTACCGTAACTTTATCGATCCCTATGCCAGAGAATGGCAGCAAGGCAATTCCCGCTGGGACATTATCGATCTGGTTCGGGCCTGCTATGCCCTGCGCCCGGACGGAATCAACTGGCCAACCAAAGAGGACGGCTCTCCCAGTTTCAAGCTCGAACATCTGACCCAGGCCAACGGACTCGGCCATGAAAAGGCTCACGATGCCATGTCAGATGTTTACGCCACCATAGCCTTGGCCAAACTGATAAAAGAGAAACAACCAAGGCTGTTTGACTACTATTTCAAACTCAGACGCAAGCAGGCAGTTTCTGAGCAAATCGATGTACTCAATATGCAACCCTTGGTGCATATCAGCTCCAAGATCCCGGCGACTCAGGGCTGTGCCACTCTCATTGCCCCTGTGGCCCATCATCCGGAGAACAAGAATGCCATTGTCTGCGTTAACCTGCATATGGATATCAGCCTGCTGATTGAATTGGATGTAGACAGCATTCGCGAGCGCCTCTATACGCCAAGAAGCGAATTGGCAGAAGATGAATTACCCATACCAGTTAAACAGGTGCATATCAATAAGTGCCCCTTTATTGCCACCGCCAAGACACTGACCGATGAAGCCGCCGAGCGGATTGGATTTGACAAGGCCTTTGCCCGCGAGCAATACAAGCGCCTGCGCCAGCATCCGCAGATCCGCTCCAAGCTGGCAAGCCTGTTTGATACCCCAAGAGACAACCAGAGTACAGATCCGGATCTTATGCTCTACAGCGGAGGATTCTTCTCTCCGGCGGATAAGGCCAAGATGGAGATGATTCGCCATACCGCCCCCGATAATCTGGCGGCGCTGGATCTCAGCTTTGACGACCCCAGGCTCAAGGAGATGCTGTTTCGTTACCGTGCCCGCAACTATCCTTCGACACTTACGGACAAAGAAACACTGCGCTGGCATGAGTTCTGTCAGCAAAGGCTAAACGATCCGGATTATGTCATTCGCTTAGAAAATCTGTTGGAAGAAACTGCCGAAAATGAAAGTCACCAGCGACTTCTCAAGGCTCTGGTGCAATACTTACAGGCGCTTTAACGGAATTTTGCGAAGCCAGTCCCGTTTCCACTGTAACTTCCTGACTAAACTGGATAACCATTAGCTTAACATTTAACAAGGAATGGCCAATGCAAGACAGATTTGTAAACAGCCTGAACCAGTTGCCCAAGACACTTGCCGAGCAATTGGTGCCACTGCTCAACGATGAGTTCGCCGGTCATCTGGATGCACAGCAGTTGAGTGAGTTGGCCAAGGTCAGCGGCCTTGGTGATGATGAATTACTGCTGGCACTCTTGCCTATTGCCGCGGCACTGGCCAATCCGCCAATCAGTGAGTTCTATGTCGGCGCCATCGCCAAAGGCAAGAGCGGTGATATCTATATGGGCGCCAATATCGAACTGCCGGGTGAAGCCTTGTGCCACTCGGTTCACGCCGAGCAAAGCGCCATCAGTCATGCCTGGCTGAGCGGTGAAAGCCAGGTAGTCGATATCATAGTCAACGAGAGTCCCTGCGGCCACTGCCGTCAGTTTATGAATGAGTTAGTGGCCGGGCAAGAGATCCGTATTCACCTGCCCAAGCAGCCTACAGCGCCTTTGAGTCATTACCTGCCCTACGCCTTTGGCCCCAAAGATCTCAATGTCACCACGCCTTTGCTGAGTAAACAACAGGTAAACCTGGTGCTTGAAAGCTCCGATCCCATGGTGATTGAGGCGCTGGATCACGCCAGCCTCAGCTATGCCCCGTACAGCAAGAGCCATTGTGCGGTAGTACTGGAAACGGCTGATGGCGCCACCTTCTGTGGCCGTTACGCCGAAAACGCCGCATTTAACCCATCCATGATGCCAATGCAGATGGCACTGTCGACCCTGCTGCGCCATAACCGCAGCTTCAGTGAAATCAAACGGGCACTGCTGCTGGAATCGGCCGATGGCAAAATCTCTCTGGTGGGAGCCAGCATGGACGCCCTGCACGCAGTAGCGCCTGTAGAGCTGGAACATATAGTGGTCAGCCCCGAGCCCAACTGATAGCAGACTCAAAACCCAAAAAGGACAGCAGAAGCTGTCCTTTTGTTATCTCCAATCGCCTGCCTTACTTGCTACGGCACTTCTCCTGGCGAGCCATCAGACTGGAAGTATCCCAGCGGTTACCGCCCATGGCCTGTACTTCACCGTAAAATTGATCAACCATGGCGGTCAGCGGCAAATGCGAGCCATTGCGTCTGGCTTCATTGAGGGCTATGCCTAAGTCTTTGCGCATCCAGTCCACCGCAAATCCAAAATCATACTCACCCTTCAGCATGGTCTTGTGACGATTTTCCATTTGCCAGCTCTGGGCCGCGCCTTTGCTGATCACCTCAACTACCTTCTCGCCATCGAGCCCGGCGCTCTTGGCAAAATGCATGGCTTCGGCCAAACCTTGTACCACACCGGCAATGCAGATTTGATTGACCATCTTGGTCAACTGCCCGGCGCCAACATCTCCCAATAGTTCGGCGCAGCGGGCATAGGCAGCCATCACAGGTTTTACCCGCGCAAATGCCGCCTCAGAGCCACCGGCCATAATGGTCAATACCCCATTCTCGGCCCCAGCCTGACCACCGGAAACCGGCGCGTCCATAAAAGCGATGCCCTTCTCGGCCAGCAAAGCGGCCAACTCCCGCGCCACATCGCATGAGGCAGTAGTGTGATCGACAAAGATACTTCCCGGAGCCATACCATGCACTGCGCCCTCTTCACCCAGTACGACCTGGCGTAAGTCATCATCATTGCCGACACAGGCAAAGACAATATCCTGCCCCTCGGCGGCTTGGGCCGGAGTCGCGCAGCAGCGCCCACCAAACTCTGCCGCCCAGGCTTCAGCCTTGGAGAAAGTACGGTTGTAAACAGTGACCTGGTGCCCCTGTTTTTGCAGATGCCCAGCCATGGGATACCCCATAACACCTAGACCGAGAAATGCGACATTCGCCATGATATTTCCTTGATTGTTTTAAATGCGGGAACAGGCTGGCCCGATTGCCGGCCATGCTTCAAAACCTTTGGCGTAAAGCCAAGGTTTTGGTTTAAAGCAAAATTCTTAGTTTAAACCAAAGCCGAGAGTGACAATTCGAGCCGATGTTTAAGCCGCATTTTGCCATGGGGCAGCACAAAGGAGAAGTTGATACGGGCAAACTCAGCATCCCGCATACAGAAAAGAGCCACGAATGTGGCTCTTGAAATCAACACTTAAGGATGAACGTGCGCTTCCATTTCCGCGCCGATTTTCTTGCGCATCTCCATCAACTTGATTGCCGAATCCCTGAGCTCTATGTCTCTTGCCGATGTCGGCTGCCATTCAGGTACAGGCGTAGGTTTACCTTCATCGTCTACCGCCACCATGATGACAATACAGTGAGTGGTCAGATGGCGCTCAGAATCCTTGGGATCGCCGGCCTTTACGTCCAAACCTATGTGCATGGAGGTGCTGCCGGTATAGATCACCTTGGCGCTCACCTCCACTATATTGCCCACATGAATAGGTTTGACAAATCTGATCCCACCGGCGTAAACCGTGATGCAGTATTTACCGCTCCAACCGGCCGCACAAGCATAGGCCGCCAAGTCAATCCACTTCATTACTGCGCCGCCGTGTACCTTGCCGCCAAAGTTGACGTCAGCGGGCTCGGCCAAAAACCTCAGGGTTATCTGTCTCTCTGTTCCTGCCATGGGATCCTCTCATCAGGCTTGGCGATCTGCTGACCGCACCTGGCTGAGAGTGTACGCGAAAATTTCGCAATCACCCAAACTTACATACCAGGAAACTTCCGCCAATCACCAGAGGTAAGGCCAGCCGATAAATCCAAAGCTGCAATTTGCTGCTGACAAAACGGGACAGATGAAACAGTGAGTAAATGCCCATCGCCAGCAGGAAGATGCCAAGCACCTCTACCCCGGCTATCACATCGGCATCGCCGCCGGCATAAACCGCTGCTGTCAACAAGGCAAACCAGAGCACTGTATAGGCAGCTATGGCCAAACTAAAAGTGCGAACACCAATTTCCATCGCCGGTTGCCAGCGGCTGTTTTCGCCCCGCACCAACTCGGTTAAATTGGCAGCAATCGCTCCGACTACGGCCATAACAGGAAACATTGCAGGATTGAGCATAGTGAAAACTCCAGAATCATTTGGCGGGATTCTGGCGCTATATTCAGGGAATGCCAATAGAGATGAACAAAGGTTAATTCTGGGTTTAGCTTGAGAATATGACTAACTGATTTTAAAGATAAAAAAAGCGCCATCTGGCGCTTTTTCAAGAGGTTGAATCTTAAACTCGCTTCAGCAACAAAGAGCCATTGGTGCCACCGAACCCGAAAGAGTTACATAGCACATGCTCTACTTTGGTCTGACGTGCGGTATGGGCAACAAAGTCCAGATCGCAACCTTCGTCCGGATTGTCCAGGTTGATGGTAGGCGGAACTACCTGATCTTTAAGGGCCAACACAGAGAAAATGGTTTCCACTGCACCGGCAGCCCCGAGCAAATGACCCGTCATCGACTTGGTGGAGCTCACCATCAGCTTATAGGCATGATCGCCAAAGATGGACTTCACTGCCGCCGCTTCGGCCTTATCGCCTGCCGGCGTAGAAGTACCGTGAGCGTTAATATAATCTATGCTTTCGGGAGCCAGGCTTGCATCTCTCAGCGCATTTTTCATGGCTGCCGCAGCGCCGGCGCCATCGGCTGGCGGCGAGGTCATATGGAAGGCATCGCCGCTCATACCGAAACCAACCAGCTCGGCATAAATCTTGGCACCGCGAGCCTTGGCGCGCTCATACTCTTCCAGCACCAGTACCCCGGCGCCGTCGCCGATAACAAAACCGTCTCTGTCTTTATCCCATGGGCGGCTGGCCGCCTGAGGGTCATCATTACGGGTAGACAAGGCCTTGGCCGCGGCAAAGCCACCCACGCCCAGAGGACAAGTCACATCTTCTGCGCCACCGGCAACCATCACATCGGCATCGCCATAAGCTATGGTACGGGCTGCGAAACCTATGTTGTGAACCCCGGTGGTACAGGCAGTTGTCACCGCAAAGTTAGGGCCGGTCATGCCGTACATGATGGACAGATGACCGGCAATCATATTGATGATGGTGCTGGGCACAAAGAAAGGGGAAATTTTACGTGGGCCACCGGCCATCAAGGCGCTGTGGTTTTGCTCAATCAACCACATGCCGCCCATACCAGCGCCGATAGCGGTTCCGACTCGGGTCGGATCTTCTTTATCCATCTCCAATCCGGAATCACGCATGGCCTGAATGCCGGCAGCCATACCGTACTGAATAAAGAGGTCCATCTTGCGGGCGTCTTTACGGGACAGGTACTGCTCTACGTCAAAATCTTTGACTGAGCCTGAAAAACGGGTGCTGAATTCGCTGGCATCAAACTTGGTGATAGGCGCGATACCGCTCTGACCTGCCAGCAAGGCTTGCCAGGTGCTGTCCACTGTGTTGCCGACCGGGGTCACCAGACCCAGGCCAGTGATAACGACTCGACGTTTAGTCACTGTGTCCACCTTAGATTAACGGGTGAGTTACCATGATAGGCCAGGCTGTTGCAGCCTACCATTGCCGCCGGCCAGCAGCCGAATGGTCACAAGACACGATAATGCATCGGCTGATACTGGTACAACCAGAAACTGACGGGGCGAAAACAAAAACAGGCGGCAATTATGCCGCCTGTTTTCTGGAATTCTGGATTACTGATTCTTGGAAACGTAATCGATCGCTGCCTGAACGGTAGTGATTTTCTCAGCTTCCTCATCAGGGATCTCGGTATCAAACTCTTCTTCCAGAGCCATAACCAACTCAACAGTGTCCAGAGAATCTGCACCCAGATCGTCTACGAAAGAAGCTGCTGGCTTAACGTCTTCTTCTTTAACGCCCAGTTGCTCTACGATGATTTTCTTTACACGTTCTTCGATGTTGCTCATTAGTTTTCTTTCCTATTCAAATTACGCACTTGCGTAAGATTGCGAGTAGTTTATTAGATTTGACCAACATTGCAAGCCTAGAATTCGTGGTCTAACCACGATTTTAGGCCCTCAATTGCTGCAGATCACCACCCAATTGCGACAGTATCCCTGCCATTCGCCCTTAAACCATATACATCCCGCCATTTACATGCAAGGTTTCCCCTGTGATGTAAGCGGCGGCATCCGAGGCCAAAAAGAGCACGGCGTTGGCAATTTCCTGTGCCTGACCCAAGCGTCTCATTGGAACCTGGGACATGATGGCCTGTTGCTGATCTTCTGTCAGCTCATCCGTCATATCTGTCTGGATAAAACCAGGAGCAATAGCATTAACTGTAATTTGACGAGATGCAACCTCTCTGGCGAGAGATTTTGTAAATCCGATCAAACCCGCTTTGGCCGCAGAGTAGTTCACTTGGCCCGCATTGCCCATGGTACCTACCACAGAGCCGATATTGATGATACGACCATGACGTTTCTTCATCATTGAGCGCATCACTGGCTTGGATAACCTGAAAAGAGATGTCAGGTTGGTGTCCAGGATATCCTGCCACTCATCCTCTTTCATCAGCATCAATAAATTGTCACGGGTGATGCCAGCATTGTTTACCAGAATATCAACATCACCGGCTTTTTCTTTGATCGAGGCAAATAAATTTTCAACAGATTGTGGATCTGTGACATTCAGCACCAAACCATGGCCCTTATCGCCCAGATAAGCCGAGATGGCTTCAGCGCCACGCTCACTGGTTGCGGTACCGAATACTGTGGCACCGGCCTCGGCCAGAGTAGTGGCAATCGACTTGCCAATGCCACGACTGGCGCCGGTAACCAGGGCAATCTTGCCGCTTAAGTCTAATGTTACGCTCATGAAAAGCTCCTTATTCGATCAATGCAGCCAGAGAAGCGGCATCGTTGACTGCCTTGGCAGTAAGGGATTTATTAATGCGCTTGCAAAGCCCGGTCAAGACTTTACCCGGACCCACTTCATAGAGCTCAGTGACCCCCATGGCCGCCATGGCTTCAACGGTTTCAGTCCAGCGCACCGGGCTGTATAGCTGACGTACCAAGGCATCACGGATATCAGCGGCAGCTTGTGGCTGGGCGACATCCGCATTGTTAATCACGGGAATTTGCGGCTGGCTAAATTCGATGTTACCCAGTGCACTGGCCAGTTTATCGGCGGCAGGCTTCATCAAAGCGCAATGGGAAGGCACGCTCACAGGCAAGGCAACCGCCATTTTGGCGCCTGCTGCCTTACAAGCTGCGGCGGCGCGCTCAACCGCGGCTTTTTCACCGGCAATCACCACCTGGCCTGGGCTATTGTAGTTAACCGGGCTAACCACAGCGCCTTCGGCGCTGTCTTCACAGGCCTTGGCAATGGCGTCGTTATCCAGGCCTATGATGGCAAACATGGCGCCGGTTCCGGCAGGAACCGCTTGCTGCATCAATTGACCACGCAGTTCAACCAACTTAACTGCATCGGTAAACTTGAGTACCCCGGCACACACCAGCGCCGAGTATTCACCCAAACTGTGGCCTGCCATCACGCTGGGCGCGGCTTTGCCGGCCGCTTGCCAGGCGCGATACAGGGCGACACTGGCGCTCAGCAAGGCTGGCTGGGTCTTATCAGTCTCGTTAAGAGTTTCGGCCGGTCCCTGCTGTACCAGTTGCCACAAGTCGTAACCCAGTACTTCACTGGCTTCACGAAAAGTCTCGGTCACGACCGGATAGCCTTCGGCAAGATCGGCAAGCATGCCAACAGCCTGAGAACCTTGTCCCGGGAACACGAAAGCGAAGTTTTCCATATTCATTTACCTATGATTGCAGGCAGCAAAGCTGATGCCGCTGCCCGAGTCCACTGATCTGCCCGGCAGATCAACTTGTATGCATTGAGACGTCCCGCTCACTTACGCGAAGAAAGCAGGCACTGAATATCAGAAGCGAACCAAGGCGCTACCCCAGGCAAAACCGGCTCCGAAGGCTTCAAGCAGCAAGAGTTGCCCGCGCTTGATGCGGCCATCGCGCACCGCTTCGTCCAATGCAATCGGCACTGAGGCAGCTGAAGTATTGCCATGTTTGGCCAGCGTCAGCACCACTTTATCAAGACTCATGTCCAATTTCTTGGCTGTAGCATTAATAATGCGGAAATTGGCCTGATGTGGCACCAGCCAATCGATTTCTGACTTGTCGACGTTATTCAATCTCAGGGTTTCTGTCACCACATGGGACAACTGAGTCACGGCGACCTTGAAGACATCGTTGCCCTTCATGGTCATAAAGCCCACGGCTTCGGAGGTTTCTCCGGCTCTGGGTGGAAAGGCACATTTGAGCAGATCGCCCTGACGGCCATCGGCGTAGATATGGGTAGAGATGATCCCCGGCTCTTCACTGGCGCCCACCACGGCGGCACCGGCACCATCACCAAAGAGAATAATGGTGGTCCTGTCTTCCGGCTCACAGAATCTGGAAAGCACATCGGCGCCTATTACCAGCACTTTCTTGGCCGCACCGGTTTTCACGAACTGATCGGCAACCGACAGCGCATAGACAAAGCCGGAACAAGCCGCAGCGACATCAAATGCCGGGATGGTATGAACCCCCAACATGGCCTGCACTTCACAAGCAGCTGCCGGAAAGGCGTTTGCCGCACTTGTGGTGCCGCAGATAATCATATCGAGTTCACCGGCTTCGATGCCTGCCATTTCAATGGCCTTCAGCGCCGCCTGATAACCCATAGTGGCAACCGTTTCACTGGCATCAGCGATCCGACGCTCAGAAATACCCGTGCGCTCAACAATCCACTGGTCACTGGTTTCCACCATTTTTTCCAGATCCTGATTGCTACGCACCTGCGCCGGCAGATAACTGCCAGTTCCAAGAATTTTTGTATGCATAAGGAGAAATCAGCTGTTTATATCTAAAAGTATCGACTCGAGACGCTGCTTGATCATCTCAGGGAGTCGACGTCTTGCTTCAGTGACTGCCAAGCTAATCGCTTGTAAATAGGCAGTTTCATCCGCATTCCCATGGCTCTTGACGACTATTCCGCGCAATCCTATCAGACTTGCTCCGTTATAGTGGTCGGGGTTCATCTGTTTGAGCACGCTTTGAATACTGGGAGCCAATAATTTGGCCAACATGCGTACAAAAAAGCCTCGGGTCAGCCCTTCCTTAAGCTGATGGATCAACAGTCTGGCAATGCCTTCTGAAGTTTTCAGGGTAATATTACCGACAAAACCGTCGCAGACAATCACATCGACTTTGCCTCGGTAAATCTCATCCCCTTCGATAAAACCTTGATAATTGATTTGAGGAGTATGTTGCAACAACTGGGCAGCCTGCTGCACCTGATCGTTGCCTTTGATCTCTTCGCTACCGACATTGAGCAGCGCAACCTTGGGTCTGGGTTGTTTGGTCACTGCTTCGCAGAGTACTGAACCCATGACGGAAAACTGGAACAGAGTATCTGAATCACAGGAAACATTAGCCCCGAGATCCAGCAGATAGACTGGCTTATGATTGATGGTGGGAAGACAACTGACCAAAGCGGGTCTGTCTATGCCAGGCAGCGTCTTTAGTACCACCTTGGCCATCGCCATCAGCGCGCCGGTATTTCCCGCACTGACACACGCCTGGGCCTCGCCTCTATGCACAGCATCCAGCGCCTGACGCATTGAGCTGTCACGCCGGCAACGCAAAGCATGCACTGGCCTGTCGGACATACTGACCACTTCAGTGGTATGCCTGAGTTCTATTCTATCTGTAATGTCTTGCCCGGATTGGGCGAGATATGGCTGTATCTGGTCTTGGTCACCAACCAGAATAAACCTGAGATCTGGATATAATTTAAGTGCCTGCAGGGCTGCAGGCACAGTCACGTGGGGGCCATGGTCGCCACCCATCGCATCTAACGCAAGCGTCAGACTCGTCATAAGACAATCAACAACTTACTTGTTGATTACCTTTTTGCCACGGTAGAAACCGTCAGCAGTCACATTGTGACGACGATGCAGTTCACCGCTGGTAGCGTCTACAGACAGCTGAGCAGTGCTCAGTGCATCGTGTGAACGGCGCATACCGCGCTTTGAACGAGATTTTTTATTCTGTTGTACAGCCATTGATCTGTCTCCTGGATTACTTGCTCTTCAGTTTTTCTAACACTGCAAACGGATTTGGACGCTCCTCTTGAGCGGCTTCAATCTCGCCTATAGCCACATCCTTGGAACCTGTATGACATTCATCTACGTCATGGGTAGGTATCAAGGGCATAGCCAGTATCAATTCATCTTCAATCAATTGATGCAGACGAACTTCGCCAATTTCATTACACTCAATAGGGTCATACGCATCCGGGAGCTCATCGATTTCAGCTTCATTTCGGCAAGGACTGAAACTAAACTCGACCGTAACCTCTGTGGTAAATAGTGTCATGCAGCGTTGACATAGCAGAGTGAGCTCCGTCACAGCCTTCCCTTTCAGGTAGACTATCCCCTGTAAATCCACACCACACTCAATTGACACTGTCACATCGGAACAGTCGCCGGCACATAATTCATTCAATCGCTTCAGTTGCGTACCAGGAACAACACCTTGATAGCTAAGGCGGCTGGTCGCAGCACGAATGGGATCAATTGAAACCGGTATCTTTACTGTTTGCATAAGGCGCGCATATTATAGTTTGAAACCGCCGGAGTCAAAGGAAAAATGATGATGAGGCTCGCAAAGGAAACAAAACCTGTGCGCCCTCAGCCATCATAGGCCTGTTCCAACGGGTTCGAAATTGACGGACGCAGAATTCTACCCAAGCACAGGGCTCTTCACAAGCCGTTGCCGCGCAAAATAAAGCCAGTCATCTCATCCCAAAGCCACTCTTGCCAGGCCTTGGCAAATTTGGCGACAATATCCGGCTCCCACATCGCTTTGGAACCCAAGATATGACCCACCAAGATGACAGCACCCAGGCTGCGGTATCACCCACAGAACCTCAGTTGATTTTAGCCTCAACCTCCAGTTACCGAAAGGCACTATTGGCAAAATTGGATTTGGCGTTTGAGTGTGTAGCTCCCGAAGTGGATGAAACGCCCCTGCCTGAAGAAACCGCCTTTGATTTGGTCAAGCGTCTGGCGGCAGCCAAAGCGCAGGCCGGGGCAAAGCAGCTAAGCAATGCTCTGGTGATAGGTTCTGATCAGGTCGCTGTGATTGATGGTCAAATCGTCGGCAAGCCACTGACTGAAGAGAAAGCCTGCAAACAATTACAGGCCGCCTCGGGGAAAAGCATCACCTTTTATACCGGGCTGGCGCTCTTTGACAGCCGCAGCGGCCAAACTCAGGTGGAAGTCGAACCTTTCACTGTGCATTTCAGAAACCTGAGCCGAGATGAAATCACCGACTATGTTCGCCGCGAGCAACCGCTCTGGTGTGCCGGCAGCTTTAAGTGTGAAGGCTTGGGCATCGCCCTGTTTCGGGCCCTTGAAGGACGGGATCCCAACACACTAATAGGTTTACCCTTAATCCTGCTCATCGAAATGCTCTCCCGTCAGGGTATAAAAATATTGGGAGATGCTGCGGCGCCAGTAAGATGAAGGCTCAGGCGCTGCCTCTTACCTGTACCTATTCCCTCCTACAGACTTGCCAAGGCACATGTGGCACTGTGATGCAAGATGATACGGGTGTCGGATGGGTCTGAATCTTATCACAACAAGGTAAATTGAAGTGCGTCAGCGCGGCTTTCGCTCTACACTAATAACAATTAATCAACATATCTCTTTTGATGATCCCTTGTAGAGTGAAAAGATGACAGATACCGAAGAAGCCTTGGCTCTACTGGCTGCTCCCTGCACAGATAAACGCTTTTTTCAACGGGCACTGCGCGCACTCGCCTTGGTGACCCAATGTCGCTGGGCCGGCTTTGGCCGACTCAAAAACAATTCCCAAGGCGAAATCATCGCCTTTTGTGACAACAAACAGTCTCTGCCTGCTTTTGAGTTTGAATTGGCCGGCTCTCCCTGTGAGTCCCTCTATCAACAACAGGAAACCAGCACTCACATACTCCACGCCCGTGATCTGCAGAAACGATTTCCCCATTTTGCCATGATCCGCGAGATAGGCGCCCAGAGTTATCAGGCCGAGTTGATCCTCGGCAGTGATGGCAAACCGGTCGGCCATATTTTTGTACTCGACACTCTCCCCCAGGCCGAAAGCGCCAAGTCAAAAGAGTTTTTCCGGATCTTGGCCCAGCGTATCGGTCTCGAATATCACAGAATGTTGGTCAGTCGCGAGCTCTCCATGCACAAGCAGATGATAGCCACCACAGATCATCTGTTGGCATTTATCGGTACCGACTACTGTTACCGTATGGTATCCAAAGGGTATGAGCAGCTTTTCAACCGCGTTAAAGAGGAGATCATAGGTAAGCATATTACTGAACTGCACGGTGTAAGCGTGTTTGAGAAGAAGATCCGGCCGCTACTTGAGCGGGCCTTTAACGGCGAAACGCTGGAAGCCAATCAGTGGTTGCATCCACCGCATCTGGCCGCGCCATTACTGATGAGTGTACGACACTCACCCTGCATCAATGATGCCGGCGAAATTTGCGGCGTCATAGTCTCGTCCCACGACATCACCCGTCTGTCGGCGCTGGCCTTGTCCAGCCTAGGCACTGAGCCATTGGATCTTAATAGCGGGAGCCTTGGTGCAAAGGACTTGAGCACAAAGAACCTGAGCAAAGAGAACTTGAGCGCAGAGCCCCCAAACACGAATAACCTGAGTACCAAATTGGGCCAGGAGTTGAAAACCGCCAATTCCTGAACTTGCACTTCACTTTATTTAGGGAAGGTGCGAACAAGTCCCATGTGTGCTCTGCGTCGGCTTACTGGCCTGGATGCAAGGCGTGGTTCGCAGCAAATGGCCCTAGTCCTTTGCAAGAAGCACAACACAGCAGGCAGGCTTGTAAGCCACGCCCTTCGGGGCTTTCACAGCAACCGGCTTTCTGCGTTATCCGACTTCGACAGGCCCCGGCATGCCTTCAGTCAGATGCCTTGAACGCCAATTGTTGTGCAAGCCAGAGTGCCACGAGGACTTATTCGCACCTTCCTTAGCAGAATACAGAAAGTAAAAGGCCTGCATCTGCAGGCCTTTTCACTGTGCACTAGGGACTGTATTCCCGTAAGCATCATAGGTGATGTAAAAGCCCCAATGGCGTGTCGATAATAGCTTTGGGCGCTGCTTCATGTAAGCGTTCGCGACTATGGGCGCCATAACTGACCCCTATGGCATCCATACCGGCGCTGGCAGCCATATTGAGATCGTGTACCGAATCACCCACCATCAAGGCTCTCTCAGGCGCTATCTTTAATTCAGCCAATAGCTGTTGCAGCATGTCCGGGTGTGGTTTACTTCTCGCCTCATCGGCGCTGCGACTGGCATGAAAAAAATCTCCAAGCCCAGTTTCCCGCAGTACACGTTCAAGACCTGCCCTTGCCTTACCTGTCGCCACCGCCAGCAGATACTTCTCACTGCGCAGCTGTGACAGCAGTGCCGGAGTTTCACTGAAAAGTGGGCTAGGCGTGGTATCAAGCTGCAGGAACTGCTGCTTATATTCCTCTCTGAGCGCCTGATATTCGCCAACGCTTCCCGCTGGATAGAGGCATTGCAAGGCCTCTGTCATAGATAGGCCAATAATGTCACGTACTGCCTGCTCCGAGGGTATAGGCAAGGCCATTACCCTTGCCGTATTTTCCATACAGCGGACAATCTTGCCTATTGAGTCCATCAGGGTGCCGTCCCAATCGAATATCAGCAGCTCGTATGCCTTCATGGCCTGTTTCCTTATTCTTTGCTATACCCGAGTGAGTTTATCCAACAACTCAAGTAACTCAGGATCCAAAGGAGCCTGCACTGTCATTTCAGTCTCTGTGTCAGGGTGAATGAACTTAAGTTGCGCCGCATGCAGAAACAAGCGATTCAACCCGAGTGCCCGCATACTGTCATCAAACTTTTGCTCACTGTACTTTTCGTCACAGGCAATAGGATGACCGGCATACTGGCAGTGTACCCGGATCTGATGAGTACGACCGGTAACCGGGCTGGCCTGCACCAGTGTGGCACCGTCATAACGCTGCAAAATTTTGAAGCGGGTTTCCGAGGCCTTGCCTTCGGTATTTACCCGCACAATGCGTTCACCCGATTTGAGCGTCAGCTTCAGCAATGGCGCCTTAACCACCTTGTCATGCTTTTGCCACTCACCGCGAACCAGCGCCTGATAATCTTTTTGCATCTGCTTGTGCCTGAGCTGGTCATGCAAGTGCTTTAGCGCGCTGCGCTTCTTGGCAACCAAAAGCACTCCGGAGGTGTCTTTATCCAGACGGTGCACCAACTCGAGAAACTTTTGTTGCGGTCGCAGGGATCTCAGCGCTTCAATCACGCCGTAATCCACACCACTGCCACCGTGTACGGCGATGCCGGCCGGTTTGTTCAGTACCAGAATATGCTTGTCTTCAAAAAGAATTCTGTCTTCTAGGCGCGATACCCGCTCCAGGTTGGCGGAAGGCGCCGTGCGGTAGTTTTCTTCACTGACCCGAACCGGCGGAATGCGTACCTGGTCCCCTTCGGCCAACTTGTATTCAGGCTTTATCCGTTTCTTGTTGACCCTGACTTCGCCCTTGCGCACTATGCGATAGATCATGCTCTTGGGCACGCCTTTGAGCTTGCTGAGCAGAAAATTGTCAATGCGCTGGCCAACATTGTCTTCGTCAATGGTCACCAGGCGAACTTGCTGATTGGGTGATGGCGTCTCGGTATTCATAACACTTATGTTGCGGTTCGGGGCGCGCTATTGTACAACATGTTGAGGCTTTTGATTGCCGATTTTTTTGAATTCAGCTATATTTCAGCGGCGAACCCTGCGTATTGATGAGCCATTGCTCAATCTATGAACGGTTCGAACAGTGGAAAGCGCTTGAGCGATGTCTGACCTCCGAGGTCGCAAATAGTTGATTTGCAAACCGTACATAAAAGAACACTACTGAAAAAATTGTTTTTACGGTTAAACCTGGATGGAATTACGAAATTCAGACCACTTTCAAGCCGCCACTATGCTGTTTTCGAAAGTTAATGTTAACTCGTCATCAAACGACACGGCTCGACTTCGGCATTACCGGATTATTATTGAAGAATTTATGGGGTTGGTTGATGTTTTACAACGAATTCCTTGTTTTTGTAATCATTGAAAAATAAGCCATAAATAGGATGCGACACGCAGCGAATGCGTCTAACAGCAATGCGCACCTCCCTGCCTGGAGGAACGCCGAGAGGCGTCGCCCGAATGAGACCAGGCCCGTAATGCAGCGACCAGTACGTTTGATGACCTCTTATTAAGAAGAATGACGTCATCATGAAACGGATGTTAATCAATGCGACTCAATCCGAGGAGTTGCGCGTTGCCCTGGTTGATGGGCAACAGCTCTATGATCTGGATATCGAAAGCCCAGGCCATGAGCAGAAGAAAGCCAATATTTATAAAGGTAAAATCTCCCGCGTAGAACCCTCTCTGGAAGCGGCTTTTGTTGACTATGGTGCAGAACGCCATGGCTTTCTGCCACTGAAAGAGATCGCCCGCGAGTACTTCCCCAAAGGTTACTCCTTCCAGGGTCGTCCCAGCATTAAAGAAGTGGTCAGTGAAGGCCAGGAAGTCATAGTTCAGATAGATAAAGAAGAACGTGGTAACAAAGGCGCCGCCCTGACCACCTTTATCAGTCTGGCCGGCTCTTACCTGGTACTCATGCCCAACAACCCTCGCGCCGGTGGTATCTCCCGTCGGATTGAAGGTGATGAGCGCACTGAGCTGAAAGAGGCCATGGAAAACCTGGAAGTGCCCAACGGCATGGGGCTGATTGTCCGCACCGCAGGTGTTGGCAAGGCTGCTGCCGATCTGCAGTGGGACTTGAAGGTATTGCTGCACCATTGGACAGCGATTCAGGAAGCGGCCGAGAGTCGCCCTGCTCCTTTCCTGATTCATCAGGAAAGCAATGTTATCGTTCGCGCCATCCGTGATTACCTGCGCCGTGATGTAGGCGAAATTCTAATCGACCACCCACAAATTTATGCCGATGCCAAGCAGCATATCTCCCTGGTACGTCCTGATTTTGTCGACAGAGTCAAACCCTACTCATCTGAAGTGCCGCTCTTTACCCACTATCAGATTGAGTCACAGATAGAATCTGCATTCCAACGCGAAGTTAGACTGCCTTCCGGCGGCTCTATCGTTATCGATCCCACCGAAGCACTGACCTCTATAGATATCAACTCCGCCAGAGCCACCAAGGGCGGCGATATCGAAGAAACCGCACTGAACACCAACCTGGAAGCCGCCGACGAGATTGCCCGTCAGTTGCGTCTGCGAGACTTGGGCGGCCTGGTGGTTATCGACTTCATCGATATGACTCCGGTCAGACACCAACGCGAAGTGGAAAACCGTCTGCGTGACGCAGTTCACCATGACCGTGCCCGTGTGCAATTGGGCCGTATTTCCCGCTTCGGTTTGATGGAAATGTCCCGTCAGCGTCTGCGTCCGTCTCTGGAAGAGTCCGCCGCCCACATCTGCCCACGCTGTAACGGCCAGGGCACCATTCGTGGTACCGAGTCGCTGGCACTGTCGATTCTGCGCCTGATGGAAGAAGAAGCCATCAAGGAAAACACCTCTCAGATTGAGGCCATAGTGCCCGTGGATGTCGCGGCTTACCTGCTTAACGAAAAGCGCAAGGCCATACGCATCACTGAGCAGCGCCATGATGTTGAAGTCTATGTGATCCCGGATCCACACATGATGACCCCGAACTACCGCGTGGTGCGTCATCGCAAGGACGACCAGATCTCTGAAGTCAGCTACCAGCGTGTGGAAGAGCCGGAAAACAAACTGTATGAACCACGTAAACTGGAACGTGCTGCTGCACCCAAGCCAGCCTTGAGTGGTTTTGCTACACCTCTAAAGCAGGAAACTGCCGAAGCACCGCAGACAGCCAAACCGGCGGCCAAAGCCGCAACGACTGAAGCGGCCAAGCCCGGAATAATTTCCCGTTTCTTCGCCGCCCTGGGTGCCATCTTCTCCTCTTCCGAGCCACAAGCCGACAAGAAGCAGGAAAAGAGCACTAAAGACAATCAGGAAGGCAGCGGCCAGAACAACCGCCGTAACCGTCGCAATGACCGCAACGACAGACGTCGCAAGAGTGGTGATGACAAAGACGGTAACCGCGATTCACGCAGCCGCAACCGTAAATCGTCCGCCAATGAGCGCCCTGCCCGTGATAAAGACGAGCAAGGCAACAAGCGTCAGGCAAACGATACCGGCAAGCCAACCCGTGGTGACCGTAACGACAAGGCTCCCAAGTCTGAAGCTGTTGATGAACGCAAGAGCCGCAGCAAGGCCCGTGACGAAAGCGAGCAGGAACCAAAACAGGAAGCCGCCCGTGAGCGTCGCCAACGTCGCAACCTGCGTCGTAAGGTGCGCATTGAGGCCAGCGATGCACAGGAAGCCGTTGACAATACAGCAGAGGCAACCAGCGCCGAAGTGAAAGCCAGCGCCCACGCCAAATCTGAAGTAAAGGTCGAGGCAAAAACCGAGGCCAAGCCAGCTCGCACCAAAGAAAGCGATGCCAAGGATAACGCCGAGCAAGCTGACAAGCCGCGTCGCAGCCGTCGTAAGCCTGCCGCAGCTCAGGCTGAGTCCAAGGAAATGGAAGTTCAAGCCGAAGTTGAAGCCAAGTCAGAAGCCAAGAGCGAAACCGCTACCGAGCTGAAGGGTGAAGAGTCAACTCAGGTTGCCACTAAAGCCCAAGGCGCAGAGGTGTCACAAGACATTCAGGCAAGCGCCGAAGCCAGCCCTGTTGCCAATGCTGAGCAAATCGCTGAAACCAGTGTTCAAGCTAGTGGTGTTCAAAGTGATGCCGAAGCCATCGAGAACACTGAAGAAGACGATAAGCCCAAACGTGAAGGCCAACGCCGTAGCCGCCGCAGCCCTCGTCATTTGCGCGCAGCCGGTCAGCGTCGCCGCCGTACTGAACAGGAAGGCGAAGAGTCTGAAAGCACTGAAAAGGCAAGCACTGAAAAAGCAGCCACTGAAGTAGCAAATAACGCTAAAGAAGAGGTTGTCGCCGAGGCATCAACGCCAGCCGCTGCCGTTGAAGTCGCCGCTGAGCAAGCAAAGCCTGCCGACAAAGCTCAAGAGCAAGCGCAAGCTGAACCTCAAGTTGTTGCCAAGCCGGCTCCTCAGGTTGAAGCCAAAGCTGAAGCAACAGCCAAGGCTCAGGTTGAGACAAAGCCTCAAGCCGAGGTCGCTGCCAAGGTAGAAGTCGTTGCCGATGCAAAAGCCGCCGAAGTCGAGGTAAAAGCTGAACCCCAAACAGCAGAAGCCGAGCCAGTGACAGCGCCTGAAGCCCAAGCTGAAAAAGCTGAAGTTGCAAAAGCTCCACCAGTCGAAGCTGCGCCATCAAAAGCGGCAGAGAAAGCGAACGAAGCACCCAAGGCAAAAACTGCTGAAGTCGCAGCAGCCAAGCCCAAGGCAGAAACAGTATCGGCAAGCGTCGCCGCCTCTGCCCCTATGGCCAAGCCGGCTGCTATCAGCCGCCCTGCGCGCCAGTCAAGCAATGAAGCCAAGGAAAGCCCGGCAGCAACACCTGCGACAACCCAGACAAGCGCCGCACCAAGAGTCAGTCGCTTCAGCACTATGGTTGGCTCAGATACAACCAAACCACAGGTGGATCAACGTGCTCACGTTGAAGTGCCCAAAGGCCGAGAGTATCAGGCCAATGGCGAAGCCGCACCACGCAAGAGCCATGGTAACAGCGCCGAGTCAGATATGGCCCGTCCCTGAACCTAAGTGTTACTAAGAAAAAACCATGCCCTCGGGCATGGTTTTTTTATTTTGATCTGCTTCACACTTCTGTCACAACAGAAATTTTGCTAGTATGCGCAACTTTGTTTTTAACCCTCAAGATGGGATCCCAAGCTGAATGTTTGAACTGATACGCCATAAAACCAGCAGTCACAAGGCGGATATACTCTCCGGCCTAACGGTTGCTATGGCGCTGGTGCCCGAAGCGGTAGCCTTTGCCTTCGTTGCTAAAGTAGAGCCAATGGTGGGCCTTTATGCCGCCTTTATCATGGGACTGATCACGGCCCTCATCGGCGGCCGTCCCGGCATGATCTCAGGCGCCACCGGCGCGATGGCCGTGGTCATGACCAGTCTGGTGGTGTCCCACGGCGTCAGCTATCTGTTTGCCGCCGTGGTGCTGGCCGGGATAATTCAAATTACCGCCGGAGCACTGCGTCTTGGCAAGTTCATTCGCATAGTGCCTTATCCTGTAATGATAGGCTTCGTCAACGGCCTGGCCATAGTAATATTCTTGGCGCAACTGGGGCAATTTCAGGTCAAAGTCGGCGAAGAGGAGATGGCCTGGTTACCCGGTGCAGATATCTGGCTGATGCTGGCGCTGATAGCCATGACCATGGCTATCATACATTTTCTGCCTAAGCTGACCACAGCCGTGCCGTCATCCCTGGTGGCCATACTGGCAGTAACCGCTCTGGTGGTGGGCCTGGATTTGGATACCCGCAACGTGCTCGATTATTTGCGCAATATGAGCGGTAATCCTGAGGCAACTATCGCCGGCACACTGCCAAGCTTTGCCATTCCGGCCGTGCCCTTTAACCTGGAAACCCTTTATATCATAGCGCCCTATGCAGTTATCCTGGCGGCTGTTGGCCTGATTGAATCTCTGCTGACCCTGACTGTGGTCGATGAGATGACCCAGACCCGCGGCCGTGGCAACAAGGAATGTGTCGGCCAAGGCGTGGGTAACGTTACCAGTGGCTTTTTCGGTGCCATGGGTGGCTGCGCCATGATTGGTCAGTCGATGATTAACATCAACTCAGGGGGCCGCGGCCGTCTTTCCGGGGTCACCGCTGCCCTCACCTTGCTGTGCTTTATTTTGTTTGCCGCCGCCTTTATCGAGATGATCCCGCTGGCCGCCTTGGTCGGGGTCATGTTTATGGTGGTGCTGGGGACCTTTGAATGGGCCAGCTTTAAAGTGATGCGCAAGGTGCCCAAGCACGATGCCTTTGTTATTGTACTGGTGACTGTGGTGACGGTATTTACCGATCTGGCGATTGCGGTATTTGTCGGGGTGATAGTATCTGCGCTGGTATTTGCCTGGGAGCATGCCAAACAGATCAGTGCTCAAAAGAGTATAGATGCCAACGGTTGGGCGGTTTACCGCCTCAATGGCCCACTGTTTTTCGGCTCGGCGGCTTCGTTCCTTGAGTTGTTTGATGCCAACAATGACCCCAAGGATGTCGTGGTCGACTTCCAGTCATCCCGGGTCTGTGACCACTCGGCTCTGGATGCCATAGACACCTTGGCCGAGCGCTATGTGAACCAAGGCAAACGCCTGCATCTTCGTCACCTTTCCAACGACTGCAAGCAGTTGCTGCACAAGGCCGGCGATCTGGTGGAAGTCAATCTGATTGAAGATCCCAGATACAAGATTGCCGACGACAAGTTAGACTCATAAATTAACGCTGTCCAGACCATAGAAAACGGCAAGCTGAGGCTTGCCGTTTTTTTATTCTACTTCAGCTTGGCACTGAAACGTCCCCGCACCTTATCCAGCTTGGGTTTAATCACCAATGCACAATAGGGCTGCTCACCATGGAGCGCAAAATAGTCGTTATGATAGTTCTCCGCCGGATAGAAACCATCAAAGGCGGTCAACTCTGTCACTATCGGCGCGCTAAAGACGCCTTCCTCATCCAGCGCCTTAATCATAGAGGACGCCGTATCAATCTGCTTATCCGAGTGCGCGAAAATCACCGAACGATACTGAGGCCCCACATCGTTGCCTTGGCGATTCAAGGTGGTGGGATCATGACTGGCAAAGAATACCTCCAACAGCTCGGCATAGTTGATGACTGTGGGGTCAAAAACTATCTGCACCACTTCGGCATGGCCGGTTGCGCCGCTGCATACCGCCTTGTAGTTGGCATCTTTTGCCGCGCCGCCGGCATAGCCGGAAGTCACTTGCATAACCCCGGCCAAGCTTAAAAATACCGCCTCTGAACACCAGAAACAGCCGCCGCCCAGGGTGGCCGTCTCCAAACACTTTTCAGTTGCCGGCTGCTGAGCCTCGGCATCATCTATGGCCTCAAAGACCATGGAGACAGAATTGACGCAATGTCGCAAGTTCTTGGCCGTTAACCCCTCTCCTTCAAACACATGCCCCAGATGACCACCACATTGACTGCAAACGATTTCGGTTCTGCGACCATCTGCGTCGGGTATCCGGGTGACGGCACCAAAGATTTCATCGTCAAAGGCGGGCCAGCCACAATGGGCATTGAATTTGTGCTCGGACAAATACAAGGGGGCGCCGCATTTACGGCACAGATATCGCCCCTTGGCATTGTGTTGATACAGCTCTCCACTGAAAGGGCGCTCTGTGCCTTTTTCCTCTATGACATAACGCTCAAACTCGTTCAGGGGTTTCATTTAACGCTCCTCGATTACTCTGCGTAACCCATAGGACCCGAATTGCAACGGTTACCGTTCACTCAAGTTACACAGAGCCATAAAAGTGACTTGGATCACTTTACGTTGCCCCTATAAAGACATCAAGGTAGACTTGCGCCGGGTCACCCGACTGCCAACAAAATGTCCTTAGAGACACGAGTATCGGGTCAATAAAAAATAACCAAGAAAGATGATGATGAAACTGGAAACCATAGACTATCGCGCCGCAGATGCTGCCGAGCGCTTTGTAGAGTCCCTGCGCAGCACCGGCTTTGGCGTGTTGCGCAACCACCCTATTTCACAACAGTTGGTGCAGGATATCTACCGCGACTGGCAGAACTTCTTCAACAGTGAAGAAAAACAGGCCTTCATGTTCAAGCCGGAAACCCAGGATGGTTTCTTTCCGGCGAGCATTTCAGAAACCGCCAAAGGCCATACGGTCAAAGACATCAAAGAGTACTTTCACGTCTACCCCTGGGGCCGCATTCCTGAGCAATTGCAGGACAATATCCTCACCTACTACCAAGAAGCCAATGCGCTGGCCGCCGAGCTTCTGGACTGGGTCGAGGCGCACTCGCCTGCCGAGGTGGCAGCCAACTACCGCACTGCGCTGTCGCAAATGATAGCCAACAGCCACAAGACGCTGCTGCGGGTGCTGCATTATCCGCCAATGACAGGTGATGAGACCCCGGGCGCCATTCGCGCCGCCGCCCATGAGGATATCAACCTGCTTACCGTATTGCCAGCCGCCAACGAGCCCGGGCTACAGGTGAAAAGCCTCGATGGAGAATGGCTGGATGTTCCCAGCGATTTTGGCAACCTTATCATTAACATAGGCGATATGCTCCAGGAGGCTTCCGCCGGTTACTTCCCATCGACCACTCATAGGGTGATCAATCCGGAAGGTGCCGATATGAGCAAGTCGCGGATCTCACTGCCGCTGTTCCTGCACCCTCGCCCCGACGTAGTGCTGTCAGAGCGCTATACCGCCGACAGCTACCTGATGGAGCGCCTGCGCGAACTTGGGGTTATCTAGCGCCTGAGGGCGCTTTTTTCAGTTCGGAATGCTACAATAGCGCTCTTTTTTCAGTTTTCATCAGGATAAGCAATAGATGGCGATTCAATGGTATCCGGGACACATGCACAAGGCCCGCAAAGAGATAGAAGAGGTGATGCCTCAGATAGATCTGGTGATCGAAGTGCTGGACGCCCGAATACCTTACAGCAGTGAAAATCCCATGGTGGCAAAGCTGCGCCAGGACAAGCCTTGTATCAAGTTGCTGAATAAGTCTGATCTGGCCGATCCCGAGATAACCAATCGCTGGATTGAGTACCTGGAGCAGGAACAAGGGGTGCGGGCACAAGCCATCACTACGCTGCAACCTGCCATGGTCAGAAAGATCCCCGAGCTGTGCCGCAAACTGGTCCCCGTAAGCGAAGGTGCACTCAAGGATATTCGCACCATGATCATGGGCATCCCCAATGTGGGCAAGTCCACCATCATCAACACCCTGGCTGGCCGGGTGATTGCCAAGACAGGTAATGAACCTGCGGTGACCAAGGCGCAGCAAAGGATCAACCTTAAAAACGGCATAGTGCTGTCCGATACGCCGGGGATCCTTTGGCCCAAGGTGGACAATGAAGCCTCGGGTTATCGCCTGGCGGTCACAGGTGCCATCAAGGATACCGCCATGGAATATGAGGATGTGGCCCTGTTTGCCGCAGCTTACTTCCTGCATGCCTACCCGGAGGCGATGATGGAGCGTTATAAGCTGACCTCCCTGCCCGCCAGCGACATCGAACTGCTCGAAGAGATAGGCCGCAGGCGTGGCGCCCTCAGAAGCGGCGGTCATATCGATTTGCACAAGGCCTCGGAACTGCTGTTACATGAGTTCCGCTCAGGGAAAATCGGCCAGCTGTCCCTGGAAACGCCGGAAATGGCCCAGGCAGAAGAGGTCGAAGTGGCCAAGCTGCTGGCGGAGAAAGAGGCCCTGAAGCAGGCAAAGAAAGAAGCCGACAGGCTGAAGCGCTCCGGCAAACGCCATCAGGGTTAAGTTTCCCTCAAGAAGCAAACTTAGCGAAAACAGGCCACTATGGTGGCCTGTTTTTGTATGTCACTTATCCAACTAAATTCCGTATAAGCTTCATGACTTTAGTCCTTTGCAGAACCGCTCACCGCGCCGGCGGGATACTCTTGGGCCTGGCGGCCTGGATCCGGGCAAACAGTCCGGCAATGCTTAACTCCAACAGATCCAAAACCTGCTCAAATCCGCTGTCGCCACCATAGTAAGGATCCGGAACTTCCCTGATGGGAGTATCGGCAAAGTCCAGCATCAAGGCCAGCTTGTGTTTGTAAATCTGCGGACAAGCCTCATATAGGGCCTGAAGATTCTCACGATCGGCCGCCAGAATAAGATCGAAATGAGCAAAGTCCCGCGCGCACACCTGCCGGGCTTTGATCCCTGAAAAGTCCAGCCCACGCCGCTCACCTGCGGCGCGGGCGCGCCTGTCCGGCGACTCCCCTGAGTGATAACCTATGGTGCCGGCAGAATCCAACTCCAGTGTCAGTCCCATGGCCTGAGCCTTGGCCCGGGCTACAGCTTCAGCACTTGGTGAGCGGCAGATATTGCCCATACAAACCATCAAGATACGGTTAATTTCACCCTCATTAACACTTGGCGCGCTTTGAAATTCCACCTTAAGGCTCCTTGTTGACTGACACGGCAGGATTGCGTTCTGCAGCCGGGTCGGCGACAGAGACTTTTGCCTCAATAGCCTCTGCCGGGAAACTTAGTTGATAGTCGGATCTTACCCTAAGGAAGCGGGCAAACCTAGGCTTGCCGCCTGAGGTCAGCCCGGAGAAAGCAAAGGTCACCCAGGTTCCGGGAAGTGGCGGTGAAGCCCTCTCGGCATCGGTGAAACCTGTTCCCAGACGAAAGCTTACCCCAGCCTCGGTTTGCACCAGCAAGGCGCCCATCATGCCTTGATACTTGCCCTTTCCCGGAAGTATCGCCAGCACTCGCGCCTCGGCATCTTCCACAGGTTTGAGTTTTAACAAGGCATCACTGCGCCCCGCCAGATACATGGCATCGATGCGGTGCGCCATCAGGCCTTCGCCCCCTTTGGCCACCACCTGTTGTAACCACAGATGTAACTCTTGCGTGCTGCTCAGACGCCGCTGCTCGATGACATAGAGATAAGGGGTCAGTTGGTGATACTGCTTGAACGCCTGATAACGTTCGGCAAAAGCCATTTTCAGCCCGGGGGCATCGAACAGATAAAAACCCAGCTGGCGCCAGGAGTCTGCTTCGCCTAAACCTCTGGCCAGCAGCGATGCAGTATCAAAGCTGTGATAGCCGCCCCAAAGCTCTCCTTCGAGTGCCACGGCAGGAAAGTCCTTCACAAACCAAATTGGTGCAGGAATCACTCTGCCCGAGCGGCTCAGCAAACGCCTGCCGTCCCATCTGGCGCGAACACCATCGAGTTTTTCACTGACAAGAAAATCCTTGATTTCGGCCTTCTGTTGTTGCCAACGACCGGCCAGCTCCGGGGCCGGTAATTCTCGTTCGGCGGCCGGAAACGAGAGCAGAAAAGTTTGCAGCAGTAACAGCATGGCCGGAAAACGCTTAAGATATGCTGTTGTCGGTAAAGATTGCGGATATTGCATAAGCCCTCCCTGGCTATCGGCCAATTGCCTGCTACATCCTATAGCAGAGACCAAAACTACAAAGAGTATAGAAAGTTGTGGCGGTTATGGTGACAACTAGTGTAACGATTATCGAAACGGCCCTCCCCCTTTGCCAAACCTCCCGCCATCCCATAATAACGGCCAAACACCCGTGGTAGATGCAGTAACTGTTATATCAGCGGCAAGATGAGCTGCTATAATGCCGCCGCACCTTGGAAACCTCAGCGCCACTGCACTAATAGTCAAATTAGTCACTAGTGACCAACGCGAGGTCAATAAAGGAAGCGACAAGTTACAACCCCATTAACCCAGGAACCTTTCACGGTTCAGCAGGTCTTTATACAGCAACCGGCCATAGCCACAGATCAAGAATTGAGAGAATATGAAACCCGCCAACAATCACGGACTGAAACGCATTTTCCGCGCCACCGGCTTTTCCATCAAGGGCTTATGCTCAGCCTGGAAACATGAAGCCGCCTTTCGTCAGGAAGCCGTACTGGCATTGTTAATGATCCCGCTGGCGTTATATCTGGATGTGGCCAAGACAGAAAAAATACTGCTGATAGCGACGGTATTTATTGTCATTATTACCGAGCTGTTGAATTCAGCCATTGAAGCCGTGGTCGACAGAGTGGGCGATGAAATTCACCCCTTGAGCGGCCAGGCCAAAGATATTGCCTCGGCGGCGGTCTTTATCAGCCTGTGTTTATGCGGCCTGACCTGGGCCGTGGTTATCTGGCCTTTGGTGCTCTAAAGCGCTTTGGTATGTTGAATGCACGCTTTGGTATTTTGAATGTTTCAGTGAGGCAACCGGGCATCAAGGCAAAACGCTCAATGCCCGGCCAAATTTAGAACTGACTTCTGAGGTAGTTGACCGCTTGCAGTATCTGCTCCAGGCGGTCGTTGCCCGGCAAGTAGGCTACGTAAACATTGCGCCTGAGCGGTGTCTTATCATCAATCACAAACAGCTCCCCTTTCGCCAGATAAGGTTCAATCATGTTTTGCGGCAAAAATGCACTGCCACCATTATTGAGCAGAAAGTCCAGCGCAATACGAGCCGAGCCGGTATGCAGTACAGGAATGGGTAACTCGGCATAGTCTCTGGCATGTTGGATATTGAATGCCGTGCCCCAATCGACCTTGATGTAATGCCTGTCCGTCAGTTCATCGACGGAGGAAGCCGCCTCTGTGCTCACCAGATGCAGCGACACCTCCCCTATCTGCAACAACTCAAACTCTTCCAGCTTAGGGGGATCGAAGGCAATGGCCAGATCCAGCGTTCGGTCCATCAACTGTTTGGTCATCGCCGCCGGTGCCAGAATTTCAGTGCGCAGCGCCACTCCGGCAAGCCCCTGATGTAAGCCTTGCATATATCCCTGCAGATAAGCGTCCCAGATATTGGGCGCCGCGCCGATAACCAATTGCACCGATTGGTGTTCACTCAGGGAGATATCCTGTTTGGCCCGCTCCCAGGCGGTCAGTACCGCTTCGGCATGCGCCAGCATCCGCACCCCGGCCGGGGTCGGTTGTATGTTGTTTCGCTGCCGTTCAAACAACTCGACCCCGAGAATGCTCTCCAGCTGCTTAACCCTGAAAGATACGGCACTGCGGGTCAGATAGAGGTTTTCAGCGGCCTTCCCAAAATGGCGGGTATGGGAAACTTCCAGAAATGTCTTGAGTAAATCCGTGTCCATAAAAAATTCTTTATCGTCATAGACAAATTTTTTTGATTTATAAATCAATCATACTAGCCAATACTCTGCTTGCAAATCTCCTCAAGAACCATTTTTGTAAGGAATATCGCCATGTTGACCACGACTCCTTCACCATCGGCACTGCAGAGTGCATCTGTGCAACAAGCCGCCAATGAGAGTTTCGTCAGCGAACGCCGTTTCTATGACGACAAGAACTTCCCCAAGGGCTTTCGCCGCAGCGGGGATTTTACTTACAACGAAGCAGAATTACTCGAAAAACATGGCGTTGCCATGCAGGCTCTGGCGGAGGGACGCCAAGCCCCCCGGAATCCGGAGGAGAGTCATTTTGTTGAAGTTGTCCGCGGAAATTCCGCTCCCGGTAGCTTGTTGGAAAAGATCTGGGTAAAGTATGTCAAGTTGGCTTCTGGGAAGCCTTTCTACGCAGTAGTCGGCACCACTTTAGTGAAAAAGGCCGATGCTGAGTATATCGACGATATGATAGATGACGATGTTCAGGATGAGCCTGAACTTGAGGATGACCAATGAAAATTAGGGTTTGCGACTAAATGCGTGGTTGGATTTTATATAAAGAGACCGCGACTCAGCTAAAACCTGAATTGTATGAAATAAACCGATTGTTGGAGGCCGCCAAGGCCGACAATATCGAACTTGAGGTCTATGCTCCCGACGAGTTTGACCTCACAGTGACCCGAGAGGACAACAAGAGTATTTTACTGAACGGGCAACCAGTAGAGTTGCCCGATTTTATTATTCCCCGTATGGGCTCGGGTACCACCTATTTTGCCTTGGCGATTATCCGCCACCTGGAACGTCTTGGCGTTTATTGTCTCAACTCTTCCAAGGCGATAGAAACCGTTAAGGACAAGCTGTTTTCCCAGCAACTGTTGGCCGAAAAGAATCTGCCAACGCCCAAGACCATGCTGGTGAAATTCCCGGTTGATGTTGACTTGGTTGAACGTCATTTGGGTTTCCCTGTGGTGATCAAGACACTGTCCGGCTCGCAAGGCAGCGGCGTGTTTCTGTCACACAAGGCACGTGAGTTCGATGATCTGATGCAGCTTATCGAGGCCACCAACAAGAATGCCAACATCATTCTGCAGGAGTTTATCTCCAACAGTCATGGCCGGGACTTGCGAGTCTTCACCATAGGTGGCCGGGTAGCGGGTTGCTACGAGAGACGCGGCCAAGAGGACAGTTTCAAAGCCAATGTCAGCGCCGGTGGCTCAGCCAGCCCCTTTGCGGTCACACCTGAAATCGAGTGGCTGGCAACCCAGACAGCCAACATACTGGATCTGGATGTTGCCGGGATAGATCTGCTGTTTGACAACGGTCACTACAAGATTTGCGAGGCCAACTCCTCGCCGGGCTTTGAAGGACTGGAGTCCTGTCTCCACCTGGATATAGCAGCACAAATACTGCACTTTATCCGCATCCGTTTGGGCATGTTCAACAAGGATTCCAAGAAAAGCGACAGCAGCGAGTCCGAGGCCTGATCCGAACACGAGCTTTAATATCAGACTGAAGCGCTCCTTTATGGGGCGCTTTTTTGTGGTAGATCATAAAAAACCACACATTTGTAAACATTCTATTCACAAAAACCATCATTCTGGTTTAGACTCTTTGCAGTCGCGCGGATTTTCAGCATTCGAAAATACAAGAAGTGTCATCCTACAAACTAGAGCTGGCAAGCACTCAAACCGCGCACGTGCCGATTTATCCCGGAAAAGGAATCTCTGAGAAGGCACTTGGATTATCTGAGTAACGAAAAGAGATTACCCATTGTTGACACCACACTCTATTAACAATTCAGGTTTGAGACTGTCGCTGACACTCGCCCTGCTCTGCTGCGCCACTACCCAAGCCCAAGCCGGCGAGTGGAGCTTGAATATTGGTGGTTTCTACTCTCAGTCCGACACCAATATGCAAGTTACCGATCCCTTGGTCGGCAACGATTTCGATCTGGATTTTGAGTCTGATCTGCAGTTGGCGGAAAACGAGTTTCTGCCTCTGTTTGAATTGGGATACCGTTTCAACGATAGACACCACATCTATTTTGACTGGAAACAACTACACCGCAGCGCTGAAACTCAAGCGGTCAGTCGACCATTTCAGATCCAGATTGACGATACCGTCTATGATGTCAAGGCCGGTGGCCAGCTGGGCACCACGCTCAATATCGATATCGCCCGCATCGGCTATGGCTATGATCTGTTTCAAGGCAACGGCTATAACATAGGGGTCAGTGTAGGGCTGCATACCATGTTCATTGAAAGCAGCTTCGAAGGTTCAATCGGGGCCTGTGCCACCTCAGAGCTCAGCGGCAATATCTGCAGCGCCCAGCCCATTCCCAGACTGGTGGATGAAAGCGTTACCGCACCTTTGCCGAATATTGGCCTCTTTGGTGACTATGAGCTGGCACCCGGTTGGCAATTTAATTTGCATGCCCAATATTTTTCCGTGCGCCTTGATGATCTCAAGGGCTCACTGGTCGATATCAGAGCCGGCATGAAAACCACCCTGAGTGATCGTTGGGACATCACCTTGGCCTATAACTATTACAAAGTGGATGTGGATGTGCGTCAGAGCGCATCGGACGCCGCGGTAAAAGTGGCCGACTACAACCTCTACTATAGTTTTATCGGCCCTATGTTATCGATCAGCTACCGTTTCTGAACTTGTTCTCCGCTTGACGGTACAATCACGCTTTTTGCTGACGCTTTTTCCTGACGCTTTTTCCTGACGCTTTTTCCTGCCCCCTTTCCCTGACCATAGTCGCTTATTGGCAGCTCGAGTCAAAGCTGTCATCCACTATCTTTTGCCGACAATCACCAAGTATTCCAGTCCTCTCGCCTGCCAAGCCTCTCAAAAAGTGAGTTTGATAAAAATCCACTCTTGCTCACAGTTACGCATCTGATAATGGTTATCATTTAGCAAAAGAGGTGATGGAGTAGGCAAAGATGAGTAACAAGCTGGCAGTCACAGGGCTAAATGATCCTATCGCCCAAACACTTTTTATCCCGCTCTATATGAAGTCGTGCCAATCCAAACTGAAAGATGCCTTCTTCTCAGATCCTTGGGCCTGCGCGCTTATCGAACAATTTGATTATGACTTCTCAAGTTTTGACCAATCTGTATTGAGCTCAGTAGGGGTTGCCATCCGCGCGGGTTACTTTGACAGACTCACGGCGGATATTATCGCTGCGGCGCAGTCCTGTGTTGTAGTCAACCTCGGAGCCGGGCTCGATACCCGCTTTCAGAGGGTTCAAATGCTGATGGGAAACACGATGGAGGACAAGGCCTGGTTTTACAACCTGGATCTGCCTGAAGTGATTGCCCTCAGAGAGCAGCTCCTTCCTTCGGACAGTTGTGAGACATGCATCAGTGCTTCTGTATTTGATAGCGATTGGATGGATGAACTCAATGCCCGTCATCAGGGCGCAACCTTTGTTTTTATTGCCGAAGGCCTGCTGATGTACTTCGACAATTGTCAGGTACAACAGTTGCTTCAAGAACTGGCCAACCGCTTTCCTGGTTGCCATATTCTATTCGACGGTATCAGTCGCTGGATGAGGGACAATTCAGATAACCACGACAGCGTAAAATATGCCGGTGCCGGTTTTAAGTTGGCGCTCGACTCGCCACGGGAGATTGAGCAATGGCATGGAAAGCTAAAGGTGATTTCAGTCGCGCATTACGCCGATTTCAAAGAGTGGAAACGAGTAGGTTTCTTCAATTATCTGCTGTCCAAATACATTCCCAAATACTTCCACTCCAGTTTTCTGGTGCATGCCTGTGTCGAGCAGCCATGAAAAACAAAGGCATTCAATTAATTACGCTTTCAAGTGACAAGAAGCATGGACAGGTGTAACCCTTTTTGAGTCACACCTGCCACCAAACTCAGCGCTGATCCTGAGCCCGGCGCTTCTTGAAGTCCGAGTCTTCAAGCCATTGGGGCCAGTCATTGTTATTGGCCAACCGTGCCAGGATATCGCTTATCAAGGCCAAGTCCTGCCGAACCCCATCCAGACTCCAGCTTGGGTCATAATCATCGGCTGCCTTATGATATTTATGGGCAATATAATCCGGGTCTGTATCCCCCAAACTCATAAACAGCAAGCCGGGTACCCCTTCCTTGGCCAGAGCGAAATGGTCCGAGCGGAACATCAAGCCATTTTGCGGCCGGGGATCGGCCTTGACGTTGCGTCCCTGCCCTTTGGCAGCATCATTCAAATACTGCTCCAGCTCTGACACGCCCTCACCATAACGCAGGATGTAATCCACGCCTTTACCCATATTCATGCCGTCTATATTGAGAAATGCCACCAGCTGCTTGGTGGGAACCGGAGGATTTTCGGCAAAGTACTGGGCGCCAATGAGTCCGGTTTCCTCGGCAGTAAAAGCGCTGAACAGAATCGAGCGTTTCGGGGCATCAATGCCCTTTTGCTGTTTGAAATGCTTTGCCAGTGCCAGAACACCGGCCACACCTGAGGCGTTATCCACAGCGCCGTTGAGCACCACTTCCTTGCCATCTTCAATGGTCTTTCCCAGGTGATCCCAGTGAGCGTGCATCACCAAGTATTCATTTTTGTGCTCGGTTCCAGGCAACAAGGCCGCCACATTGTGGGATTGCGCCAGTTCTATCTTGTTGTTCAAGGTCAGATTGGCCTTGAGTTTCAACGGCACCGCCTTGAAGCCTTTATTGACCGCCTGTTGCTTCAAGGTATCAAAGTCCAGACCCGCCTGGCTGAACAGCTTCTTGGCGCTATCATGCTGGATCCACCCCATCACGCCAACCGATGATGCGTTGTTATCTTTATCCACCAGGGTGTACTTGGTATTGGTGTTGCTGTTACGCACCACCCCCCAACCGTAAGCGGCGGGCGCAGTTTCATGCACAATAAACACGGCTTCGGCGCCCTGACGGGCCGCTTCTTCATATTTATAGGTCCAGCGACCGTAATAGGTCATGGCATTGCCCTTGAATACCTGGGGATCCTGAGTGGCAAAGCCGGGATCATTGACCAGTACAATCAGGGTCTTACCACGAACATCCAGGCCTTCAAAGTCATTCCAGCCGTATTCCGGGGCATTGATACCGTAGCCGACAAATACCACCTCGCTGTCTTGCAGCTGCACCTTGGGCGTCACTCTTTGAGTGCGGGCGGTGAACTCCTCGCCATTGCTGAAACTCATTGAGCCCAGCTTTAACTGCATATTCTGATCTGCAGTGATCCTGGCCATGGGAACGGCTTGCAGATAACTGTTGCCAAACCCGGGCTCAAGCCCCATCTCCTTGAAGGCCTCGGTAAGGTAATCCAAGGTCAGCTGTTCACCGGCCGACAGAGGCGCACGGCCTCCAAACGCGTCACTGGCAAGGGTTTTCACATCCTGGCGATAGCTGGATTCATCCAGTTCAAAGGGGGCAGCCAACGCCAGAGCGGGCGTTAACAGTGTGGCCAACAGGCCACAGACAGAGGTAAATTTCACGACTTCATTCCTTGCTATTATCTATTTTGTTCAGCCATTGTAACAGCGGGGCAGCATTCGGCAATCGGCGCAACAAGGTGACATTCTGTGAGCCTTTGGATCCACAAGCGGCTTAATTTATGTCAAGCTGAATAGGTAATTGCATTGACAATGAGTTCCCCTATGACCATGACTCTGCTTCAACAAGCCGCCCAATACCTGAAAAAAGCCTTGCCGTTGATGTTAAAACATCAGATACCGACAACGCCGGTCAACTATGCGCTCTGGTATGCCTATGTCAGCGAGCGCAACCCGGTACTCAATGCCAGCCTGGATGAAGCCGTCAGCCAGTACAACACCTGTCCGCCCTCAACGGCGGAACTCCTCTACCGTCATCATCTGGCCCCGGAAGATGAACTGGATGTCAGAGATATGCGCCAGAGTATGGAGGCGATAGCGACCGAGCTGTCTCAGTCACTCAAGGATACCAGCTGCGATGCCGACAGTTTTCGCGCCAAAATCGAGCGTAACTTTGGCCGTATCAGCCGCTTGGATCAGGACGCCATGGATCTTGAGCAAGTGATGGGCATGGTCCGAGCCCTGGTGAAAGACTCGGATGATATTCGCAGTAGCACGGATTATTTGAGCTCGCAACTGAGCAAGGCCCAGCAGGAGATAGACAGTCTGCGGCTACAGCTGCAAAACACCGAAAAAGACATATTGTTTGATGCCCTCACCGGCTGCCTTAACCGCCGTGCCTTCGATGCCGACTTCGATAGCTTGTTGAGTCAGTCGCCGAAGGGCTGCTGCCTTATTCTGGTGGATGTGGATCACTTCAAGCGTTTCAACGATGAATATGGGCATCTTTTGGGGGACCAGGTGCTCAAGGCGGTGGCCAAGCGTCTGCAGGATAGTTGCCGTGACGGCACCAAGTTGTATCGTTTCGGTGGTGAAGAGTTCGCTATTCTGGTGCCGACCAGTCAGCTGAGAGTAGCCCGCCAACTGGCCGAAGCCATGAGACGGGCACTGGAGAAGGTTAGCGTCAGAGACAGGCGCAAGGGCCAGCTCATCAGCAATATCAGCGCCTCCTTCGGGGTTGCAGAATGGCAGCAACTGGATACCCGCCAATCCCTTACCGAACGCGCCGACACCTTGCTCTATGAAGCCAAGCGTTTGGGCCGCAATCGGGTGATGCCGATATCAGGCTGAAACCGCCAGCGTTTGCAAGGCTTCTGCCTGCACCACAAATCTAAGCTCGGCGCCGCCGCTCAGGCTGTCGAAGGGATAACAGGTGATCAGCGTCAATAGCCGCTCATCACTGCCCATCAACCAACGTGTCTCAGATTCATGCACAACTGCGGTAGCACGTATTCGATAAAAATGGATCTGGCCATCCATGCCCTGCAAGCGGATCTCCTGCCCCACCCTGGCCCCGGCCAGGATCGCGAAATGGGTATCCCTGTGACCGGCAATCACTGTATTGCCTGTCTCTCCGGCGCCGGCTCCCGAAAGCATCTGCGCCGGTCCAAAGGCCAGGTTACGGCCACTGGCCCCGGCCAGCACATAGAGTGGCTCATGCTTGCCTATCCACAATTTGGCCGTGGGGTGGGTATCGGCCCAGGACCAGGGTTTGTGTGCCTGGCCGTCAGTCAGACTCTTGGCCCAGGCCTTTTCAATCAAAAACTGGGCGAACATGGCTTTGGCTTGCATATATCCTCCTTTAAACAGCATGGCCGAACCTGCCACAACCAGAACAACTATCACTATTGAGCAGATATCGCTAAAGCGCCCCCTATTGACCGAGGGCATAGTTCCTGCTGTCAGGGCCTGCTCAGCCTGGCTCATCGCCCCGCCTCCTCACAAGCACGACGGCCAAAGGCCCTGGGGAAAGCCGCCAGCATCAGCGCCGCCAGCAAACTTGCCAACCCCAGCAGCAACATCAGCCGGCTATCGGTGGCGGTCTGCGGCAACTTACCCTGCCAGCCCTTGGGCGCATGACTGGCCACTTGCCCTTCCCGGGTCGCCGCGGCGTCCGGATTGACCGGGGTGACATCCACTGCCACCAGGCTGGTGTACGGACTGACCAAGTGGTACTTCAGCGACAGCGCTGTGATCTGGCGTTCAATGCGTTCACTGTTGGCAGCATCTTTGGCCAGCTCCAGCGCGGCTATCTGTTTTCTGGCCCAGATGAGATCCAGCCCTTTGGGATCAGCCTTGGCATTGAGCGCCAGCTCCTGCTGCCAGAATTGGCCATCGATAAGACCGGATACGATAACTGCCTTGTGGGCATTGCTACGCTGTTTGATGCTCACCAATACCGGCTCACCCTGATAGAGATCCGGAATTTGTGCCGGCCAGTAATCCGGCACTGTGCCGTCAGGGTAGCGCAGCGACACATCTGTGATCCTGGGAGCGGAGATTTTTTCCAGCAAGGCAACCACCTTTTGCTCCACCTCCTGCATCTTGCCAATATAGGTAAAGCTGCCACGCCCCAGCTCTGCGGCGCGCTGCATAAAGTGGGAGTTGGGGGCACTGCCTATGCCTACGGTAAACAGGCGGTTTTCGCCGAGCCTGTCTTTAATCAGTTCAAATAGCGCCTGTTCATTGCCTACGGCGCCATCCGTCATGAAAATCACTTGCCTGAGCGCCTTAATCTCACCTTGCGTGCCGACTTTATTTTGAGCGGCAAAATCATTGTTCAATGCCAACTCAAGCGCCTTGGCCATCTCGGTACCACCGTTGGCTTCCAGGGCACGAATAAACTGCTGTGCCCGACCTATATTGTGGGCCGTCGCCGGCAAAGAGTTGGCCGCCATGGTCTGCACTGCAGAATTGAATTCAACAACATTGAAACTGTCCTCCGATTTGAGACTGCTCAAGGCATACAGCAATGCCTGTTTGGCCTGAACTATTGCATCTCCCCCCATGGAGCCCGAAGTATCTATCACCAGAATAAGCTCCCTGGGCAAGGGCTTGGCCACCTCTTTGCTCTGTGGAGGCATCAACATCAATAGACTGTATTCATCCCTGGCAGCTTGGCCTTCGGCCTGCGCTAAAGAAGGTGCTGGGGTATGGGTCTGGCCTTGCTGGCTGAACAGCGCCGCTGCGGGCTTGGCGCCCGGATCCGCTTGCCATTGCAACACAAAGTCGCTGTCGGCCTTGGTATTGTCTTGTTGCAGCTGCACCCGAATACGGCCATCACTCAGGGTTTGTTGAGAAATAGCATGATAAGGGGATTCCAGCGACAGCAAGGGAAAACCAGCATCCAGGATAATATCCAAACTGAGACGATTCTCCTGGCCACCGCTTTGCGCTTGGGTGCTTATAGGCTCAGAGCTTTCGCTATCAGCGCCGGTGAACATCTTTTCAAGGCCCGCGGCTTCAATCACAGGGCTCAACAACCGCGCCGCCTCTTCCACGCCCTTGAAGCTTTGCAGCATGCTTTGAGGCAGATAACGGGGCGTGTGGGTCATGGGAAAGCGCAGGCTGAACTGACCATCACGGTAATCCAATGCTTGCTGGTAGCTGAAGCTGACTTTAAGGGTTTCCCCCGGGGCCAAATTAGCCACCTGAGTGGTGAACAGGTTGGGCCGCTCCTGACTCAGTAAACTGGCGCGCTTGCCCTGAGCCTTGGCCTGCTCAAAAGTGCGCTTGGCCTCTTCCTTTGGTTGAATAACCCCCTCGATGATCCGCTCACCTATTCTCAGCTGCATGCTGTCCACCGCCGCCTCATTGGGCAGCGGGAACAGGTAACGGCCGTGGATCCACTCCTGGCTATCATTGGTGAATGACTGGGTGACGCTGACTCTGTTACTCCAGCCACTGATGCTCATGCTGACTTCGGTTGCCAGTGCCGGGGCCTGGGTGTCGCCGAAGGCGAGCACCCCGGCACCTGGCCACTGCGGGTTATCAATCAGTTGAAGGGTACCTTCCTGAGCCTGGGCACTTGCAGGCTCTTCGGCAAGTTGGGGGCCATTCTCGGCCCAGGCTTCAACCGAGCTCACCAGATTGAACACCAGCAGTGCCAGCAGGGCAAAGCCTGAAAATTGCAGGGCGTTGACGGCCCTGCATAAATAAGTATCAGAATCGCTGTGACTGGCGGCGGGCATTCTCTGAAACTGCTCGTTTTCCTGCCGAGGAATATCCATATTCATTTTGCCGCTCCCTCTCAATTACCGCTTTGTTGATTGGCTGCCAGAGCAGCTCCCTGAGTCTGCAATTTCAGCGTGACCCGACGGTCAAAGAAGTCGCTCTCGCGGCTCTGTTTGGCACTGAGGGGAGAACTGGCGCCAAAAGCCTGGGTTTGCAAACGCTCTTCGGCAACGCCTTGGCTAACCAAATAACTTTTCACCGCCTCAACTCGCTGCTCGGACAGCGTCTGGTTGTAATCAGAATTACCACGGCGATCGGCATAACCGGTCAGATCCAACATCAGCTCAGGCGACAGGCTCATGGCATAGGCCAAATCGTCCAGCTGGCGGGCAAAGTGGGGTTCGATTTCGGCGGTGCCGGTACGAAACTGCACATTCATACCCACGATTAACTCTTCGAGCTGGTCAGCTCGGTCGCGGGAAAGCGCATTGAGGCGACTCTGGGCATCGGCGTATTGCAACGATAACTCCTTCAGCGCTCGCTGCTTCTCACTGAGACTCGCCAGTTGTTCGGTTTGCTCGGCCAGCTGTTGCTGCTGACTCTTGAGCTGCTCGTCATCGCCCACAGACTTACCCACTATGCCGCCGGTGAAGGCGCCGATAACCGCCCCCACAGGTCCCCCAACCACGGCGCCCAGCAGTGCGCCTGTGCCAAAGCCAACCAACTCTTCGTTGTGGTCTCTCTCCTGAGTCGGTAAGTTTGGCTGGCTGTCGGCGTGCGCCAGAGAAGAAGTCAGCAACAGTGATGCCATGATCAGGGAGGCTATGGGGGTCTTTTTCATCATCTCGATTCCTTTTGTCTTGTAGAGCCTGCTGCCCAGTTGGCAGCGTTCCTCGTCGTTGAGATGATTAAACCCCATTGAAATGGCAAGTCTGGGGAGCAAAAATGGCACTTTGGCTATCAATTGTGGCAACAAAATGGCAATTGGAAGCGATCGCTTTTTTCACGGCTAAAATCCTGTATAGTCACGGCTATTCACGGCTCGGCAGGAACAAGAGGCAGATGAAACGCATTGCCATAGTGGAAGATGAAGCTGCAATAAGAGAAAACTACAAAGATGTGCTGCAATCACAGGGTTACTCTGTGCAGACTTACGCCAACCGCCCCGAGGCCATGCAGGCCTTCAACACCCGCTTACCGGATTTGGCCATTATTGACATAGGTCTGGAGCATGAAATCGATGGTGGCTTTACCTTGTGCCAGTCGCTGCGGGCGATGTCGGGCACCCTGCCGATTATTTTTCTCACCGCCAGAGACAGCGACTTCGATACGGTTTGTGGCCTGCGTCTGGGTGCCGATGACTACCTGAGCAAAGATGTCAGTTTTCCCCATTTACTGGCGCGGTTGGCGGCGCTGTTTCGCCGCTGCGAACTCGCCGGCAGCAGCGCTCCGGCCGACACTCTGATGGAGCGCGGCGCCCTCACCATAGATGCCAACCGAATTCAGGTATATTGGCAACAGCAGCCGATTGAATTGACAGTGACCGAATTCTGGATGGTGTACGCCCTGGCCAAACATCCCGGCCATGTGCGCAGCCGCACCGAATTGATGCAAGAAGCCAAGATTTATGTCGATGACAGCACCATTACCTCCCATGTAAAGCGGATCAGGCGCAAGTTTATCGCCGCCGATCCGGCCTTTGACTGTATAGATACCGTCTATGGCATGGGTTATCGCTGGGATCCCGAATCTTGAAGTTTCCCTCCTATCACCCGCCAATAGGCCTCAGAACCAAGACTCTGGTACTGTCGCTGTTTTTGCTGTGCCTGCCCTGGCTTGGCTATCAGTATGTGTGGGAGATGGAGAAATATCTGCGTCACGGCCAGGAGAAAACCCTGGAAGGAACCACTCAGGCCCTGGCTACGGCGCTGCATGAAAGACCCAGGCTGTTCGACAGCCAGGCCAGTTTCCTCAATCAAGTGGAAAAGGGCCGCGATCTCTACGCCTACCCGCTCAACGGCCCCATTCAGCTGGATGGCCGCCTCAATGATTGGGAAGCTTACCGCCATCGCGCCATGACCTATGGCGAAGAACACACCCTGATGCGCTTGAGTGACAGCCAGTCAACGCTGAGCTTTACCCATATGGTCGGTAAATATGGCGGCTACCTTTACGGCTTTTTCGAGGTAACGGATCCAAAGGTGATTTACCGCGGCCGCAACAGCCTGAGTGTGGATCGCAACGACTATCTGGCTATCGCCACCCTGGCCCCGGATGGCCGTTTTCGCCGCTACACCATAGCCAACAAGCACGATGGCTGGCTCAGCGCCTTCGAGTTGCCTGAAAATCCAGCGCTCAGTGCCCCGGTGACACCAGAGGTCCGCATTCAGGGCCAGTGGTTGAAAACCGATAAGGGTTACAATATTGAACTCAGAATGCCGCTGGAGATGGTGGGCAGTAAACTCAGTTTCGCCATTCATGATGTCAACGACAAAAAGAGCCGCAGGCTGGAAGCCATAGTTGGTACCTCGGCCACTGACCGCGCCGACAAGCTGGGGACGGTTCTGGTACCATCACCGGAAATTGAAAGTATTATCAAAGGTATGGGGCATAACAGCTCGCGGATCTGGGTGGTGGATGTCCATGGCCGGGTGCTGGCCAAGTCGGGCGATATTCGCGCCGATTCCAGTGTCTGGACCCGCTCGGTCGAGGAGGAGCGGCAACCGGAAAGCTTCTTTGGCAAACTGGAACACGACTATCTACACCCCATCTACTACACAGTGCTGACCAAGCCGCCTATGGATTTTATCGACTCACTGCAGGACTCGACCGAACTCGGCGGCAGCCATATTCGCCGGGCGTTGAATGGCCAGATGGCCTCCACCTGGCGCCTGACACCGGATAACAAGGCGGTGGTGTTGGCGGCGGCCAGCCCCATCTGGATTGACGATAAGGTGATGGGCGCCGTGGTTGCCGAGGAAACCACCCATGGTATCCGTACCCTGCGTAACCGGGCACTGGAGAAGCTGTTCAATGTGATCCTGACCGTGATGGCCATGGGAACCCTGGCACTGTTTGTGTTTGCCTCCGGGATCTCCAGCCGCATTCGCAAACTCAGGGATCAGGCTGAACGCGCCATCGACAGCCAGGGGCGGGTTCGCGACACCATTCCTCCTTCAAAAGTGCGCGATGAAATTGGCGATCTGTCGCGCAGTTTTGCCAATATCGTCAACCGATTGGGGCAATATACCCACTATCTGGAAAACATGTCCTCGCGGCTATCCCACGAATTGAGAACCCCGGTGGCCGTGGTGCGCAGCTCATTGGAGCACTTGAGTCTGCAGCAACTGGATAAAGACACGGCCAAGTACGTCGACCGCGCCCAGGAAGGGGTCAACCGCTTGTGGCTGATCCTCGCCAACATGAGCGAAGCCACCCGGCTCGAGGAGTCCCTGTCCCAGGCCGAGATAGATGAATTCCCGCTGACCAAGGTAGTGGCAGGCTGCGTCGCCGGGTATCAGATGACTTACAAGGAACAAGGTTTCGTGCTGGTGTTGCCGGATGAACCTTTGACCATGCGCGGCGTGCCTGAATATATCGCCCAGCTGATGGATAAGCTGGTCACCAACGCCATTGAGTTCAGCAAAGGCGATACCGATATCCGCATCAGCCTCAAGGTGCAGGGCAAACAGGCACTGCTCAGGGTGGAAAACCAAGGGCCACTGTTGCCGGAAAACATGACCGAGCAGATCTTCGAGTCCATGGTCTCAGTGCGGCCACAAACGATGCAGTCCAAACCTCATCTGGGACTGGGACTTTATATCGCCAGGCTTATCACCGCCTTCCATGGCGGCCATATCAGTGCCAGCAACCTGAGCGACGGCTCAGGTGTCGAAATTCGGGTCAGCCTGCCGCTGCTTTAAGCCGCGGACAACTTGAACAAGTCTCAAGCCCGCCGCACTGGCAATGACAAGATTCAATGTTAATATGCCTCAAAGGGGCGCCCGCCCCGCTATCACAAACAAGAGTTGCATCCATGAAGAAAGCCACCAAGCTGGTCTCACTCGGCCGGGACAAAAAGTGGAGCAAGGGAGTGATCAATCCTCCCGTGTTTCGAGCATCAACCGTTGTATTTGACAGCATGGAACAGATGCGCCACGCCACGGCCAATCGCGCCAAAGGGGAGATGTTCTATGGCCGCCGCGGCACCCCGACTCACTTTGCCTTTCAGGCGGCCATTGCCGAACTCGAAGGTGGTGTTGGCACTGCGCTCTACCCTTCAGGCTCTGCGGCCATCAGTGGCGCCCTGCTGTCTTTTCTGAAGGCCGGTGATCACTTGCTGATGGTAGACAGTGTCTACGAGCCCACCCGGGATCTGTGCGACAAGCTGCTCAAGGGGCTGGGGATTGAAACCAGTTACTATGACCCCTTGATTGGCACCGGTATCCGCGAGCTTATCCGCCCCAATACCAAAGTGCTGTTTCTGGAATCTCCCGGCTCCATCACCATGGAAGTCCAGGATGTGCCGACCCTGTGCCGTATCGCGCATGAGCATCAATTGGTCACCATGCTGGACAACACCTGGGCCTCCCCCATCAATTGTCGCCCGTTTGAGATGGGCGTCGATATCTCGATTCAGGCCGCCACCAAGTACATAGTGGGTCACTCGGATGTGATGCTGGGTACGGCGACCGCCAATGAAGCACACTGGGATACCCTGAGGGAGAACAGCTATCTCATGGGCCAATGCACCTCTGCAGACGATATCTTTCTGGCGGCCAGGGGGCTGAGAACCCTGGGGGTAAGAATGGCGCAACATGAAAAAAATGCTCTCAAAGTGGCCAATTTCCTGGCGCAGCGCCCGGAAGTGGATCACCTGCGTCACCCGGCGTTTGCCAGTTGCCCGGGTCACGAGTTTTTCCAGCGTGACTTCAGCGCCGCCAACGGCTTGTTTTCCTTTGTGCTCAAAGAGGGTAACCGCCAGGCGATGACCGCCTTCGTCGAAGGGATGGAGCACTTCAAGATGGGATTTTCATGGGGTGGCTTCGAGAGCCTTATTCTGGCGATATCCGGTATAGAGAAATTGCGCACGGCAACCCAGTGGGACAGCAGCAAGCCCCTGGTGAGACTGCATATAGGTTTGGAAGATCCGGACGATTTGATTGCCGACCTCGAGCGAGCCTTCGAACGTTATCACGCCGCAATGCAGGCTTAATCAGCAAAAAGCCCGCTTGAATGCGGGCTTTTTAAGCTTATCGCTGTTAGCGTCAGTCAAAGTCCAGCTCATCTGCCGACACTCCTACGCCCAATTCACGGGATAAGGCCATCTGCTCACGAATATCCTCTATTCGCCTGCGTGCAGCGCTTATCCGTATGTCTTTTTTACTGACCCGGTTATTGGATGTCAGTGTTCCCTCTTGGGCCGCTTCGCTCTTGCCTCTACTCACAGATTGATTAAATGACATGTTCTTCCCTTAACTTCACGCCGGTTCTCTCCAGCTGTCTCAAGAGCGCTTCCTGCTCACTTGGGGCAAAGCCGGTAACCCGGAGTTAAAAACGACACATCCGGTATTAAACACACCGGCAACCCTCACATCATGCCTTATTAAAGAGCCCGTTCCTATCGGAAAGTTCCCTTATTTTAATCCCGTTCAGGAAAAACTCAGGTGCTTGATATAAAGAAAAGATGTTTCACTAGTCAGCGCATCACCCTGGGTGTGAATTACAAGTTCTAATCCAGTAGCAACCCCAAAAAAGCCTCGATTTCGAGGCTTTTCTTTTTTATATCTTGACCTATCAGTTTACCGCCTGGGGCCTTGGCTCATAGGCATCGGTTCCCCACAGCGGCACAGTGGACAGAGCGTGCTTGTGGCTGCCGTTGGTTTCTTTGGTGGAATAGGACAGATACAGGAGTGTCTGGTGTTCACTGTCATAGATACGTCTCACCTTGAGGCTCTTGAACAAGATGCTCAAGGACTCGGTAAACACTATCTCGCCCTTCTTCCCCAGTTCGATACTGGCCAGTTGCGCCTTGGTTATCGGTCCTGTCTGGCGACAGCTGATACTCATATCCGATGGGTCGGCAAAATCCAGATTGGCCTCTATGCGACTGATATGACAGGTAACACCGGGCAGTTTGGGATCTGTCTTGGCATCTATGATCACATCTTTGGTGGTAAATACGCCCAGGCTGACCTTGCCCACATCATCGCCGCACCCGGCGAGCAAGCCTGTTGCCGCAGTCACGACTAAGGTGGCCAAGAGTGGCGTTTTTTTCAGTGCCATGAAGAGTCCTCTTTCAATTAAAGTGCAATTTAACGGTACAGGCGCTCGGCCCAGCGGGTCAAGCCGGCCACCACTGAGCCGAAGTGATCGCCACTGACTAAAGCCACATCCGGGAAACGCGCGCGGATCTGCTCGGTAATATACGGGCTCTTGGCACTGCCACCTGTGAGATAAATGACATCCGGCTGACATCCCCCTTCCGTCAAAGCCTGGGTGATAAGCTTGTGCACCGTTTCGAGCGATTCATCGATGGCGGCCACAAAGGTGGCGGCATCGACATTCACAGTCAAGGGCTGCGGTTTGGGCGCTTCGACAAAACCTATATCCATAGCGGCTTGCTTACTGTCGCTCAGGGCGATTTTAAGCTGCTCTGCACTACGCACCAAACGATAACCCAGCTGATCTTTTTGCATCTTCAATAAGCGCGCAAGTTTCGCCTGCTCTTTGGCATCCCGCAGCAGCTCTTCAATCAGCTTGCGACTACTCAAGGCAGAGAATTCCCGCTGGGCACTGACATCGTTGACGGCGACCGCGTTCCAGAAGGGTTGCCTTGGCATAGGCTTGCCTGTGCTCAGCGCGCTGCCGAGCCCCAAGTGCGGCATAAAACCGGCCATCGCCAAGGCGATATCCAGATCGTTGCCCCCTACCCTTTGACCACTGTGGCCCAGGCAGTCGTCACTGCGATCTTTCTTGTCCTTAAGCTCAGGCCCCATGCACACAAAGGAGCAGTCACTGGTACCGCCGCCAATATCCACCACCAGCACCCGCTGCTCCCGGGTGAGTGTCGACTCAAACTCAAGGGCAGCCGCCATAGGCTCATACAGAAAAGCCACATCGGTGAACCCGGCGCGCCGGGCCCCCAGAGTCAAAATGGCCTCGGCTTGCTTGTTGCTCTGCTCGCCGCCAATGCCCTGAAAGTTAACCGGTCGCCCTATCACCACCTGGGAAATAGCCTGTTTCAGGCTCTGCTGCGCCCGGGTATGAATTTCCTGCATCATCAGGGTGACGATATCTTCAAACAGCGCCATCTGATTGCTGAGCAGGCCCGAAGCACCGAGGAAGGACTTGGGCGAGCGAACATAGAAGCCCTCTTCCGGCATCTCCATATAGGTTTCAATCGCCTGATTGCCGATGAATACCGCTTGCTCGTTGGCAAGCAAATCCAGCTCCAGGCGCGCCGTTCGGGCGCGACTCAGCTCGGCGGCGCGTTTGGGTTTGAAATCAGCCTGGGCCGCCAACGGCAAGCGCTGCAGCACAGATTCGGAAATGAGTTCCCGCTCCATGGCATAAATGGTCGACGGCATATAGTTGCCATCCTCGGCCAGAGGCAAGAGCCGGGTCTGGCCCTCCTCCATCACGCCAATGGCGCAGTTGGCACTGCCATAGTCAAAACCTGCAAACATTCCGTCCTCCTGCTTTCGCTGGCTCGAAGTGGCCCGGGCGCCGCTTTTTGCTTTGAAGACAAAGCCTCAGCGCCCGCTCCCGGCCAGGAAACCGGCCGAGAAAAAAGAGCGCAACATAGCATAAGCCGGGCAGAAAGCCCAATCGCCAATATCGCTCTCTTTGACCAAAGTGGGGGCATTGTCATTCTTTCGACATAAATTCGCTCTACCTTTAGGGAATGCTTCTTGCGCTCTTGCGTTCTTGCAAAGGACAAAGGGTTAAGGCCATTTGCTGCAAACCGCGCCTTGCATCCAGGTCTATAAGCCGACGCAGAGCACACATGGGGCTTGTTCGCACCTTCCTTAGCGCCGGCGCAGCCCCGAATGCAAACCTGAGCCGGGCCGAAATAGCGTAAAACCAAGAAACTGCGCCCGCCTTTATTCTCTGATTACAAGCGGATATCGGAGTGTTATTGTATATCTGCCGGGCTTTCTCTATGTCCGGCGTCTGCTCACGAGGAGTCTTTGCCGTGTCACCGTCCGTCGAAAAATTTTCTCTGGATAAGGAGCTTTCCTGGCTGTCTTTCAATGAAAGAGTCTTGCAGGAAGCAGCCGACCCTCTGGTTCCACTGGTGGAACGGGTTCGCTTTCTGGGCATATTCTCCAACAATATGGATGAGTTCTTCCGGGTCAGGGTTGCTGCGGTGCGCCGCTCGATTCTGTTATCCAGCCTGCAGGAAGGTCGCAACTCCAGCCGCCATTTGATGGCCAAGATCCAGACCAAGGTATTGATACTGCAAGAGCGTTTCGACGCCATTTACGGCGAGTTAATGCGGGAACTGGCAAGACACAGCATCTTTCTCATCAATGAGAAACAGCTGAGCGATTTTCATAGCCAGTGGCTGAAGAAACACTTCAAGGATCAGCTCAAGCGCCACATCACGCCGCTTATCCTCAGCAACCGCTCCGAGCTGTTCAAACAACTCAACGATGACACCACTTATCTGGCGGTGTGCCTCTACAGCCGGGAAAAGCGTCAGTACGCCCTGGTGGAAGTGCCCACCAAGAATGTACCGCGTTTCATCCAACTGCCGGCAGAAACCTCGAAGCGCCGCAAGCATTTGATCTTGCTAGATAACATAATAAGGCACTGTGTCGATGAGCTATTCGCCCCTTTCTTCGAATATGAAGAGATTGAAGTCTTCTCCATGAAGCTGACCCGCGATGCCGACTTCGATCTCACCGATGAGTTGGAACAGAGCCAACTGGAAAAGCTCACCAAGGGCCTGAAAAAGCGCCTCACCGCCGAGCCTGTGCGTCTGGTGTATGATAAAGAGATGCCGGAGCATATGCTGAGTATGCTCACGGCGCAGCTGAATATCTCCAATACCGAGTGCCTGATACCCGGCGGCCGTTACCACAGTTTCAAGGACTTTATCGGCTTTCCCAATCCGGGACGCAAATACCTGGAAAACGACAAGCTTCCGGCACTGGACTCAGCCGGATTCAGTGTCTGTGCCAACAAGTTTGACGCCATTCGCCGCGGCGATATCATGCTTTATTACCCCTATCACAAGTTTTCCCACTTTACCGAGCTGGTGCGCCAGGCGGCCTATGATCCTGCCGTCAAGTTCATCAAAATCAGCCTCTATCGGGTGGCGAGAAAGTCCCATATCATCCAGTCGCTGATAGATGCGGTGAAAAACGGCAAACAGGTCACCACTGTGATTGAACTCAGGGCCCGTTTCGATGAGCAGGCCAATATCGAGTGGAGCCGGGTGCTGGCCGAGGCCGGCGTCAAGGTACACCATGGGATCCCAAGCTTGAAGGTCCATGCCAAGATGTGCCTTATCGGCCGCGAGGAAGCCGGTGCAATGCGCCTCTATGGCCACATTGGCTCGGGTAACTTCAACGAGGGCACGGCCAGGGTGTACACCGACCTTTCGCTGTTTACCGCCAATCAGGAAATTGCCGCCGAAATAGAGCAGGTATTTGAGTTGATTGAGCACCCTTACAGACGGGATAACTTCCAGCATCTGATAGTTTCCCCCTATGATGCGCGCCAGAAGCTGACCGGCCTTATCGAGCAGGAGATCATCAATGCCCAAAGCGGCATCAAGGCCGCCATCACCCTCAAGCTCAATAATCTGGTGGATGAGGCGATGATCCAAAAGCTGTATGAAGCTTCCAGCGCCGGCGTCAAAATCCGTCTGCTTATTCGCGGTATGTGCGCGCTTATTCCCGATATTCCCGGGATCAGCAACAATATTGAGGTCTTCAGCATAGTGGACAGATTCCTCGAGCACTCGCGAGTGATGCTGTTCCACTCAGGCGGTGAAAACAAACTCTTTCTCTGCTCCGCCGACTGGATGGGGCGTAATATCGATAACCGTATTGAAGTCAGCACCCCGGTATATGATCCTGGCTTGAAGCAGATGATCCTCGATACCCTGGCGCTGCAATTTACCGACAACATCAAGGCGCGGGTGATCAACAAAGATCAATCCAACCCCTACCGTAAGCGGGGCAACAAGCGTAAGGTAAGATCCCAGATAGCCATACATCAGTATCTGGGCAACTACGAAAAACAGCGGCAACTGGATCTGGCCAAGCCCCAGGAACCGACGCAATAGCAAAATGAGGACCACCTTGACTGCAACACCCAAGCATTTTGTCGCTGTGGATATGGGCTCCAACAGCTTTCATCTAGTGATAGCCCGCGAGCAGGATGGCAGCATTCAGATCCTGCATAAAGAGAAACGTCTGGTACAGTTGGCCGAGGGGCTGGATCAGGACAACAGGCTGGATAATGACGCCATAGCGCGCGGTCTCGCCTGCCTCAAGGATTTCAACCTCAGGTTTTCCACTCTGGATCAGGCCAGAGTCAGACTGGTGGCCACCCACACTCTGAGAGTCGCCCGTAACCGTGAGGCCTTTATCGAGGCTGCCAGGGCCATTATGCCCTACCCGGTCGAAGTGGTATCCGGCCATGAAGAGGCGCGCCTTATCTACAAGGGCATAGCCCACAGCCAGGAGCTGGCAGAGCGCAACCTCATCATAGATATCGGCGGAGGCTCCACCGAAGTGGTGCTTGGCCACAAGACTCAGGCGCAGATACTCTCCAGCCTGCGCTGTGGCTGTGTCAGTTACAACCAGAAATACTTTGTCGACGGCAAGCTGACGCTGGAGAACTTTCGCGCCGCCCAGGCAGCAGCCGATAAACAGTTTGCCTCACTGGCCAAGGAGTATTTCAGTGGCCAGTGGGATCTCACTCTTGGCAGCTCAGGGAGTGTCAAGGCCATCTGCGAAGCGATGCAGCACTTCTTCAACGATGAAACCATCACTCTGCCCAGGCTCAAGCAGTTGAAACAGCAGTTGCTGGACTGGGGGCATGTGGATCAGATTGAACTGCCGCAGGTGGACAGCAAACGTGCACCTTTGCTACCGGCGGGGCTGGCTATCCTGATCAGCTTCTTCAAGAGGCTGCCGGTCACCGAGTTGCAGTTTGCGCAAGGGGCTCTGCGCGAAGGCGTACTATACGAACTTGCCGGGATCAGCCAATTCGGTGATGTCAGCGGCCGCACTGTCGAGAGCATGGCCAAACTCTATCATGTGGACTTGAACCATGCCGCCAAGGTGGCCACTTCCGCCAAACAGCTGTTTGATGCCGTGGCCGACTGTTGGCAGCTCGAGCCCTGGCGCTCCCTGCTGGAACATGCGGTGAAACTGCATGAGATAGGGATCCATATCAATTCCCGCGCTCACCACAAACACGGCGCCTACATCATAGCCAATAGCGATCTGCCCGGTTTCAGTCAAGAGCAGCAACAGCTGCTGGCACTGCTGATTGGCAACCAGCGCAAGAAACCCAACCTGGAGGCGCTGGCACAACTGGAGCCCGCTCAGAAATTACGCCTAATCCGTTTAATGGCGCTGCTGCGGCTCGCCGTGTTGCTGAATCTCGGCCGTATCGCCCGCAGCTTGAAAATCACCCGGGTAAAACCCACGGCAACAGGGATGCAGATAAGCCTGCCCGAGCCGCGTCAACGCATCAACCTGTTTGCCAAAGACCTGCAGCGGGAGCAAAAGCAGCTCGCCCAGTTGGGTTTTGAGCTGCAGATAAGTTATGCCGACAACTGACGTCCTGTGACTAGGCCCTTGTTATATCGGTAACTGGGGTTAATCAGTGGCTGTGATGTCAGTGGCTGTGATGTCAGTGGCTGTGATGTCAGTGGCTGTGATGCCCGCCTTCAAGCTGCTGACCATCTGCCGAGTAGAAGCCTGAGCTGCCATGTTGAATAAAGCCCTGGGTGATCATCTTGGCAATAAAAGGGTCTGACTCACTGTCGCCCACATCGGCAAAGTCGAGGTCCTGGAAACCTGAGGTAAGCCGCTTGAAACTCTCCTGGCTCACAGGCGTCAGTTTGCTGAGCCGATAAACAATACGCTGCTCACCTTGAGTGATAGTCATCTCGGCCGGCAGTTCCAGCTCGCTTATCCAGCTCAGTTGCAAAGACTGCGGCTCGGTGGCACTTTTGTTCGCGTGACTATGGTTTTCTTCATGACCCTTGCTATTAAAGGAATAGCTCTGACGGGTGAAGCAGCTATCCTGCAGGCTTTGGCCCTTTTCAAATTGACTCAAGGCAGCAGGCGATATCAGGTGGAACTGCCTATCGAGATCGGTGTGAATATTCAGCGCCAAGAGATCGCCGCGGCGATAGCTGATAGAGCGTTTCTCCTGGGGGAAATAACGCACATACTCGCCATTTTTATGCCAAGCCTCATAGCTGACAGGGCTGCGCTGATAGATGATGGTATCGTCAAAGCGCGTCAGGGTCAGTTGCTGCTGCCTGGCCTGCTCACCGCTGCCAACAGTGATCTGATAGCTGGCTTGAAAACGACCGGGGTTGGCGGCACAAACATTAGCATTATCGCCAATTGAGCCGCCCGCTTTGACATGGGCGTGCTCTTGGCTGCCAGGCTGGTTGCTGACAGACAAAGTATTGGCCATGGCAAACTGCCCCAGCGAAGCTGTGATCCCCAGAGCGAGTGACAGCGTGAGTGGGCGACCAAGAACGCGAGGGGCTGTGCAATGAGCTGTGCAAAGAGCTATACGAGGAGCGATATGAAGCGCTACGCGGGAAAAAAGGGGGAACGCTGGCTTGAATGTTACGCGAGACATAATAAACCTACTGATATTACTCTAAAACCAAAGAAGCAGCCTGACACCCTGCCTGAAACTAGGGGCAGGCAGGGGCATCAGGCTGCGAAACGCTAAACCTTATTGCGCCGCGGCGGCCTCGGCCTTATTGACCAAATCACCGGCAAAGTTCATCACATGGAAGATGTGGTTCTGCTCAACCGTACCCTGGACCAGGCTGGCACCCGGGCCGCGAGCGAAGATGGCCACATCTTCACCGGCATGGGTTTCACTTTCCAGCGGCACCAATGCCTCCTGATGGAACCCCACACTCTGGGTGTCTATGTAATTCAGATCCACCCGACCAGGCTCGGCGGCATAGTTGTAACGCTCATCGCCACCGGTCGCCAGCGAGCCAAAGCCCAGGCCATTGGCATAACCAACCGTGGTATAAGGCATGCCGTTGGCATCGGTAGAGTTGGTGACCGACGGCTGACCGTTGGCATCGTTACTCTTCACCAGGCCCAGGATAGGATTACCTCGGGTCGGATAGCCGGCGATGGTGAACACATGGCTGTGGTCGGCGGTAACCATCAGCAAGGTGTCATTGGCCGAAGTCTTCTCCATGGCGACACGTACCGCCTCAGACAAGGCTATGGTGTCGTGCAGGGCACGGGCCGCATTACCGGCATGGTGAGCATGGTCGATACGACCGGCTTCAACTATCAGGACAAAGCCTTTGTCGTTCTTTTTCAGAATATCGATACTCTTGGCCGTCATCTCTGCCAGAGAAGGCTCGCCGGTAACACCGGTCTCGACTCTGTCGTAGTCATATTCCATGTGAGAGGAGTTAAACAGCCCCAGCGCATGCTCTGTGGTGCCGGTATCCATCGCCAGGAAGCTGTCACGGTCGGTAACGTAACTGGCGTTGGGGTACTGGGACAACCACTCGGCGGTCAGATCGCGACCATCGTTACGCTTACCCGCTTTGCCTTCAGGCTCGATAGTAGTGTTGGGAATAAACGCGCGGCGACCACCGCCCATAACCACATTGATCCCTTTGCCGTTATTGAAGTCCAGCATCTGGGCAGCAATGTCTTTACAGCCGTTGGTGACGGCTTCGGCCGGCAAGTTGCTGTCCGCTTCCCAGTCGCGATCCGGTACATGGGCATAAGTGGCCGCCGGGGTAGCGTGAGTGATACGTGCAGTTGAAACCACACCGGTAGCCATACCCGCCATGGCGGCTAGCTCCAGCGAAGTCACCAGGTTTTGACCGCTGGCGGAGGAGCAGACACCGCGCTCGACACCTTCAGCCTGTGAGATCACGCCAACGTCCGTCTTCACCCCGGTGACCATGGCCGTCATGGTGCCGGCCGAATCCGGGGTTTGACCATCAACGTTATATGTCTTGGCCAGGCCAAGATAAGGCAGAGTCTCAAAGGAGAGTGAGTTTTCCTCTCCGGTTTGCCCCTTGAGTTGACCATCGAGGATCCGCGCCGCCGTCACAGTTGAAACGCCCATGCCATCGCCGACAAACAAGATGATGTTTTTCGCCGCCCCCGCCTGGGTGTTATTGCTCATATTGGACGCCTTGGTGACGCGGTTTTGACCATCGACATACCATTGATTAACGGCGGTCCAGTCTTTTCCGTCACTGCCGTTGCTTCCATCCGTGCCCGGGGTACCTGCGGTGCCGTCCTTGCCGTTGTCACCGTCACTTCCACAGGCCGCCAAACCGAGAATCGCGGCCAAAGACAGTACCAGTAATTTCTTATTCATTTCCTTGCTCCCAATTAATACTTAGTACCGCCAAGCTCTTGGGCTTGATTGATAATGTGGAAAATCACGTTCTGCTCCATTACACCCTGCACCAGATTGGCGCCGGGGCCTGTGGCATGCAAACTGATGTCTTCACCGGCGTGGGTTTCACTTCCCATAGGAATAAGAGCTTGTTGCATAAAGTCTTTGTCTTGAGTGTCCACTGAGGTCAGGTCGTCACGGTTCCCCACAACTGCGCCCGGGCCATTGGTGTAACCCAAGGTGGTGTATGGCTTACCATCGAGGGCAGTAGAAAGGTTTCCATCTACGCCGTGCACCAGACCAAGAATGGGGTTACCCCGCTTCGGATAACCTGCGATGGTGAACACATGGCTGTGGTCGGCGGTGACCAGAATGAGCGTCTCTTCCGGGTTGGTGTTTTCGACCGCCGCCTTAACGGCGTTGGAGAGTTCCACCGCATCGGCCAGGGCGCGTTTGGCGTTACCGGCGTGGTGACCATGGTCGATACGACCCGACTCGACAATCAGCAGATAGCCCTTGTCGTTCTTCTGCAAAATCTCGAGAGATTTTGCAGTCATCTGGGTCAATGAAGGTTCGCCGCCCACATCATCGGCGCGGTCCGCTTCATATTCCATGTGGGAGGAGTTGAACAAGCCCAGCAGGTGATCTGTAGTGCCGGCATCTATGGCATCAAACTCTGCGCTGTTCCATACATAGGCGGCGTTGTCCAGGTTGTCGACCCAAGCCTTGGTCAAGTCCAGGCCATCCTTACGCTGCCCTTTCTTGTTCTCGCCATCAGTCACTGTTTCAGGGATAAAGGCGCGGCGACCGCCGCCCAAGGCGACTGACAGGGCATTGTCTTTATCGCGCATCACCATCTGGTAGGCGATATCTTTACACTCGTTGGCTACCGCCTCGGCAGGCAGGTTGGCGTCAGATTCCCAGTCACGCTCCGGGCTATTGGCATAGGTTGCTGCCGGAGTGGCGTGGGTGATACGTGCAGTACTCACCACACCGGTAGATAAGCCTTTGGCATTGGCCAGATCCACCAGAGTCACCAGCTCATTGCCTTTGGATGACAGGCAGTTGCCACGAAGGCTCTGTTCGGATACCGAAATCACCCCCGCTTTGGACTTTACCCCGGTTGCAATGGCCGTCATGGTGCCTGCACTGTCCGGTGTTTGCTGGTTGGTGTTATAGGTCTTGATCAATGCGGTATGGTCAAATTTCTCAAAACTCAGGAAATTCTCTTCACCACCCTGGTTACCGGCCATCTGCTGCCCTTGGTAGATACGCGCAGCAGTCAAGGTGGAGATCCCCATACCGTCACCGACAAACAAAATGACGTTTTTGGCTTTTGCTTTTGATTCTAATGTAGCCTTGTCTGACACCCGCTGGGCGCTTTCCTTATACCAATGGCTGTCAGTTTGAACACTGGGTAACACGGCGCTGTTGGCCGCCATGGTTACCAGGCTGCAAGAGATCAACGCAGCTAATCTATTTTTCATCACTTTCATCATCCGTATTGGGTTGAAGTAAATTGTTCGCTATTAAAAATAAAGCGGCCTGATTGTCAGGGATCCAGATGACAGATTTGATTAATCAAGATTGCAGTTATGTGAAGCTCTGCGTTTAAACGACACAAATCAAAGGAAAAGCTGGCTTTTTGGCCAAGAAACCTGAATGGGGATTGGATGGGGAGAAAGCTGCTTTTTGTTCCGGTTATCGAAAAACCATAGTGACAGGGATAACCAGGACCCTGAACTAAGGAAAGAACGAATAAGAAAAAAGGAGCCTGTGGGCTCCTTGGATGATTAGATTTCTTACCGCTATCAAGAGGTTTGCTTGGCCTGCTCTTTCTGACGCTGTTTTTGCTCACGGCGCTTATGGATCACTTCTTTGACATCGGCGCCTATGTGAGCCTCACCGCGGCGCTTGGCCAGTTGCATCTGCCGCTCACGCTCGATAAATCGCCGGCGCTGCTTTTCATCCAGCTTATCTATGCAATGGGGACAGCTGACACCCTGCTCATAGGCCGGGCTCTGCATATCGGCCTCGGTTATCGGCATCCGGCAGGCATTACATTGATCGTACTGGCCTTTTTGCAACTGGTGATCCACTGAAACCCGGTTGTCGAAGACAAAGCATTCTCCCTGCCACAGACTCTGCTCTTCGGGCACTTCTTCCAGATATTTGAGGATCCCACCTTCAAGGTGATACACCTCATCAAAGCCTTGTTGCTTAAGGTAAGCTGTGGACTTTTCACAACGGATCCCGCCGGTGCAAAACATGGCTACCTTCTTGTGCTTGGCCGGATCCAGCTGCTGCTTCACATATTCGGGGAACTCTCGGAAAGTCTCGGTCTCGGGATTGACGGCATTCTTGAAGGTACCAATTTGCACTTCATAGTCGTTGCGGGTATCAACCAGCAGCACATCGGGATCGGAGATCAGCGCATTCCAGTCTTGGGGTTTGACATAAGTGCCGACCACTTCTCTGGGATCTATGCCTTCCACCCCCATGGTGACTATCTCTTTCTTGAGTTTGACCTTGGTGCGGTAAAACGGCATCTCATCATCAAATGAGCGCTTGGAGACGATATTATCCAGGCCATTCTGGGCATCCAACCAGGCCATCAGGGTATTGATGCCGCTTTCCGAGCCGGCCACTGTGCCATTAATGCCTTCGGCAGCCAGCAGCAAGGTGCCGCGAATACCATTGTCTTCCATGGTCTCGAGCAACGGCTGACGCAAAGCCTCATAATCCGGCAGGGAAACAAACTTATATAAAGCGCATACAACTATTTTGGACATCATTACCTCAACTTCTGCTGGCTGGAACCTAATTTCCAGTGCATAACAGCCTCACCTTCTGGAACCTTCCTTAGGTGATCGGCCTCCCAAAATGGGGGCGCCATTCTACCCCAATCACAGTAGCGCAAATAGACAGAAAAAGTAGGGTTATTAGGCGATTTCTGAATCAAGTAGCCGTATCGTAACGACTTAATCCTATACACGTCTTTGGGCAGGCGACCTTGCCTGTCACCCGAGTCATTCCTACAATGGCTGTTTTATTGAAATGCCAAGGGAATCTTGTGACTCAAGTAAGCAGTCAAACTATGCTGTACAGCTTTCGCCGCTGCCCCTATGCCATGCGCGCCAGACTGGGCTTGATTGCCGCCGACCAGTCTGTTGTGGTGCGGGAAATTCTGCTGAAAAATAAGCCGCAGGAGATGCTGGCCCTGTCGCCGAAGGGCACAGTGCCTGTGATGCAACTCGCCGGTGGAAGGGTGCTTGACGAGAGTCTGGATATCCTCTTCTGGGCATTGACGCAAACCGATCCCCACTCATTGCTGCCGCAAAATCCTGAGGAAGAAAACCTTATCTCAGCCCTGATTGCAACCAATGACAGGGCATTCAAGCCTTTGCTGGACAGATACAAATACTTTGACCGTTATCCTGAGTTCAGCCAGCAAAGCTATTTCGAACAAGCGCTCGAGTACTTGCTGCCACTGGAGCAGAGACTGGCTGAGGCTCAAGGGCAGCAAGAGCAAGCCATGTTGCTCGGGCGAATGAGCGCGGCAGACCTCGCCATTTTCCCTTTTGTGCGCCAATTTGCCCATGTGGATAGAGCCAGGTTCAATGCAGCCCCCCTGCCCTGTCTGACTCAATGGCTGCAGGCCTGGCTCGAGCACCCCTGGTTTATCCGCGCCATGAAACCCAAGCCACTGTGGCTGGAAAGCGGCGAGCAACAGCCACTTTAGCGCCTGCCGAGCAATCTTGGCAGGCGTTTGCGTGCTATCGGGAGCCCGCCAGGTTTTACAGGTGTGACGGTCTGGGGGCGCTGGTATCATCGCCGGCCAAACGCCGCACTTCGGGGGCCTGGCCCTCAGCGACCGCTTGTTTGTAGTTTTGATGCATACGCACCGCCAAGGCCAAATCAGGCCTGATGATCAAACCATCCTCCGCCACATCTATGCCACTGGCTTCACACCAGCTGAGCAGTTGACGTTTACGGCCCGCCAGTACCAGGCTGACACCGCGGCGCTTCAACAGGTGCGCCAAATCGGCAATCATGGCCATCACACTGATATCCAGATGACTGAAACAGGCCACCGCATCGACTATCACACAGTCCACCGGCTCGGGCTGCTCTTTTAACCTGGCCAGCAGCTGGCGTTTGAAATAACCTGCGTTGAAATAGGTCAAGGGTGAGTTGAAACGGTAGATCATGATCCCCGGGATCGCCGTGGCCTTGTCACTGCGGTCGATACTGCGCAGCACCCCTTTGCGATCGACACCGAGCAGCTGCTCCGAGGGTTTCATCACTACCCGGATAAATTGGAACAAGCCCAGCAGCACTGCCAGGGTGATCCCCGGGATCACCCCGATAAAGAGCACGGCCAACAGGGTGATCAACGCCAGGGTAAAGGCGCCGTTGTCACGCTTTCTCAGCTTCCAGATCCCCTTGATATCAATCAAAGAGAGCGATGCGATAACCAGCACCACCCCGAGCGCCGCCGAAGGGATATATTGCAGCGGCGCAGTCAGGAACAGGGCCACCAGGGCTATCAGCAGCGCCGCTATCACAGAAACCAACTGCGACTTGCCGCCATTGGCATCATTGACCGCGGTGCGCGAATCGGCGCCGCTGATGGCAAACCCCTGAGACAGCGCCGAGGCGATATTGGCAAATCCAAGCGCGCGAAACTCTTTATCAGGATCTATATCGTAGCCGTTTTTGGCGGCAAAGCTGCGCGCCGTCAGCATCATGGAAACAAAGCTCACCATGGCAAGGTTCAGCGCCGGCATCACCAGTTCACGGCTGAGCCCCAAATCAAATACCGGTGCCTGAAACTCCGGCAGACCGCCTTCGATAGTACCGACCACCGCCAGTTGATACTGCTGCAAATCAAACAGCCATACCAATAATCCTGCCACCGCAATCGCCACCATGGAGGCAGGAAGTTGCGGCCGCAGACGCTTGACCAGCAGGAACACCAGCAAGGTGGCCAGACTCATGCCCAATGTTGGCCAGTGAGTGCGCGACAGATACTCGGCGCCGCCTGCCAGGCGTTCCAGCAAATAGCGGGAGTCGAAGCTAAAGCCAAAAATCTTCGAGAACTGGCCGACGATAATGGTTATCGCCACCCCGTTGAGCAGCCCCATCAAAATCGGCCGCGAGAGAAACTCGGCAAGCACCCCGAGCCGAAAGCGACTGGCCAGCAGGCACCAAATGCCCGTCATCAGGGTCATGGTCATCACCAACTGCCAGTGCACCTTGGCATCTCCGGCGGCCAGTGGCGTCACCACAGCGGCTATCACGGCACAGGTCGCGGCATCCGGACCCACTATCAGTTGCCTCGATGTACCAAACAAGGCATAAATCAACATTGGTAAAATACAGGAATAAAGCCCGGCCACGGCGCTGACCCCGGTAAGCTGGGCATAGGCGATGGCCACAGGCAAGGCCACCGCGGTTACCGACAAGGCGGCACGCAGATCATCCCGCAACCATTCTTTTTGGTAATGCAGCAATCCTGCCAGCCCGGGAAGTGATTGAGTCAGCAACTCCCTGGTGTTCCATTGTGGAAAATTAACTCGCATATTCAGCACTCAACTCCATCAATTTAAGCGCATACTGTCCTGAGTGGATAATGTAGTGAGCTTATGCCAGGAAGTCATCCAGGGCGAAATAAAATATTCTCACTATTCACATTTCCGCTTTTGTTTGTCAGTAATGTAAAGAAACGACTCTGGGGGATTGGCTAAGGAAGGTGCGAACAAGTCCCATGTGTGCTCTGCGTCGGTTTACAGGCCTGGATGCAAGGCGTGGTTCGCAGCAAATGGCCTAGTCCTTTGCAAGAAGCACAACACAGCAGGCAGACCTGTAAGCCACGCCCTTCGGGGCTTTCACAGCAACCGGCTTTCTGCGTTATCCGACTTCGACAGGCCCCGGCATGCCTTCAGTCAGATGCCTTGAATGCCAATTGTTGTGTAAACCAGAGTGCCACGAGGACTTATTTGCACCTTCCCTTATTGGCCGCCGCGACTTAACATAAACCCCAAGCCCCTTTTCGTGGCACGAATCACACTCCTGACCAAGCATCCAATGCTTTTTGGCCAATATAATGAGGTTAAATTGGATACCCAACCCCAGATAACCAGGCGCACACCCCAAGGGCTGCATCTGGCCTTGCTTATTCCCATGCTGTCGGCCATCGTGGCGATAACGCCTTTGGCTATCGACATGTATCTGCCGGCCATGGCTACCATAGCCGAAAGTTTCCATTCCGATATCACTACAGTGCAGCAGTCTCTGAGCCTGTATCTGGCCGGGTATTCTCTGGGTATGCTTACCTTTGGGCCTTTGGCCGATCGCTTCGGCCGTCGTCCTTTGGTGATCATTGGCCTATCGGGATTTATGTTGGTCAGCCTGGGATTGGCGCTATCGCAAACGATAGAAATGTTTTTAAGCCTCAGATTTGTCCAGGCCTTTATCGGCGCCGCCGCTACCGTGGTGATCCCCGGCTATATCAAGGAGGTCTATGGTGACAATACGGCCAAGGGCATGTCCTATGTCAGCCTAATAATGATGCTGGCGCCGCTGCTGGCTCCATCCATAGGCAGCTTAATTCTGGAGCTGGGTGAATGGCATTTGATTTTCTTTATTCTCGCCTTCTATGCCCTGCTGCTGCTCATGCTGGTATTGCTGAAACTGCGTTTGCCATCGGATATGCAAGGCGCCGAGCGCAGCCGCAAGTCATTCTTTGGCGCTTATGCCACCGTCTTTACCCGGCCCGGCGTTAAGCTGCATATCGGCAGCGGCGTGCTGACTTCATTCGCCTTTTTCTGCTATCTGACAGCCTCGCCGTTTGTCTATATGTCTGTATTTAACTTGGATAAGTCACTGTTTGCCATACTATTCAGTACCAACGTAGGCGCCTTGATGCTGGCCAATATTATCAACTCACGCATTGTTGGTCGCTATGGCTCAAGACGCATGTTGGTTGCCGCCACTATGCTCGGCAGTATTGCCGCTACCGGGCTGTTACTGGTGAACCTGCTCGACTTGAGTTACCACTTTACCGTGGCCATGCTGATCCCCCTGATGGGATGTCTGGGGATAATGTCGGTTAACGCCGATGCCATAGTACTGATGAAGTTTCAGCAGGAAACAGGCACAGCCACCGCGGTTATCGGCACCCTGAGGTTTGGCTTTGGTGCTCTGGCAGGACCGCTGCTGGCACTGTTTTACACTGGTACTGCCGTGCCCTTTGCCGCGCTGATGCTGGCCTCTGTGCTACTGGTGGGTTTGTGCCAGTTCGCTGTCAGTCGCCGCCCTGTGCCAGAATGCCGCAGTACCGGTTCCTAAAATAAAGCTGGCGGTAAAGCATGCTCAAGCGTTTGAAACCGCTTGAGCGAAAAGCGCCGTTTGTCGATTTCCGCAACCAAAGAACCACAATTTTCAAAGACTGGGTTCATACACAAGGAATTGCGGCGCTTTAGACCAAAGTCTAAAAAGATCCTCAATTAGGAATAAAACATAATAAATTCAATACTTAATAAATAGCACTTTAGCAAAAGCCTACCGCAATCAGGGCCGCTTTTCGGCGGCAAAAATGAAATTTATTCATGCTCATAAAAAAGCCGCTCCCAGGGGCTTGAAAACTTCTCTCTTTCCAATATGATGAAATTCTGTCCATTGGTGACAGAGACCCCTTCCCTACAGGGAAGTGTGCGGTCGACAGCTGGCCGGAACTACCCTTCCGGCCCGAATTAGAGCGATAACCGTCGCTGTAAAAGTTACTGTTTACCGTAACGGTATCTTATCAAGGAGTACCAAATGGAGATGCTTTCAGGCGCCAGCATGATAGTGCGTTCGTTAATTGACGAAGGCGTAAAACATATATTCGGCTACCCGGGTGGCTCAGTTCTCGACATCTACGATGCCCTGCATCAAAAATCCGATATCGAACATATTCTTGTCCGCCATGAACAGGCGGCTGTGCACATGGCCGATGGTTACGCCAGAGCCACGGGCAAGGTCGGCGTGGTATTGGTGACATCCGGCCCGGGAGCGACCAATGCCATTACCGGCATCGCCACCGCCTACATGGATTCAGTCCCTCTGGTGGTGCTTTCTGGCCAGGTGCCCAGTAACCTGATCGGCAATGATGCCTTCCAGGAATGCGACATGATAGGGATCTCCCGCCCTGTGGTGAAACACAGCTTTTTGGTGACAGATCCCACCGAAATTCCCACCATTATCAAGAAAGCCTTCTATATCGCGGCCAGCGGCCGCCCAGGCCCTGTGGTAGTGGATCTGCCCAAAGACAGCCTCAACCCAGCGATACTGCACGAGTATCAATACCCGGAAGAGATTAAGATGCGCTCCTACAACCCGACGCTTTCGGGTCACAAGGGCCAGATCCGCCGGGGTTTGCAGGCCTTGATGGCCGCCAAGAAACCTGTGCTGTATGTGGGCGGAGGCGCCATTATGTCCGGCTGCCACCAGCAGCTGTTGACACTGGCCGAACGACTGAAACTGCCTGTGGTCAATACGCTTATGGGGCTGGGCGCCTTTCCCGGCTCTCATCACAACAACCTGGGCATGCTGGGGATGCACGGCCTGTACGAAGCCAATATGGCCATGCACCATTCAGATTTAATCTTCGGCATTGGCGTGAGGTTCGATGACAGAACCACCAATAATGTCGCCAAATATTGCCCGGATGCCAGCATACTGCACATAGATATCGACCCTTCATCCATCTCCAAGACCATCAAGGTGGATATTCCGATTGTGGGCTCGGCCGATAAGGTACTGAACGAGATGCTGCAATTGCTGGATGAAGACAAGGTAATGCCTCAGGATGACGAGGCGCTGCAACACTGGTGGCAGCAAATTGCTTCCTGGCGCAGCCGCAACTGCCTCGAGTATCAGCGCAATGCCGAACGGATCAAGCCTCAGCAAGTGATAGAAACCCTCTATCGCCTGACAAACGGTGATGCCTATGTGGCCTCGGATGTTGGCCAGCACCAGATGTTTGCCGCTCTCTATTATCCTTTCGACAAACCACGGCGCTGGATCAACTCAGGAGGCCTGGGCACCATGGGATTCGGCTTGCCGGCCGCCATGGGTGTCAAGATGGCGATGCCGGATGAAACCGTTGTGTGTGTCACCGGCGACGGTTCGATTCAGATGAATATTCAAGAGCTTTCCACCGCACTGCAATACGATGTGCCGGTGAAAATCATCAATCTCAACAACCGCTTCCTCGGGATGGTGAAACAGTGGCAGGACATGATCTACTCGGGCCGCCACTCCCATTCTTATATGGACTCGGTGCCTGATTTTGCCAAAATCGCCGAAGCCTACGGCCATGTGGGGATCAATATCGACCATGTGGATGAGCTGGAGAGCAAACTGGCACAAGCTCTGGCCATGAAAGACAGGCTGGTGTTTGTGGATATCAGTGTTGATGAAACCGAGCACGTCTACCCGATGCAAATTCGTGGTGGCGCTATGAATGAAATGTGGCTGAGCAAGACGGAGAAAAGCTGATGAGACGTCGAATCATATCTGTATTGATGGAAAACCAGCCCGGCGCCCTGTCAAGAGTTGTCGGTCTCTTCTCCCAACGCGGCTACAACATTGAAACTCTTACGGTTGCGCCCACCGATGACCCTACCCTGTCCCGGCTGACAGTCGCAGTTGAGGCCAATGAAAGCATTCTGGAGCAGATAGAGAAGCAGCTGCACAAGCTTATCGATGTGCTCAAGGTGTCCAACATCACAGAGTCCACCCATGTGGAGCGGGAACTTGCCTTGGTCAAGGTCAAGGCAAGCGGCGCATTGCGGGAAGAAGTGAAACGCACCGCCGATATCTTCCGCGGCCAAATTGTCGATGTGACAGCCAATCTCTACACAGTACAGATGGCGGGAACCAGCGATAAACTGGACGCCTTTATTGCCGCGCTGACCGAGGTCACCAAGGTGGTGGAAGTGTCCCGCTCCGGAGTCGTGGGGCTTGCCAGAGGCGACAAGGCGATGCGCGCCTGAGTCTCCCCGCCAAAGTCCACGCATGAAAAAACCAGGCTTGATCCTGGTTTTTTACTGTCTGTGAAAGCATGCTCTGGCGTTACTGGAGCGGTTTGCTTATCCGGATAACCACCCGGCGGTTGCGGGCACGCTCGTCACTGGAGTCGTTTGAAGCCACATGGCGGCGCTCGCCGTGCCCTTCGGTGTGGATCCTGTCACCCGGGATACCCCGCGCCACGAAGAACTCTTTGACTGAACCGGCGCGCTGCTGAGACACCTTCTGGTTGATACTACGACCACCATAGCTGTCGGTATAGGCGTCTATCAGCACCAGTTCCACTTCGGGATCATAGGCCAGGTACTCCAGCACCCGCGCCAGCTGCGCCTTGGAATAACGGGTCAACTCGGTACCGCCCATCTCATAGGTAAGCACGGTAAAGGCGATATCATCGAAACTGTAAGGCAATAGATTGGCCAGGCACTGCTTGAACTCGCGGTATTTCTGGGCAAAGTTGGCCGCAGAAAGGCCGACCGCCACCTTGTTGCTTTGGTTGTACCAATCGCTGTAGTAGAAAGTGGGTTCCATACCGCGATCCAGCTCTGCCAGCATGGACCAGGCGGCCTTTTTCGGCACTTCACCATTGAAGTATTTCTGGTAGCTCAACTCGGTAATCGCCTTGGAGGTCACCCCGGGACGCCAGGCCGGCGCCTTGCTCATCAAGCGGGCATGGGTCACGGCATCAGGCTTTTGCCACATATCCAGAGTAAACTGCAGATTCAGCTCTTTACCCGCATGACTGGAAAACACCGCCTTGCCGTAGGCGGGAATGTCGTGCTCCAGGCTGCAACCTATGGGGGTATTTTGCGCCACGCGCCAATGAGAGTCGTCAAGTGACGCCACATAGTGCCTGAGATCTGCCATCGCCGACAGCGGCAGACAAAGAGTCGACAGCAGGAACAGTTTACGCCACATAGAAATCTCTCTTTTCGCATACCATGTTGTCTCTATCGGCAAAGAAATTCATTCCTTTAGCCTATAAAAACAACAATCGAACATGACACCCTGTTGATGTTTTAGCATAATAGCCGCTTCGTTATTTTCCAGGGGAAATGCATGACTCAGCCAAGCCTAGCCAACCAACTCAAGCACAGATTCAGGGGCTATTTCCCTGTGGTGATCGACGTGGAGACCGCTGGCTTCAATGCGCAGACCGACGCGCTGCTGGAGATTGCCGTCACGCTGCTGAAGATGGATACCGAGGGCAATCTGGGAATAGACAGAACCCTGCACTTCCATATCGAGCCTTTTGAAGGCGCCAATCTCGAGCCGGAGGCACTGGCATTCAACGGCATAGATCCCAATAACCCTCTCAGGGGCGCCGTCAGCGAGAAAGAAGCTTTTCTGGAAATATTCAAGGCGGTGAAGAAGGCGCAGAAGGCGGCCGATTGCCACCGTTCTATCATAGTGGCTCACAATGCCGCCTTCGATCACGGCTTTGTCAGTAAGGCAATTGAGCGCAATGATATCAAGCGCTCGCCGTTTCATCCTTTTGCCACCTTCGATACCGCCACTCTGGCCGGATTGGCCATAGGCCACACAGTGCTGGCCAAGGCCTGCGCCTTGGCCGGGATCCCCTTCGACAACAAAGAAGCCCATTCGGCGCTTTATGATACAGAGCGCACCGCCGAGCTGTTCTGCTACATAGTCAACCGCTGGAAAGCCCTTGGCGGCTGGCCTTTGCCTGCCGCTGCCGAAACCGAAGCCGAAGCCGAAACCCCACAGGATGTGGTCTAAACCCGCTCAAACATACGCTCAAACATAGCAAGTCGGCTCGGACATATAAGCCGACTCAAACTAAAGTGTTTCCCGTCCTCACGCCAAATCCTTTGAGCATCAGGTGTGAGGGCGCATCAAAACCCAGCGACCAAAGACCAGCGTTCAGAAACCCGTTCAGAAGCCAGTGACCGGAAACCAAAGATAGCCTGGCTCAAAACTAAGGTCTTGAGCCTCATGTTTAAAGCCCAGTGCGATTATCGAGTTTCAGGGCTTTAATCAAGTCGAATACTTCATGGATTTCTTTGAACACTTGCTCTATGTCTGCGCTGAGATCCAGCGGCTTGAGTAGATCCAGTTGCGGCTCAAAATAGCTGTGCTTACAGGCTATTTTGACAAACAATCGACCCTGTTTAAAACAGGCTTCCAGCTCACCTTGATAAAATCCTGATAGTGACAACAAACGTTCCATAGTCGCTGTATTGAGCACATATCTGGCTTCGAGCTGATCGTCACTGTAGACCTCAAATCTACGCTCAAAGTCCGGGTCTTCCAGCTTTACCCTCGAGAGCTTGTTTCTAAACTGCGCCAAGCCATTGGCCATAAAACCTTTATCGCGGCGCACTTGGATGGTCGCGGAAAATGTCTTCGGCAGGTCAAACTCTATCACTATGCCATCGAACAGCGTCTTATATTGGGGACCATTATCGTTCTTGCCTGTGCGTTCGAGTAACGTCAGTTCCCTAAGCAGAAAAGGCACATTAAGATATTTGCCTCTGACCGAGTTTTGAAAATAACCTTTGTCATAGTCGGGAAAGAGACCATAGTCTTTATAGCTTTCCAGTTCAGGCAATCCCGAGGGGTTGAACGCAAAGCTTTTACCGAAATACCCCAGCAATAGAGGATAGATCTCCTCGACTATCTGGGTACGCAGTTCACTTATCTCACTGCCAGCCCAGATGTTGGCCAACACCACCACCGCCAGAGATAGCACGGCGCCGCCAAAGCCGATAAAAAACACCCCTTCTTTAAAATTCAACATCAAGGCGCCGTAGAAACCCATGGCAAAAAACAGCAAAAATGCCGGAATGCCGATAAAGGTGAGAGGCGCAACTATCTTTCTACGCTCTTTATACCTGGCAGCAGCGGCCTCTCGAACCGACTCATAACGCCGACACTTGGGTGCAATCTTTTGCGCATAATATTGGCCGAAGGCCTGCTTGTCTTGCTCCGGAATAGCAAACTCCATTGAATTCATCCTGTTTTCCTTGCTATTTTTCCGGTTCAATTAGCAACTATCCTGAACCTTTCGTCAAGCTCTGAGCTCTGGAATGGGCAATAAAGGTTTAGATAGGTATAAAAAAAGCTGCCCGAGGGCAGCTTTATAAAGCTATACAAGCAATTACAGCTCTTCAGCGTTCTCAGACAGGTAGGCAGCAACACCGTCTGGGCTGTCTTTCATGCCTTTCTTGCCTTTTTCCCAACCTGCTGGGCAAACTTCACCGTGCTCTTCGTGGAATTGCAGCGCGTCAATCATACGCAGCATTTCATCGACGTTACGGCCAAGAGGCAGATCGTTAACGACCTGGTGACGCACCATGCCTTCTTTGTCGATCAGGAAAGAACCGCGGAAAGCCACACCGGCTTCTGGGTGCTCAACATCATAAGCCTTACAGATATCGTGGCGAACGTCGGCTACCAGAGTGTATTGAACCTGGCCGATACCGCCTTTTTCCACTGGGGTGTTACGCCATGCATTGTGAGTAAATTGAGAATCGATAGAAACACCGATCACTTCAACGCCACGCTTCTTGAACTCTTCCATGCGGTGATCGAAGGCGATCAGCTCAGATGGGCACACGAAGGTGAAATCCAGTGGGTAGAAGAACACTACCGCAGGCTTGCCTTTGATTGCTGCAGTCAGGTTGAAACTGTCAACAATTTCACCAGAACCCAGAACAGCTGCTGCAGTAAAGTCCGGAGCCGGACGGCCTACTAATACGCTCATTTTATACCTCCATCTATGGATTGAGCTGTGAATAAAACAGAATCCGTTTTAACTACAAGCCATTATAAGAGGTGCCATGCACCTGACAACCTATTTAGGATCAATATCACGCTTTTGCTGCATTTTAAGGCTTGTCTGGGTAAGAAATCGGCAAGTGTGCGGCCACCGCAATTACCTGGCTCACAAAGCGACTCAATAACCTCAGGATCCAGTTCACAAAGAGAGATTTTTTCCCGCAAACACTGATTGCAGCTGGACATCCAAGCCCCCCCAGTCAAAAATAGCCCCTTTGTTTAGCGAATAAGACTTTACTATGAACGCAGTTGTGATTGCCGTCTGTCTGATGCTCGCTCTCAGCCTGGCCCGGGTCAATGTGGTGATCGCCTTGACGATCAGCGCCCTGGTCGCCGGCTTGATGGGAGGACTGGACATCCACCAGACCATAGAGGCATTCAATACCGGCCTGGGCGGTGGAGCCCAGATAGCCCTGAGTTATGCCCTGCTCGGCGCCTTTGCCGTGGCCCTGTCCCATTCTGGGCTGACCACTTTGATCTCCACCTCTGTGATCAAGGCCCTTGGCAAAGATCCCGATAGTCAAAACCTCAAGTGGGTTCGCAGCCTGTTGCTGCTGTCGCTGCTGGCCATGGCTATCAGCTCACAAAACATTCTGCCGATCCATATCGCCTTTATCCCCATTCTGGTGCCGCCACTCTTGCATCTGATGTCCAAACTCAAGCTGGACAGGCGTTTGGTCGCCTGTGTTATCACCTTCGGCCTGGTCACCACTTATATGGTGTTGCCTGTTGGCTTTGGCGGCATATTTCTAAACGACATACTGCTGGCAAACCTGCAGTCCAACGGCTTAGAGGCCCAGTCAGGGGATATTCCCCAAGCCATGCTTATTCCGGCCGCAGGCATGTTGGCCGGACTGTTGACGGCCGTGTTTATCAGCTATCGCAAGCCAAGAGAGTACCGGGAAGAGCAGATCCTCACCGCCGAGCCGGAAACCGGACTCAGCAAGCGCAACATCATCATTGCCGTGCTGGCCATTCTGGCGACTCTGCTGGTGCAACTGCAGACAGATTCGATGATCTTCGGCGCGCTGGTTGGCTTTATGATCTTCTCATTCAGCGGCGCGCTCAAACATGTGGCCGATGAAGATATCTTTAACCAAGGCGTGCGCATGATGGCTAACATAGGCTTTATCATGATAGCCGCCGCCGGTTTCGCCGCCGTAGTCAAACAAACCGGTGAAGTGCTGACTCTGGTGAGTGCCATAGGTGAGTTGATTGGTGACAACAAGGGCCTGGGCGCGCTGTTGATGCTGGTGGTGGGCCTGTTAATCACCATGGGTATTGGCTCATCTTTCTCGACTATCCCCATTATTGCCACCATCTATGTGCCACTGGCACTGAACTTTGGTTTCTCTGTGCCTGCGGTTATCGCCCTGGTCGGCACCGCCGCGGCGCTTGGGGATGCCGGCTCACCGGCATCGGACTCGACGCTCGGCCCCACCGCCGGCCTGAATGCCGATGGTCAGCACGACCATATCCGCGACAGCGTGATCCCAACCTTTATTCACTACAATATCCCGCTGCTGATCTTCGGCTGGATTGCCGCCATGGTACTCTAAGCACTGCCTTGGGGAATGATGGCCCTGAATACAAAAAGCCAGTCTGTATCAGACTGGCTTTTTTGCTTTAGCGGCCTGCTTTACAAGCCGGGGCCGAGCTTATCAGCGCTGTTTTAGGCCTGAGTTTCTTCTATCAGGCGGTTACCTGAGCCTATCTCAATTTTGCGCGGTTTCATGGCTTCAGGGATCTCGCGCACCAAATCTATATTGAGCAGGCCGTGTTCCAGATGGGCGCCTTCGACGGTCACATAATCGGCCAACTGGAAGGTACGTTCAAAGCCGCGCTCGGCAATGCCCTGATACAGGTATTTACGCTCCGGAGCCTGTTCGCCCTTGGTGCCTTTCACCAACAGCTTTTCGCCCTCGCTGGTGATCTCCAGCTCATCCATGGCAAAGCCTGCAACCGCCATGGTGATCCGGTAACGGTTCTCACCCAGGAGTTCGATATTGTATGGAGGGTAACCGGCATTGCCATTGTTGGCGGCGGCATGTTCGGCCAAACGGGCCAAACGATCAAAACCGATAGCGCTGCGGTAAAGGGGAGTCAAATCATAGTTACGCATAGTCATATCCTCATAGATTAAGCAATATGTAGTGTCGGGCCGAATCATCGCACCCTAGGTTCAAACGGCCGCCCAATGGCACGGCCTTTAATTTATCGGTCAAGGCGCTTCCCCTGCCGACACTCAATAGATAGGGTCGGGCAATGGTATTTCAAGTCCCGGTAGAATTATTTGGTTAAAAATCACCCAAACCCACATGACCACCCTGCTCTTTTGCCACAAAAAAGCAGCCCCGAAGGGCTGCCTCTAAAGTGACTTGAAGTGCTATTTACTGAGGCACTTCACAACCCAGTGGGCTGTTGGAGTTTTCATAAACGATATCGCCTACCGGCTCGTAATCAACGGCCTTGATGCTTTGCTTCTCTTTCAGGAAGCTGTAGAAGACTTCGGCATCAACATAGCCGGTTTGTACAGGATCCAGCTTGGGATAGCCGTCACCGCCCGCGGCGTTGAAGCTGGGTACAGTGAAGGTGTAGCTATCTGTTGCACTGTAATCCTTGCCGTTGATTTCGCTGATAGCGACCGACTTGGCCTGACAGTCAACTGTCATTTTCACGCCCGTTATCTGGGCATAAGCCCCTGAACCGCGCTGCATGGTAGCCACTACACCCAGATAATCGCTGAGCTCGGCACCTGTCATGGTGCTCAGGGTTATCATGTTACCGAAAGGCTGCACTGTCAGTACATCACGGTAGCTGATATCACCGGCGGCGATAGAGTCACGTACACCACCCGAGTTCATCACGCCGATATCGGCATTAACCTTGGTGGCCTGCGCCATGGCGAGCAAACGGCCCAGGTTGGTCTGCTGACCACGAACCACGGCGCGATCGCCTTCCAGTTTTCCATCGGTAGTGGCGATGATTTCGCCCAGTTTTTCACTACCCTTGTCCTGATATTGCTGCAGCACAGCCTTCACTGTGGTATCGGCAGGGATCGGCTCACCGGCCAGTTCCTCTGTCTTCTTGCCTTCGGCATCCAGTTTTCTCAGGTTGACCGGGATCAGCTTGTAGCTGGCCAGGTGTAGTTTACCGCCATAATATTCAAAATCGGCGCGGCCAACATATTTACCCCATTCATGGGCCTGCATGATCCAGGTGCCGTTTTGCTGATCAGGGCGACAATCATCACCTGGGTTGAAATCGGCATAGCTCTGGGTACCGGGTTCCATACAAACCGGGTTCTGTGAGTGGCCACCTATGATAACCTGCAGCTGTCCCTCTTCCAGGGCGCGAGCCATGGCCACGTCACCCGGGGCGTTGCTGCCGTTCTGGCCATCGGCATAGTGACCCATGTGAGTGGTCGCCACTATGATGTCGGCGGCTTTCTTATCATTGATCTCTTTGATGACCTTTTTGATCTCTTCTTTGGGATCAGTAAACTCAAGCTCGCCGATAAACTCAGGGTTACCTATCTTGGCGGTATCTTCTGTGGTCAAACCTATGACAGCCACTTTAAGACCTTTAACATCGAAAACCTTGTAAGGCTCGAAGTAACGGGTGCCATCTTTTTTGTAGATGTTGGCAGCCAGCATAGGAAACTCGGCGAGCTCACGCTGCATATCCAACACGCTCAGTGGGTTATCAAACTCGTGGTTACCCACGGCCATGGCGTCATAGCCAATTAGGTTCATGCCGATAAAGTCAGGCTCGGCGTTTTGCAGATCCGACTCAGGCACACCTGTGTTGATATCACCACCGGAGAGCAACAGAGTCTGGCCGCCGTTGCTTTCCACTTCGTTGCGTAAGCGCTCAACCAGCGTCTTACGGGCTGCCATACCATACTCACCGTCACTGTTTTCCCAGAAGCGGCCATGGTTGTCATTGGTGTGTAAAATGGTGAACTTGGTGCAGTTATCGGCGCCGCAGACTTCCGGTGCCGGATCCTTGTCATCACTGTTACAACCGGCGAGAGCAGCCAGAATGGCTGTCGCCAAAAGTCCTTTCATCAGTTTATTAGACATAATTAAATCAACCCCATGTTTTTATTTATTTTTACCATCATCATTAATAAGCGGTGAAGCGAACTTCCCGCGCCCGACATACTAGCAAGATTAAGTCGAATATGTGTCATTTTTATTAATAAAAGTGAGCTAAATGTGTGATTTTAAGGCGGGAAATAATACAGTTTGTTTACGTTACCAAATAACCCCCTAAACGAGGGGGATATCAAAGCGGGATATGCTGCGGGACCAGGATTTAAGAACTCTAACCAACCATAGTTATCTTGCTGTTATTTAAGATAATAACTAAAGCTTGCCATGAGACATGGCCATTGTTTGGCAAAACAAACAGCCCGGGTGATAATTTTCTTGCCCCAGGCTGCTTAATTTTCAGGCGCTCAACCCTTAACTGTCACTTAGGGAAGGTGCGAATAAATCCTCGTGGCACTCTGGCTTGCACAGCAATTGGCGTTCAAGGCATCTGACTGAAGGCATGCCGGGGCCTGTCAAAGTCGGATAACGCAGAGAGCCGGTTGCTGTGCAAGCCCCAAAGGGCGTGGCTTACAGACCTGTCTGCTGTGTTGTGCTTCTTGCAAAGGACTCAGGCCATTTGCTGCGAACCACGCCTTGCATCCAGGCCCGTAAGCCGACGCAGAGCACGCATGGGACTTGTTCGCACCTTCCTTAGCTCAAACACGCCTGCAGCCACTGACTAATGAGATTAAGCTCCTGCGGTACCACGCCGTGCGCCATTGGGAAAGTGTGCCATTCAAGCCGATATCCCCCCTGCTCGAGCGCCTCTTTAGCCATAAGCCCGGCACTGAGGGAAACCACATCATCCTGCTCACCGTGGCATTGCAAAATAGGTGTATCACGGTTGGCGCTGCTCACGTCTTCCGGCAGTTGCTCACCTCCAGGCAAATAACAGGACAGCGCCATAATACCGGCCAAGGCTTCGGGATAACGCAGTGCGGTAAAGAGGCTCATCACCCCACCTTGGCTGAAACCGGCAAGCACAATACGGTTGGCGGCAATGCCCTGGGCGACTTGCTGCTCTATGAGTTGTCGAACCAAACGCTCGGATTGCAACACCCCTGGCATATCGGCTCTGTCATGGAGATTGAGGCTCTTGATGTCATACCAGGCGCGCATCACATAGCCACCATTGACAGTAACAGCTTGCTCAGGCGCATGTGGAAACACAAAGCGTATCGAGTGATCGGCTGGCAATCCCAATGCCGGCACCACAGGGGCAAAGCCGTCACCCGAGTCACCCAAACCATGCAACCAGATAACACAGGCCGTGGCCGGCTCCCGGGGTTCAACAACAACGGCATCCAGGGTGGCTGACGACATAACTACATCCTTCTTGATAGGCAAAAAATGTGACCGACATCATATCAGGCTGAAGATTCCTTGCCAGTACCATTCTAAAAATTCGAATAAAAACACATGTATTTCGCGCTTTACCCACAAATAACCACCACCTAGACTGAGATGCAAGCCATGAAAGCAAAGCGGTTAAAGGAGCGACAGATGGGATTATTGCAGCAGGGCAAATGGGTTGATCAGTGGTATCAGACAGACAAAAGCGGCGGCAAGTTCGTCCGTGAAGATGCAAAGCTGCGAAACTGGATCACCCCGGACGGCAGTCCGGGCCCCAGTGGCCAAGGCGGATTCAAGGCCGAGCTGGGCCGCTATCATCTCTATGTTTCACTCGCTTGCCCCTGGGCCCACAGAACCTTGATATTTCGCGCCTTGAAGGGATTGGAAGCGCTGATCTCTGTCACTGTGGTCGAGCCCCATATGTTGGAAAACGGCTGGGAATTTGCCACAGAGGCGGCTGGCCCCAAGGGCGGCCACCATATCCAGGGCGCCGAGCAAGACCCTTTGTTTGGCAAAGCATTCCTCTACCAAATTTATCAACTAGCCGCTAGCGATTACAGCGGTCGGGTGACAGTACCTGTGCTGTGGGACAAACATCATCAGACCATAGTCAGCAATGAATCGTCGGAAATCATCCGTATGTTCAACTCCGCCTTCGATCATCTGACCGGCAATAACCTGGACTTTTACCCGCCCCATCTGAGAGAGGAGATAGATACGCTCAACGAGTTCATCTATCCCAATATCAATAACGGGGTTTACCGGGCCGGTTTTGCCACCTCACAACAAGCCTATGAAGAGGCCTTTGAGCAGCTGTTCAGTGCCCTTGACAGATTGGAGTTGCAATTGAGTGAACGCCGCTTTCTCACCGGTTCACAAGTCACTGAGGCAGACTGGCGCTTGTTTACCACTTTAATCCGTTTCGATGTCGTCTATGTGGGCCACTTCAAGACCAATAAACGCCGCATTGAAGACTACCCGGCGCTGAGCCAATACCTGCGCGATCTGTATCAGTACCCCGGCATTGCCGCCACGGTCAACTTTGAACATATCAAACAGCACTATTACTACAGCCATGGGCAGATAAATCCCAGTCGCGTCGTACCCAAGGGCCCCGAGTTAGACTATCAGCGCAGCCATCAACGCCACAGACTGGAATAGTAAATCACTCGGGCGTCAGGCCGTAAAAGTCTGCCAGTTGCTCGAGCTGTTCATCTGAGTCGAGCCGCAGCTGCCAACGCACGGCGCCGGCATCGGCCAGCAGAATGCAAGGGCCTTTGAGCAAACGGATATCGTCGCTCAGCGCCATCAACACTGTCTGCATGGCCGGCAAGCGTACCTGCAGCTCATTGGGACTCAGCAGCAATCGCCCCTGCTCGCAGTCAATTTTCATCCCCTCTCCTCTCAATGGTTTTTCAATCAAAAACGCCCGCTAAAGCGGGCGTTTTCAGTTAAAGCCAAACTCAGTGGTGATGGCCACCGACGCCATGGGCATGACCATGGGCTATCTCTTCATGGGTAGCTTCACGGGCGGAAACGACTTCGATATCAAAGGTCAGCTCGCGACCGGCCAATGGGTGATTGATGTCCACAGTGGCCATAAACTTGCCCACCTTGACCACAGTCACCTGACGCTGGCCTTGATCTGTATTGACGACCGCGCGCATGCCTGGCTTCCATACTTTGGCGCCCATCAGGTGTTTTACCGATACGCGCTGCTCGGCGCCTTCAACACGCTCACCGTAAGTTTCAGAGGCAGGCAAGGTCACACTGAACTTGGCACCTATCTCTTTGCCTTCAATGGCTTTCTCGACTCCGGGCATCATGTTGTCATGGCCATGCAGATAGGCGATGGGATCGTGCCCCTCGTTGGTTTCCAGCACTTCCCCCTTTTCATCGCGCAGTGTGTAATTGAACTGCACCACCATATCTTCTTTAACGCTCATTCTGAGTCCTCAGTATTCATGATTCCGGCGCAGCTTAACAAAACTGTCGCCTGCACTCCACTGCTTTGGATTACCGCCCGGCGCCAGGCACTATCGCCAGATGCTCGAGTCGCTCCAGCACCTGGTGGTTTTTAAGTGCCAACTGACAAACACCACCATCGATTTGATGCTTAACAGAGCAATCCACACTCCAGCTGCGCAGCAGATATCCGGCCAAGGCCGCGTTGCTGGCCACCTTGAGTTCACCATCCTCCATACGATAGTCGAGCATAATCGCCTCCGGATGCTTCAGGCTCGGATGGGGTACCAACACCAGTTCCACCGGCGTCAACCAGTTGTTGTCGGCTGCCGGTTGCTCCTTGGGCAAGGGAGAGCCCTCAAGTTCTCTGGCCTGCTTGATACGGGTCACCACAAAGTCGTTGAACTTGCCATGCTGTCTGTCAAATGCCCGTACATGCCAGCGCTGGCCGTTGTTGACCAGGGCATGGGGCACAATTTCACGGAGGGTTTCACCGCTTGAGGTGGAAACATATTGCAGTGCCAGCGCCTGCCCTTGCTGAATTGAACGCATCAGCGCCGCGATAATCTCGGTATCCGGATGAATAAGCCGCACCGCATCGAAACAGACCTGGCTGGGAACCAGGGGCTGTGACAAACCATCTCCAAAGCCACGGGCCAGACCCGAGAGAATGGCTTCGGGATCGTGATGAAACAAGGGTTTGAATTCATGCTGGCGCTGATAATGACGGCTGGGGTGCATCAGCTTGAGGTTCTGCGGCGCCAATTCGCGATAGAGGCTGAAGTCGCGGGTGGCGGCCGCCAATCCGGTGGCAAACTTGGCAATCAGATCCTGACGACTGACCTGGCCAAAATACTGCAGACTGAAATCGATAAAGGCCAGACGCTGACGCTGGCCGTGACTCAACTTATCTATGTTGCTCATCTCGCTGCTCATATCATTCCCTGAGTTCAAATAGGTGAGGGAGAACGCCAATTTCTGCTGCCGGCATTATCCGGGCAGCTTCTTGGCGCCTTTATGAGCTAACATTAGCCAATCCCTTGGCTGCTGGCAATCATTTTGATTAGCAGAACTAGAGTCCCAGAGCTTTAAAGGTTTCGGCAGAGGGGAAACCGTCGGCCACCAAGCCTTTGCTGAGCTGAAACGCCTGTAAACTGGCGCGAGAATTACGCCCGAGAATACCGTCCGGCTTTCCGGCATCAAACCCCTGCTCATTGAGCTTTTGCTGCAGCGCCTTTATCTGGGCGCGGCTCAAGCGGGTTTGCTGCGGCGGTGCTTTGGCCAGCCGTCCGGCGCCACTTATTCTGTCGGCCAAATGGCCTACTGAGATGGCATAAAACTCAGAACGGTTCCAACGCTGGATCACCTGGAAGTTATCGTAGCCGAGAAACGCAGGTCCCTCGTGCCCGGCGGGCAGATAGAGTCTGGCTTCCATCTGGGCCTGTGGCAGCACCTCGCCATTGCTCTGGGTCAATCCCAGCGCCTGCCAGTCGGCGAGAGACTTTTTCTGCCCCAGGTGCTGATAATCAAACGCCTCAGGTAAGCGAACCTCCCTGCCCCAGCGTTCGTTGCGCTGCCACCCCAGGTGAGCAAGAAAGTTTGCCGCCGAGGTCAGGGCATCATCTATGCTGTTCCAGAGATCCGCCTTGCCGTCACCGTCACCATCGACGGCATAACTGGCGTAGGCACTGGGCATAAACTGGGTGTGTCCCATGGCACCGGCCCAGGAGCCTTGCATATTGGCGGCAGCAAAACCATATTTCTGGCTCAGCTTCAGCGCTGTCATCAACTCCTGGGTAAAAAAGCCCGAGCGCCGGGAGTCACAGGCCAGAGTCGCCAGCGAGTCCAGGACCGGCATCTTACCCTTGTAGCCTCCGAAATTGGTCTCCATGCCCCAGAAAGACAAGAGATATTGCGGCGGCACGCCATACTCGCGCTTGAGCTTGTCCAGCAGCGCCTTGTGCTCAACCAGCAACTCCCGGCCCTTGGAAACCCGCCAATCTGTTACCCGTTTATCGAAATAGTTGGCAAATGTCTGGGTAAACTCGGGCTGACTGCGATCCAGCTCTATCACTCTGGGGACAAACTTGAGTGGCTTAAGATGTGAGTCGATGGTCTGTTGACTGATGCCCTCGTTAAGGGCCTTGTCCTGCAACTCCACAATACACTGAGGAAAAGCCGCTTCTCCGGCCTTTATCAGGGCTTCTACAGGATCCTCATTCTGGGGGGCTGCCAGCGTTTGCGTGGCCAGCAGCAGGGGAAACCAGGATAATACTCTGAACACCTTCCGACTCCTTAAAAGATTAAACACCCCATCGAGCTCCATCCTAACCAGTCGCACAGCGTTTTTTAAGCCCCGCAGGCATAATTCCCTGTCGTTGAGCCGATTTTTAAGCATTTATTCCTGTTTGTTCATCTGAGGTTAAGATTCACTTGGACTCCAGTGCTTATGCCGTATAATGGCGCCACTAACCCTTGCTCAAGAGAGAGATCATGACTGATTTAGCGCCGGCACTGAGCCAATTTATCGATAACGTCAAAGAGCACCAGCAGGTGTGGGGCTTGCAGGACGACTCCGGCGAAGGCTGGGTGGTGTGTGACTCCAGTGAATATGAAGACACAGATGTCATGCCGCTTTGGTCTGATCAGGCGGTGGCCCAGAGTCATTGCACCGAGGAGTGGGTCAACTTCGCACCGGTAGCGATTTCACTGGAAGAGCTGCTGGAGTTCTGGATTGAAGATCTCAACGAAGATGGCGTATTGATTGGTATCGATTGGCGCGCCGAGCAGGAATGTCCCGAAGTTGAGCCGGTAGAGCTGGCCAAGTTCCTGGTGGACGTGGAAGCCGAATAAGCCTTACCCGGTCGGGAGTCATCAAGACTCCCGACTTCTTTTAAGACTCAGAGCAGCATCTGCACAACCCTATGCCCTGTCCCTTGGTCGACATCCCCTTTAATTGCCGTCACAGCTGCTGGTTTTGTGCCGAACCCTGCGAGCACGTTTTTGCCTTTAGAGCCTCCCCCCATGCAGAACATGCCTCACTGAGCGTGCCCGCCTGTAAGGAGTGCCTGACGCTGGCCCGCCAACATACTCTCACCTCGATATACGAGTGCCGTATTGCGGTTAAAGATGCGTTGATGAAGCGCTACGCCAAACATCTGGCCATAGGGCTGAATTGGACCCGTGAAGAGCTGGAAGAATCGGAGTTTTCCTGCAAAATTCTTGGCGGCTTTAAACGCAGCGCCTGGTTTATGTATGAAGTGGCCAGAGACAGGATCAATGCCAAGGGCTGGCCCTTGTGTATTGATGGGGTTCCGCTGCGCGACGAGACGCCAAATACCGGGTTTGACTTCGACGGTTTGCACTACAGCTCAGTGTTTGCCGCCATAGAGCACTACGCCAAAAACTTTGCACTGGATAAAGACTTTCTGCAGGCCTTGACTGCCATCTGCGGCCGCGACAGATTTGCCTTTGCCGTACGCCTGGCCAGACTCAACATAGCCGCGGACAAACGCACCAAGAAGCAACTTATCCGCGAACTGGAGCTGGAAAACAGCCACTAATCAGCCGAGCTGACGAATTCTGTCCTGCACGGCTTCCACCAGCAGATCCGGCTGGAACTTGGAAATAAAACGATCGCACCCCACCTTTTCCACCATCGCCTTATTGAAACTGCCACTGAGTGAGGTATTGAGGGTGATATAGAGATCGGCCATCCGCTTGTCGTTGCGCACCTCATAAGTCAAACGGTAACCATCCATTTCAGGCATCTCGGCGTCGGTGATCATCATCAAAATCTGATCTGTCACCTTGAGCCCCTGATCGCACCAGGACTTGAGCAGCGTCAGCGCCTCGCGCCCATCGCTGCGTTCAATCACTTCAAGCCCCAACTGCCCCAAAGTATCGCGAACCTGGCGTCTGGCAGTGGGCGAATCGTCGACAATTAAAATCTTGTGCCCCGGCATCTTGGCCACCAAGGACTCATCCAGCACACCTTCCGAGAGACGCACGTCATAGTGGATGATCTCCGCCAACACCTTTTCCACATCGATAATTGACACCAACTCAGTTTTACCCTGAGTCTCAATACGGGTAATGGCGGTAAGGTAATGATTACGGCCGGCAGTCTTCGGCGGTGGCATGATATCGCCCCAGGTCATGTTGACGATATGCTCAACCTTGCCCACCAGAAAACCCTGCACGCTGCGGTTGTATTCTGTGATGATAAGGTTAGCGTCTTCGCCCACCGGCATGGGCGAAAAACCTATGGCACTGCGCAGGTTAATGACAGGGATGGACGTACCGCGGATATTGGCGACGCCACTGATGGCGGGATGACTGCCGGGCATGGCAGACAGTTCCGGCAGTTTCACTACTTCTTTGACCTTGAATACATTGATGGCAAACAGCTGGGTCGAACTGATCCTGAACAGCAGCAGTTCCAGACGGTTCTCACCCACGAGTTGGGTACGTTGATCTACGGATTCCAATACTTTTGCCATAACGACTGCGTTTCCAATTTAACTTCGGAGTATTGAGCAAATTATAGTGGTAAAGCGGCACAACAAACCATGCTTCAGGGCAAATTTAGGCTAAATTGTCTTAAATGATACGCACTTGGATGCTGTTATATCGGTTGCAAAAAGATAGGATTAAACGCATAAATGCTTATAGAGTGGAGCCGGGCAAAACCAAACCGCCAAGCACGGCAAGGCCCGGCTTGACCCGTCATTATCCTGCTCAAGCTTTGCCGACGGTTTTACGGGCCAGGATGATACCCGCCAGCGCCGGCAACTGGTGTTGGCGGATAATCTCAAAGTTGCCGGTATCTTCAAGAACAGCCAAGAGTTCAGCGTGATTGAAACGGTTTTCCTGGGGATGTTCAAACAAACGCCGACTCAAGGGATTACAGATAGCAACGCGATAAAGCTCTTCCATGACGAAATAGCCGCCAGGGCGCAATACTCTGTGTACTTCGGCCACCGCCTGTTGCCAATCCGGAATATGATGAAAGGCGGCAAAATCGACCACAAGGTCAAACTGGCTATCGGCAAAAGGCAAGGTGCTGCCATCGCCCTGGCACAGATGCAACCAGTTTTGATCCGAATACCGCCCGGCGCAGTGGCTGACCATGTCGAAATCAAAATCGAGCGCCCACACTTCTTCCGCCCCCAGATCCTGACGCACAAGCGCGATTCCCTCACCAAAGCCGCAGCCTATCTCCAAGGCGCGACTAAAAGCAGGTAAAGGCTTGGCAAACAGCTTCAACAACATCCGCCGCTCCAGCTGTCTTTGCAGCCACAAACGCAGCGGATGCCTGACTATCGATTTTTCAAAGCGATTGAGTTGCATGAATGGCAAACCACCCAAGATAATTCATGGTTAATATTTAAGGCCCTTGCGGCGACAATCATCTTCACTCTTCCCCAAAGGGTTCCAGCGGCAGTTGATCCCAATAGATGCCCTGACCGAAGAAGTCTTCCAACAGTTGATTGAGCCGCGAAAAACTGCTCACCCTTTGCGGCTTGCCACTGATACAGTGCCACACGTACCTGTGGCAGTTATTGTCAAACAAGTCATAATCCCGATACTGAAACAGGCTCTCGCCGGCGCGGGCCAGCGCCTGTTCACTGACCAGGGGCATTCTTTGATGATCGCAGGCAACAAACACCTTGCTGCCGCTGCGACCTGCCAGGAAACGCTTCACCGACACTGGCCGCACAAGGCCGCTGCCGTGGAGTTCGGCCAACATACCGTCACCGAGCCAGATACCTGTGTGTTCAATGACCCCGAATACGTGGCAGCACACCAGCATCCCGGGCTGCACTCGTTTGACACTCTGACTGTGAAACCATTCACTGGGTGTCAGCCGCGCCTGCCCCTTGGCCCCCTTTGTCGGCATATCCTTGAGTACTCGATTGCGGGCGACTTTCTTACGCTTCTGCCCTTCATCGGCAAGCCACACGGCGCCGAGTGCGGCAGAGCCAAGCCAGAGTAACGGAAGTGCCATAGCTTTGCTCCTTAACGCCTTGAGTGGCACTTTGAAATTAATCGAATTCGGGCCGCTTGGCAAAGTTCAATTCGACCAAGCTCAGTTCTGACAACGCTCTGCTCAGTGTCAAACCAAGGGAATACACCCAGGAAGTGCTCACCGACTGCTATACCCAGGAGAGGAAATCGGCCACAGGCTCTTTGGCAGCATCACAGCTTTGCGCCAGAAACAGCTCACCACAGGCCAGCGCGTCAGTCAGGGCATTGTGGGCCGAATACGGCGGCAGATGATAGCGGCTGCGGCAAGCGCCGAGGCGCAGACTACCGCTTGGCAGCACCTCCTGTTGCCGCTGCAGGCGGGTCTTTTCCAGCAGCAGGGTATCTATCACGGGAAGGTGCAGCTTAGTACCGTATGCCTGCTGACAAAGCCTGCTGAGAAAAGCGCAGTCCAAAGGAGCATGATGCATCAGTAAAACGCGCCCCTGACTTTGCTCTAACAGCCAAGGCAAGAGCTGCTCGGGCGCCAACGCCCCCTGGTCAAGATGGCGATCCATAATGCCGTGAATCGTGGCGCTCTGACCGACACTGCCGGCAATACTCACCAATTTGTGGCGGGCGCCGCTGAGCTCCAATAGTCCTTTGTTGATAGGCACCACACCTATAGAGAGGATCTGATCGCAACCCGGCTCTAGGCCGGTCATTTCCAGGTCCAGCGCCATCAAAGGCGTCTCTGCCACAGGCTTGGATAATACTGGACTCAAGGCCTGGTAAAAAGACTTGAGTGGCTCTCTTGCCTGCCAGCAATGCCAGGCCAGGCGGACTTTGTGCAGCAAAGGCATCCTAGAAACTCCGGGTAAACTTGAGTCTCAGCGCCGCCTGGGCATCATGCACCACCTTGAAGGCATCCCTGAGTTGATGACGCATCAGTGAAGAGAGTGCCTGCGGCATCAGAAAATTGCTTATCCCTTGGCCTTGCTCAAACTGACGCCCCTGATTGGCCAGCCGCATATGGGCAATAAATTCATGGGCATCGGCAAGATTGAGGGCATCTTTGCGGCTCAACAGCTTGCTCTCCATCAAGGCGCGGATCCGTTTGGCGGTATTGACCTCTTTGATACCAGTGGCCAATGCATATACCCGGGCGATGTCATTGATAAGGGCGCTGCCCCTGTGTTTAAGATCCATCCCCTTGACCTCACTGCCATCCCTGTCGAGCACGAATTGGCGGAAGAATCCCAATGGCGGCGACTCACTTAAGGCATTGCCGGTCAGGGCCGCCAGAAAGATATCCTTGTCTTTGGTCTGCGCCAGCACCTTGTCTTGCAGCGCATCGAACAGACTGTCCGGCCCATATACGGAGCGCATATCGAAAAAGATGCTGGCATGCATCAAGGCCTTGGGCTCAGGGGTGTTGACCCAAGAGGCAAACTTCTGCTGCCAACTTGCCAGCGACAAACACCAGTTGGGGTTTTGCGCCATGATATCCCCGGGGCAGTATACATAACCGCATTCGTTGAGCCCGGCGCACACTCCCTTGGCCAAGGCCTGAAAGTAACCTCTGGCATGCTCATCCGGCTCTTCGGCCAGCAATAAACCATTGTCCTGATCCGAGCAGGCGGCCTGATCCTGCCGCCCCTGAGAGCCAAATGCCAACCAGCAAAACGCCATCGGCGCCTCCCCGAGCAGCGCCTGATGGAGCTGGATAAGTCTGCGGGTAAGCGCATCTGTAACTGAGGTCAGTACCCGGCCAATCTCCTCGGCACGGGCATCCGCACTGATAAGGTTTTGCAGTAAAAGTGGAATTTGTCGACTGACCCCGATAAGGCTTTGCAAATCTTTTTGCCGCTCTATCTCGCCTATCAGCAGCAAAGGTTGGGATGCCTGACTTCGCAGTATGTCTGTGCTGGTGATCATCCCGACCGGCTGCTCTCGCTCCATGACCGGCAGATGGTGAATGTTGTGCTCGCTCATCAGCAGCATGGCTTCAAATACCAGGGCCTGGGCATCTATGTATACGGGCTGGCGGGTCATGGCTTGAAACACGGCTTCATTGCCGGTAAGCCCCTCGGCCAGCACCCGATTACGCAGATCCCTGTCGGTGAGGATCCCCACCAGTTTGTGATTATCCAGAACCAACACAGACGATACCCTGTGCTTGCGCATCAGCTTGGCCGCATCCGTAATACAAAGGCGGTGATCGACACTGACAGGCTCGTGGGTCATCAGGGTGCTGATCCGGCTGGTCGTGGTCAAATCCCTGGCCCGAAAACGCCCTTGGTGGCGCAACCGCTTGGCATAAGCGCGGTTAAAGAAGCGATCGAAGCTGCGGCACTCCAGGCGCAGAGTGTCAAACAGCGCCGGTGGCACATGATAGACCAGGCCATCTTCGAGGATCAGCACCTTGTTACTGATCTCCTCGCCCGACAACAAAGAGGGAAAGCCAAAGCAATCGCCCTCCCCCAAGCGGTCCAGCAACTCGCCCTCGGCATCGCGCACTTCAAAGGCGCCACTACGAACGATATAGAGCATGGGGTTGGCCGAATCCAGCGGCACGGCTTTCATCGACTTGCTGTAATAACCTATGCCGATGGTGCGGCAACATTGCTCCAGCAAGGGTTGTGGCAGTTCATCGAAAGGAACCGTCTGTTGCAGAAAGCTGCGAATAGGCAGCAGTTCACTTTCATCCATGGGCGGCCTTTAGAGTTGGTCTGACTAATCTCAATATTGCCCACTCTGTATCATGCTGGCTATCTGGCTTTAGTCGAATACCGCCAGAACCAAGGCAGAAGCCCGAAACAGAAAGCCCAAACCAAAGAAAAATAGAAAGTTGAGTATCCAACCCAAACTGCACTGATAAAAAAATCCCCCGGCCAAGCGGGGGATCTTCCATTTATGCAGCATTAGACTATCAGTGTTCCTGCGCCGTGCCTGCACCTTTGGGGAAACGGATGGATTCAACCATTTCCTGTACATGCTCTGGAACAGCGGCTGTCATCTTGGCAACAATAATCGCCACAACAAAGTTGAGTATCATGCCAATCATGCCTATTCCTTCAGGTGAAATACCAAACAGCCAGTTTTCAGCGCTGTTATCGGCAGGATTAATGAACTTGAAGTAGATGATATAAGCCGCGGTAAAGCCAAGCCCCACCACCATACCGGCTATGGCTCCTTCCTTGTTCATCGACTTGGAGAAAATACCCATCACGATTGCCGGGAACAGTGACGATGCCGCCAAGCCAAAGGCAAAGGCCACCACTGCCGCCACAAACCCGGGCGGATTAATCCCGAAGTAACCGGCAATCACTATACCAACAGCCGCCGCGGTTCGGGCATAGAACAACTCCTTCTTGTCTGAGATGTCCGGCATAAAGTTTTTCTTCAACAAGTCATGGGATACCGAGGTTGAGATAACCAGCAGCAAGCCCGCAGAAGTCGACAGCGCCGCCGCCAGACCACCGGCTGCAACCAGAGCAATCACCCAAGCCGGCAGATCGGCGATTTCAGGGGTCGCCAACACCATGATATCGCGGTCGATATTCATCTCATTGCTGCTATCGTCGGTGAGATTACCCTTGGCGTAGTACATCTTGCCGTCGCCGTTTTTATCATTCCACTTGATAAGCCCGGTGGTTTCCCAGTTTTTGATCCACTGCGGCGCCGACTCATAGGCAACACCGGTCGATTCAGGACCATTGATGGTTTCTATCATGTTCACCCGAGAGAACGCCGCCAAGGCAGGCACAGTGGTGTACATAATGGCAATAAACACCAGCGCCCAACCGGCACTGATACGGGCATCTTTCACCTTAGGTACGGTAAAGAAACGCACAATAACGTGTGGCAAACCGGCAGTACCTACCATAAGCGCAGCAGTGATGGCGAATACATCTATGGTGCTCTTGGCGCCTTCTGTGTATTCAGTGAAACCCAGTTGGGTTTGCAGGCCGTCGAGTTTTTGCAGCAGATACACCCCGGTATTATTCCCGGCGGCGTCTATCAGTTCAGCGCCAAAACCGATTTGTGGAATGATATGGCCTGTCATCATCACAGAGATAAAGATGGCCGGAACCATAAAGGCGAAAATAAGCACGCAATATTGGGCCACCTGAGTGTAAGTGATCCCCTTCATGCCACCGAGTACGGCGTAGAAGAACACTACCGCCATACCTATATACACCCCGGTATCGACATCCACTTCCAGGAAGCGGGAGAACACCACCCCAACACCGCGCATCTGCCCGGCAATATAGGTAAAACAGATAAAGATGGCGCAAATCACAGCCACCACTCGGGCCGCTTGGGAGTAATAACGCTCACCAATAAAGTCAGGCACAGTGAACTTGCCGAACTTACGAAGGTAAGGCGCCATACACAAAGCCAGCAACACATAGCCGCCGGTCCAGCCCATCAGGTACACACTGCCATCGTATCCGACGAAAGAGACAATCCCCGCCAGCGAGATAAAGGAAGCGGCCGACATCCAGTCTGCGGCCGTCGCCATACCGTTCATCACTGGGTGAACCCCGCCACCGGCAACATAGAAATCTTTGGTAGAGCCGGCTCTTGACCAGATGGCAATCCCTATATAAAGGGCAAACGAGAGCCCCACAATCAAAAACGTTAATGCTTGAACATCCATCGGCCCGCTCCTTAGTCTTCGTGTACGTTATATTTTTTATCTAAGGCATTCGCTTTGGCCGCATATACGAAAATCAGCACTACGAATACATACATGGAACCTTGCTGGGCAAACCAGAAGCCAAGCTTGAATCCCATAAAATGAATTTCATTGAGAACATCCACCAGCAAAATCCCACAACCGTAGGAAACCACGAACCAGATGGCCAGTAGTGCCAGTACCAAGCGCAAGTTTTCGCGCCAGTACCCCTTTGCCTTGTCATTGTTTTCAAAACCCATAGCGACTCCCCTGTGGTAATAATTATTAAGTCACAGTTAATCTAGCAACCGCCGGGAGTGCCACAATCAAGACCTTAGTCTAACCCCAAATTTACACATTAATAACAATTGTAAAAATCCAATATTTATCAGCTAGTTAAAACAAAATACGCCAATAAAACGCTCGTTTAATTGGCGCTTATTATTAGACCAATGTCGAAGTGATTTTCAGGATGGTTTGCATCAGGAAGCGGCCCTTCTCCGCCATGGGAAGGGTCGAACAAGAACCCAAAGCTGCCATAAACGCTTTTATCGAACCGAGGTGGAATAAACTCTTATGACCATTCAGGCTCTTGTCTGAATTTGTTCGGCAGATTAATGCCAAAAAGCGTAAAAAAAGAGGCCATTCGGCCTCTTGATTGCATTTTCTTGACTGCATTTGCAAAGTGGTCGCTATGGCGCTTCCTGGTTCAAATAGAGGACAAGCGCTGCCAGCTCCTTGGGATCTGAGCTTTGGGAGGTGATCAAATACTTGCCATTGACCAAGAGTGAAGGCACACCACGGATCCCTGAGAGCTGAGTCTGGGTATCATAATTGGCCAACGCCAGCTTGCTGTCGGCCGAGCCCAAGGTTTGGTTAAGCTCTTGCTCATTGACCCCCTGCGCCAAGAAGAAATCCTTCAACTGCTGCGGCCGATCAAAAGCCTGATGTTTCTCATGGATCCTGTTGAAAATATTGCCGTGCACCTGATCGGTTATCCTGAATTTTTGCGCCAGATAATAGGCTTCCTGACTGAGGATCCAGGAGGGACGCCCGGCACCGACCGGGGTTCGTTCAAAATCCAGTTTCCCCTTCAGCAGGGCAGCAGTTTGCTGCATCAAGGGATCCTTGTGATAGCAATGGGGGCAGTTATAGGAGAAAAACTCTCTGACTATGCCACTCTTGGCTTCCGGGATCCCTGGCACCTTGACATAATCGCGCCCTTCCTGAAAATCGGCCGCACTGGCACTGAAACTGCCGAAGGCCAAGAGTATCAGCGGCAAGGCTCTCACCATTCTGGATAAAAAAGACATAGGGTTTCCTCTTGTTCTGTTTTTAGTCACGCTTTTTATTGGCAAGCGGCAATAAGGCTATCAGCCTCGGGGTAACTGTATTCAAAGTCAAGCTCGCGGCAGATGAGAGAGCCATCCACCCACTTACCGGTTTCACTCTCTGTTGCAAACTCAGGCGATGCCAGGCCAAGCGCCTTGGCGGCAAGCGGATAGAATTCTTGCCTGGTTGGATGACACGGCGCACAAAGGTTATAGATGGCCCCTGGGTTAGCGGCGGTCAATAACTGCAGGCAGGCATTTATGCAATCATCGAGATGCACCAGATTCACCACGGCGTTTGCTCCGGGCAGCCCTTTCTTGCCGGCCAGGAAGCGCCCGGGGTGACGGCCAGGTCCGACCAAGCCAGCAAATCGGATGACAGTGACTTTGAGACCTTCGTTGGCAAGCGCCAGTATCTTCTGCTCAGCCATCGCCAAGGTGCCACAATAGCTGTCCGCCGGAGCATCAACAGATGTCGCCTCTGTGACCACGCCCTGAGACTGTGGGTAAACCCCTGAACTGCTTATAAACAACAGACGTTTGATGGAACTTGCTGCAATCACAGGCAATAAACGCTCGAGAGAGGACAGATAATCATTGGCGCCACGCCTGAGGCCGGGGGGGATATTGAGCACCAAGGCATCACAGCCATCCGGTAACGAAGGTAAAGGTGCAGGCTCAGCAAGATTGAGGGTTACGGCATCCATCCCCTCTTTTCTCAACAGATCCGCGCCCTCCTCGGTACGCTTACTGCCGCAAACCTTAACGCCTCTGGTCTGCAGTTCCTTCGCCAGTGGCAAACCAAACCAGCCGCAGCCCCAAACTGCAATATGTTTCATCGCCCTACTCCGTTGTAAACCGAGCTCAAGCATAAGACAAATAACAATAAAAACCAGAGGTGGGCCTATGAGTGGCCAAACTTTGGCCGCTCACGGCAAGAGAAAGCGGGTTGCAAGCTATTCCAGGGCGCTGAAATAGAAACTGATGCTGGCACCGGTTTGCAGGTTTTTTGAGGCGCCTTCGGTCAGTTCATCAGACTTGAGCACGGCCTCCACGCTGACCTCCTCATCCATAAGAAAGCGCAACTTAGGCTCGCTGCCATCGCGTTTACAGGCCCAGACCTGGGGTTGCCGCACCTCTGCGGTCGTCATCATCACCTTGCCGACACTGTTGTCAGACAGACTCACCAGGGTACCAGGCGGATATATACCCAGCACCTTGACCAGCGCCGAAATCAACTGCTCCTGATGTTGGCCGACCCGATTTTTAAACAGATAACCCAGGGCAATTTGCGGTGACACCATCTCCTGACGCGCCAATTGGCTGTCATAGTCATTGGCCAGTGCCACTATCTGAGTGGTCAGGGGCAGCTTGGCCAGCTTGAGCCCATCGGGGTAGCCTGAGCCATCGATAAACTCATGGTGATGCATCACTATATGCAGCACCTCATTGCCAAACAGGCCACTGCGCTTGAGCATGTCATAGCCAAAATTGGGATGCATGGAGAGAAAATTGCTTTCATGGGGGCTCAAGGGGCCGCGCTTGCGCCTGATGGCATCGGGCACCTTGAGTTTGCCTATATCGTGCAGCAGTGCCCCCAGAGCGATGTCCCTCAGCTTGTCCTTGGACAACTCAAGCGAATGACCGATCATCAAGGCCAGTACCGCCACCGATATCCCGTGCTGAGTCACGCTGGGAGCGCCTTCACCACTGGACACCAAGGCCAACTTGGGATTATCGGATTCCAACAGATGCTCCAGCATCAGCTCTACCAGAGCTGAGGCTTCACGAACGGCGCCTTCGGGATCGGACACCAACTTACTGACCACGGTACGACTGTCATTAATGGCATTCAAAAAACGCCCCTGGCTCTTGCGTATCGCCTTGCGGGCAGAGGCTTTGGGATCCGGTTTATTGTCCTTTGTTTGCTCTGTTGCCTGCTGCGCCTCGTCTTCCTCTTCAATCACATCATTGAGCAGCTCCTCGTTGGAGAGCAAGATGACATAGGGCACCCCGAGATTACGGATCATCTCTATCTGGCTGGCATCTTTGATTTCTATACGATTGAACAAAAAGGGATGATCTGTCCAGGACAGAGGCAACTTGACTGTAATGCCGGTTTGCAGGCGTGACAGCGGGAGATGGATCCTTTCAGCTTTGGCCACTCAAAGTTTCTCCAGAGAACAACTTGATAAACAAGGTTTTAAAAAACCAATACCCAAGAGTCTTAACTATAGACCATTGAAAACCAAGCGTAAGACTTCAGCGCCAAATTTATGACAAAAACAGCATATTTGACAGTGTTTTAGTTCCTAAACGGCCGCTGAAGCCCTTTTCTGTTCATATTTCATCCAAAATGGCTGCAATTGATAACTCTTTAAGCCGAAATATGCCAATGGGTCTCTGTTTTATATAGCAAAAAACCGCCAATCTTGCCTTGTATGTCACTCCAACTTGTCTTGTTTTTGCCAGTCGTTCAAATAGTGGCGCAAATGAGCCGACTTGGCGAGGTACAGCAAAGACCAGAACAGCAGCAAGGCATCCAGCGCCAAATTCCAACTGAACAGCCAGTCGCTGTGACCAAGACGCTGAATAAGCAACATGCCGTCTATCCCCAGCAACAGCGCCAACCACCAACGAATTTGCCGAAATAGTGGGATCACCACCTCAAATACCCGTTTACGTTCCGCCACGATCAAACCATAGACCAGCAAGGCGCCGACGCCGGCGGCCAGAGCCAATAGGAAGTCGCTCTTTTCCGGATAAAACAGCCGCACCAAAGCGGCCCTGTCGCTGGCCTGGGTCAGAGACGCTGCAAACACACACCAGCCGCGGGCCAGAAACAGTACTATGATGTAAAGCAGTAACGGCGGCTTGATATGACCGTTATTGTCGAGCCAGCGTACATGTTCAAATTTAAGCAAGGGCAGAATTCCATCATTGTGACTCACCCAGACAGGCCCTGGCGCAGCCATCATAAAAAAGTAACCGAAAGCGCTCACGCTTGTGACTGACTCCGGCTTCTAGGCAGATGAACCTACAGGCCTTGAGTCCGAAGCATCTTCCAAAACAATGAGGTGGGTCCTGCGGCGGCGCAATTCAAGTTGTGTAAGGCAAATAAGCTAAATAAGGAGGGCCTGAACAGACTGTTTGGCTTTTTTGAGTCTGAAATGTTAAGAGTCCTTATCAACTCGGGTCAGTTGATGCTAAGTGAACATAAAAAAGCCCCGCAGCTTAGCGCAACGTAGTTCACTTAAGCGGAGCTGCCTTGTGATTAACAGGATATCGGGTCTTTGATATTTTTACCGCCCTGGGCCGATTTGGCTTAGGGCGTTTGTCTATAAAAAGGATGGACAAGTCTCCTCGCAGACTGTTTAGACGCTTCGGCGTATTACCTGGTGACACCGCTTTGCTCATGACTTTGAGCTGACTTGCGATGAACTGACAAGCGTACTTAAAGCTGATTTCATTGGGCATTCGACCATGCTCTACTGCCGCTTGGCTCGCTTCTCGTCTCATCAAGTTATAACCAAAGTCGGCAAAGCAGTTTTGAATAGACATAAAAAATCGGAAACCTACAAACAGGTTTCCGATTGTCTCTCATCAGGAGGTTCGGTCAACCGATCCTTATCTGATCTACGTTGCGCAGCTTGGCGGGGCTTAAACAGAGAAATAAAGCTCAGGGCTGCAGCAGCGCCAGCAGGCCGGCTTCATCCAACACCTTGACCCCCAGCTCATTGGCCTTGGTCAATTTGGATCCAGCGGCCTCGCCGGCCACCACGCAGTCTGTCTTCTTGGAAACACTGCCGGACACTTTGGCGCCGAGCGCCTCCAGCTGCGCCTTGGCGTCAGTGCGGCTCATCTGACTCAGGGTGCCGGTCAATACCCAGGTCTGCCCCTTGAGCGGTTGCTCGTCTTCAGACGGCGCTTCGATGGCCGGCCAGGTCACCCCGGCGGCCAGCAGTTTATCTATCACTTCAAGGTTGTGGGGCTGAGCAAAGAAGTGCGCCACATGCTGAGCCACTATGGCACCGACATCTTCCACTTCAATAAGCTGCTCGACACTCGCTTGCTTGAGGGCATCGAGCTCTTTGAAGTGCCGTGCCAGGTTGGCAGCGGTGGATTCACCCACCTCACGGATCCCCAAAGCGTAGAGAAACTTGGGCAGGGTTGTTTGCTTGGCTGCTTCTATGGCCTGCACCAGATTGGTGGCCGACTTGAGCCCCATCCGCTCCAGCATGGTCAAGGCCGAAGCCGTGAGTGAGAACAGATCCGCCGGGCTCTCTACCAGCTCCTTATCGATCAGCTGCTCGACTATCTTGTCGCCCATGCCGTCTATATCCAGCGCCTTGCGGGAGGCAAAGTGTTTGATGGCTTCCTTGCGCTGCGCTTCGCAGAACAGGCCACCGGTGCAGCGAGCCACGGCTTCCCCCTCGAGGCGTTCTACCTGAGAGCCACAAACCGGGCATTGCTCCGGGAAACTGATCTCTTTGGCACCCTCAGGTCTTTTTTCCGGCACCACGGCAACCACTTGCGGGATAACATCACCGGCGCGGCGAATGATCACAGTATCGCCAACTTTGACCCCAAGGCGGGCGATTTCGTCGGCGTTGTGCAAAGTGGCGTTGGAAACTGTCACCCCACCGACAAACACAGGCTTGAGCCTGGCGACCGGTGTCACGGCGCCGGTGCGGCCTACCTGAAAGTCGACCCCTTCGAGCAGAGTCATCTCTTCCTGGGCCGGAAACTTATAGGCGATGGCCCAGCGCGGTGCACGGGAGACAAATCCCAGTGTCTGCTGCGCTTCTATGCTGTTGACCTTGAATACCACACCATCGATTTCATAGGCCAAAGCACTGCGGCGCGCCATAATATCCCGGTAGTAGTCATCCACTTCGCTGAGGTCCTTGGCAAGGCGGATCTCACTGCTGACCGGCAATCCCCAGGTTTTAAGCTGCTGCAACTGCCCAAGATGGGTGTCCGCCAGCGGGAAGGATTCCGGCTCAACCACGCCCAGTGCATAAGCGTAAAACGCCAGTGCCCGAGAGGCAGTGATCTTGGAGTCCAGCTGCCGCAAACTGCCGGCGGCGGCATTACGCGGATTGACAAACAGCTTGTCTCCCTTGACCCGGTTGCGCTCGTTAAGCGCCTCGAAGGCCGCCTTGGGCATAAATACTTCACCGCGCACTTCCAACAGCGGCGGATAATCATCGCCCCTGAGCTTCAGCGGCACCGCCCGAATGGTACGAACGTTTTCGGTAATATCTTCACCGACCGCGCCATCGCCCCGGGTGGCGGCGCGCTCCAGCACGCCATCGCGATAGAGGATACTGACAGCCAGACCATCGAGCTTGGGCTCGCAGCAATAGCTGAATTCGCCGACTCTGTCAGTCACCCGCTTATGGAAGGCGGCAAAGTCTTCTTCACTGAAGGCGTTGTCCAGACTGAGCATAGGTTTGAGGTGAGTCACCTGTTCAAACTTGGCCAGCGCCAGACCACCGACTCTGAGGCTTGGCGAGTCGCTGCGTTGCTGTTCAGGGTGCTCGGCCTCCAGCGTCTTGAGCCGCTGCATCAGGCGGTCATATTCAGCGTCGGGAATGCTGGGGTTGTCATCCACATAGTAGCGAATGTTGTGCTCGTTAATGGTACTTATCAGCTGATCAATTTCGTTTTCAATGGCTTGCATAAAAATTCCGCACAAAACAAAGGCCGCAGAGGCGGCCTTGGATAGAGAGACTCACACAGGCTCCCTGATGGATATCAGCCCTGAGCCCGAATACGGCCCAGGTAAGCTTGTTTGGTGTCCTGATGCCATGGCTGACGCTGGCCGTCCAGCAGATCGGCACCAAGATCATCCGCCAATTGATGGGCGGAATTGAGCATGATGGAAAAGTTCATCAGTGGATCACCGTGACAAGGCAAGGTCATAAACAGGACTATCCCTTGAGTGTTGAACTGCTCCATGTTGTCCGGGTCAAACACCCCGGGCTTAACCATGTTGGCCAGGGAAAACAGCACCCGACCTGTGCCGGCGTTGTCTTCATGGCGATGGAAAATGTTCATGTCACCGAACTTGAAATTCAGTGCCAACAGGCAAGGCAGCAGCTCAGCACCGCTGAGGCTCTCGCCCTCTTTGGCAACCACATGCAGTACCAAAACATCTGTGGGATCGGGCAACTCATCGTGGCGCGATTCTTCCTTGGCCTGCTCGCGGGTCTGTTGTTCAGTGGCAAGTTGTGGCTCTGGCTGGCTGTTTACCTGGTGACCGGCCTGGGCCGTGGTTTGAGTGTCGCTGTGATTATCCGTACCCAGCCCAAGCTCCATCTGCATTTCGGCAGTATCTTCTTCATCATCGATATGTAACACAGGCTCTTGTCGTTGTGGCTTGCTGTTCACTCTCGGCTCGGGTTTGGCACCTGAGAGGGAAAACGCCTGTTCGCCTTCAACTTCATCCTGCTGAGGCGGCTGGAAACCAGGTTTACGCAACTTGCTGCTCTTGAGCTTGGGCGGCTTCTCGTCCGGCGAAACTTTACGCACCCTCACCTCACCAATTCCATCGGCATCGAAACCTTCGCTGTCACGCCGGGCCTGGTCCTTGTAGAAACCTGTCAGCGGATTTTCTTTAAGCGACTTGGGCTGCTGTTTGCGGATAGACCAGAAACCGTGAACCAGCACGGCGATGATGGCAATCGCACCCAACACAAACAATACCAGTTGCAAATTTTCCATTGGTTACCTGTTTTCCTATGGTTATCCGGCGTCGGCCATAGCCACCGCTTCTTCAATATCGACTGCGACTATGCGAGAGACACCCGGCTCATGCATAGTGACACCTATCAACTGATCAGCCATCTCCATGGTGAGTTTATTGTGGCTGATATAGATAAACTGTACGCTGTCCGACATCTCCTGCAAAAGACGGCAGAATCTGTCGACGTTGGCGTCATCCAAGGGTGCATCGACCTCATCCAGCATACAAAAAGGCGCCGGATTGAGCCTGAAAATCGCAAACACCAATGATAAAGCCGTCAGAGCCTTTTCTCCACCCGAAAGTAGATGAATCGTGCTGTTCTTCTTGCCCGGTGGCCGGGCCATGATGGTCACTCCGGTATCGAGCAAATCATCGTCTGTCAGTGCCAAATAGGCACTGCCGCCACCAAATACCTTGGGAAACAACTCGCCCAGTCCGGCATTGACCTGCTCAAAAGTCGCCTTGAAGCGACTGCGGGTTTCCCTGTCTATCTTGCGGATCGCCTCTTCGAGACTGGCCAGCGCCTTGTTGAGATCTTCATCCTGGGCATCGAGATAAGCCTTACGTTCTTTTTGCTGCTCATACTCTTCAATGGCCGCCAAGTTAATGGCGCCGAGGCGACTTATCTTACGCCGAACTGATTCCAGTTCATCCTGCCAGGGCGCTATTTTTGCTTCATCCGGCAGGTTTGCCGCCACTTCATGCAGCTTGATCTGCTGCTCACTGAGCTGCGCCAATTGGCTGTCGGCCTGACCTTTCAATCCCTCGCGACGTAACTTTAACGTGCTGATTGTCTGAGTCAAGTGCTCCAGTTGTCCAAGCTGTTGTTTTTGCTTTAAAGCTGTACTATCCAACTGCTGTTGCTGCTCGGCAAGTTGGGCCCGGGTGCGCTCAAGCTCCGTCTGCATCCCGTGTTGCTGCGCAAGCAATCCTTCCAGGCGTTGCTCCAGCGGTTGCAGCTCGGCACTATCTGCATCCTGCTGCGGTTTATCCAGCAATTCCCTGCGCTTGTGCTCGGCCTGCTGCAACTGCTCGGTCAACTGTTTACGCCGCTGCGATGCCAACGCCAAGGCGGTTTTCTGCTCCGCCAGAGTCCCATTCAAGGTTTTTAACTGGCGCTCGAGTTCGCTCAGGCTGACTTTAAGGCTGTTTTTTTGCTGATTGGCCTCATTGTGGCGCTCACTCAGCAATCGCTCCTGCCGCTGGCGCTCATACAGAGTATCATCGGCAGCAAACTGACTCTCAATCAGCGTCTCCAGCTCAAACTGCTCCTGCTTGAGGCGCTCTTTCAACTCGGCGATTTCCGCTTCTATCTGTTGCCTTTGTCTGAGTTCGCGTGCCGCCTGCTCGGTGGCCGCCTCACAAGCCATCACAGCGCGGGTCAACGCCAGTTGCTGTTGCTGTAGCGCCTCGGACTTGAGCTGCTGAGCCTGCCTTAATTCGTTGAACCTATCCTGAGCCGCAGTGGTTTGTTGCTGCGCCTGCCGGCTCTCGCTTGCAAGCTTATCGAGCTCAGCCTGAATGGCGCCCTGCTCGGCAGTCAGCTTCACCAGTGACTGGCCATCCTCGGCGAGTGTCAGCTTTACATCATGCGCAAAAAGGTTGCCATCGCGGCAGAGGATCAGCTCCCCCTCTGCCAGCCCCTGCTCGAGCATGTTGGATGCCTGCTGCGCCGACTCGGCCCAGCGCACCCTGTTAAGCCAGGGGTTTAAGTTGACGCCGGCGCTGACCGGCCCCCAACTCTGGCGACGAGTCTGAGCAAAACCTTTGCCATCAAATGGTTTGGAGTCAGGATAGACAGCGGCGCGCATCAAGGGGCCAAGCCAGGCCTCAACCACTTGCTCCCAACCGGCCTCAACCTGAATTTCCTGCCAAAGCTGAGTCAAGGCAGTTTGTGTTTCTTGCGTTGCTTGAGCGGCGCCTTCGAGCCACTGACTTATCAGCTCCAGGCGGCCAACTAGCCCCGAGCGGCGCTGCACCAACTGCTGCTCCGCTTGTCTTGCTTGCTCCAGCGCCTCCTGGGCCTTGGTCAACTCTGCGCCATGCCGTTCGATATCGGTTTTAGCTGCCGCCAATTGTGACTCACACAAGCTGACCTGCTGCTGAAGCTCTGCCGGGTTTGCCCCGTTATCGGCCTCAGGTTGCTGCAATCTTGCACTGAGCTTATCAAGCTGCTCGCTGCGCTGGGCATGTTGCTGCTTAAGATGCTGCTCCCGGGTAGCGGCCAGCTCCTGTTGATGCTTGATATCCCTGACCGCAGTCACCGCCTGTTGCAACTCGCCGGCAAGGCTTTCACTTTGCGAGAGCGCCGCTTCATACTGCTGGCTCAGTTCAAACTGCTGCTCTTCCAGCTCTTCCTGGCGCGGCAAAAGTTGCTGCAAACTGTCATCCAGGGTTTGCTCCTGCTGCTTGGCCTGAGTCAGCTGTTCATTCAATGTGGCGATTTGCTGTTGCAGCGCACCCAATTCAGATGCCTGCTGTTTATCCCGTTCTTTGAGATACTTGAGCTGCTGCTCGATACGGGCGATTTCAGTGTTGTTGTGATAAAAATCGGCAACCTGGCGCTGCTCCTTTTCACTGAGTTCATCCTGAGCCAGCTTTTGCCGAGTCAGGCTCAACTCCAACTCTTGTTTCTGCGCCTGCTGCTGGGCCAGCTCGGTCTCCAGCCTTTCTATCTCGCTGTTTTGCGCCTCGGCCTGATCATTGAGCTCCAAGAAACGCATCACCAAGAGTTCGGCATGCAAGCGCCGCTCACTTTGCTTGTATTCCCGATAGCGTTTGGCGGCCTGAGCCTGAATCGTCAACTTATCCAGTTGCTTACCAAGCTCGGAGCGAATATCCCCCAGGCGCTCAAGGTTTTCACGGGTATGGCGAATACGGTTTTCCGTGTCCTTGCGCCGCTCTTTGTAACGGGAGATGCCTGCGGCCTCTTCGATAAAAACCCTGAGTTCCTGAGGTTTGCATTCGATCAAGCGGGAGATGGTGCCCTGGCCTATAATGGCGTAGCTGCGCGGCCCAAGGCCGGTGCCCATAAAGATATCCGTAATATCCTTGCGGCGGCATTTTTGACCGTTGAGAAAATAAAGGGCTTCGCCATCGCGGGAGACCTGGCGCTTGACGGAGATTTCACCGTAGTTGGCATACTGGCCGCCGATACGCCCAAGGGTGTTGTCGAATACCAGCTCAACGCCGGCGACAGAAACAGGCTTACGGGCACTGGAGCCGTTAAAGATAACATCGGCCATGGAGTCACCGCGCAGATGTTTGGCCGAGCTTTCACCCAGCACCCAGCGCACGGCATCAATCACATTGGATTTACCGCAGCCATTGGGGCCGATAATGGCCGTCAGCGGATTGAGAAAAGGAATTTTAGTTGCATCGACAAATGACTTGAAGCCAGCGAGTTTTATCTGTTTGAGTCTCATATTTGCCGTTGGATGTCAGTGCCGATTGTTTTTGTTTTGCGGGCCAATCCTGAAGGGAATTCAATAGCCTGATTGAAACGCCGCCGTCCTGGCCCAATAAGCTGTATAAGCGCTGTCACTTTAGCAAAGCGGGCCGCATTTTGTAACGCTTTTTATTCCCTTGGCTGCGTTTTTCCCTTGTTTTCGTGGCCTTGGTTGCTCAAAATCGGCCCTAAGTGTTCTTTTATTGAGAGTAAGTGGTACATGTCCGCATCTTCAAGACCCGCCAAGAGCGGCGTCAACTATTTTCTCGAAGGCTTTAGCCTAATCAAACGTCCGGGCTTGCGCAGCTTTGTGTTTATTCCGCTGATGATCAACCTGCTGTTGTTTGCCGGAGTCATCTATTTTGCCATAGGCCAACTGGGGAATGTGTTTGCCTGGCTCGAAGGCCAACTGCCCGACTATCTCAGTTGGCTTAATGTGATCCTCTGGCCACTGGCGATTATCACCCTGTTGGTGCTGCTGTCGTTTATCTTCAGCTCTGTGATGAACTGGCTGGCAGCGCCATTTAACGGCCTGTTGGCCGAAAAGGTGGAGCAACTGCTGACCGGCAAGCCGCTCAATACCGGCGGCACCTTGGATTTAATCAAGGATCTGCCGCGGATCCTCGGCCGCGAATGGCAAAAACTGGTGTATTACCTGCCGCGAGCCATACTGATCTTGCTGCTGTTTTTTATCCCTGTGATTGGCCAAACCGTTTTCCCTGTGGTCTGGTTTATCTTCAGTGCCTGGATGATGAGCATCCAATACTGTGACTATCCTTTCGATAACCACAAGGTGGCATTCAAAGAGATGAAGTTTGCCCTGAAAAATACCAAGGGCAGCAGTATGAGCTTCGGCGCCGCCGTCACCCTGTTTTCCATGATCCCTATTGTCAACTTTATCGTGATGCCGGTTGCCATTTGCGGTGCCACCTCCATGTGGGTCGACAAGTATCGCGAAGCCTATCGCAATCCGGCCATAGCGCCAGATTAAGCGCCGTAAGGCCAATTGATACACAAAAATGCCTGCAGTTGCAGGCATTTTTTATTGCTGAGGAAAGACCTGCCTTAACAGGCACGCAGAATTAAACTGCCGATGGAGTAACCCGCACCAAAGGAGCTCAACAGGCCCAACTCCCCCTGTTTGAAGTCCTGGTGATATTTATGGAAAGCGATTACCGAGCCGGCCGATGCCGTGTTGGCGTATTGATCCAGCACCACGGGCGCCTTCAAAGGCTCGGGTATTTCACCCAGGAGCTTTTTCACCACAAACTGGTTCATATTGATATTGGCCTGATGCAGCCACAGACGCTTGAACTGTTCGGGCGTGATACCTGCTTCTTCGAGCTGCGCATCCAAATGCTGGTATATCATGGGCAGCAGCTCTTTAAAGACCTTGCGCCCCTGTTGATGAAACAGCTTATCTGCCTCGCCGGAAGTGGCCGGATCACAACGGTTAAGGAAACCAAAGTTGCTGCGGATATTGTTCGAGTAATGAGTAAAGCAGCGGCTCGACAGAATTTCAAAGGCTTGCTGGGCGCGGCACGTTGCGGCCGGCTCCAATACCAAGGCCGTGGCCACATCACCGAAAATAAAATGGCTGTCGCGGTCTCGATAATTGACCTGAGCCGAACATATCTCAGGATTGATGACCAACACGCGCCCGGCGCTACCACTGCGAATGGCATTGGCCGCTGTCACCAGGGCAAAAGTCGCCGAGGAACAGGCAACCTGCATGTCAAAGCCATAACCCCGGGTACCGAGGGCTTGTTGAATTTCAATCGCCATCGCCGGATAGGCCCGCTGGGTGTAGGCACAGGCGACTATCACCAAGTCAATGTCATCCGCCTTGAGGCCGGCATTATCAAGCGCTTGCTTGGCCGCATGCAAGCCCATTTCAGCCTGCAGTGACAGGCTGTCGCTGGCACGTTCAGGGATCAACGGCATCATGACTTCAGGATCCAAGATCCCCTCTTTGACCATCACAAATCTGTGTTTGATGCCTGACGCTTTCTCAATAAACTCACTCGATGAGTAATTCAGCGCCGCCACATGGCCAAGATCTATCTGGGCACGGTTCTCGGTATTGAACAGGTCAACATACTGATTGAAGCTGTCCACCAGTTCTTGATTGGTTATTCCTTCCGGAGGGGTAAACAGCCCGGTACCGGAAATGACAATCGCATCCTTCATAAACTACCTTCTTATTGTTTTGTGACCGGATCCGCCTGCAGCACCGTCTCTGTTGGACTCATGCGTGGCTTACTCAGATCGATGACAACTGTTGCTGAGATCTTATCCTGGATGGCTTGCCTGTTGGCATCCCAAAAAATCTGCAAGAAACCCAGCAGTCCAGTGGCAAAGCCTGCACCGTATCCCCCGTAACGGCCAAAGGCGTCCCATAGGGACAGCTTACCACCTCCGAGGGCAATCACCCGCACCCGCATGATTTTTTTGCCTAAAGTCTGACCATCAAACCAGGCAGTGAACAAGGTAAAATAGAATGCCGCCCAGCCAAATCCAAACCCGAGGTCATTGAGCATCCCCTTGGCCCAAGCAAGCAGACTGTATTGTGTTTCTTCCTCCTGCTCGTCCTCTTCAGCTTCCGGTCTTGAGTCGTCTTCGGCAGATGCCGGCTTGGTTTGTGTGTCGATTTTTGCATTGTTTTTTACATCGTTTTTTACATCAGTTTTTACATCGTTTTTTGCATCGGTTTGTGCGTTAGTCTGTGCATTGAGTGCCGCTACAGACTCGGGCTTCATTGAAGCCAACTGCGGCATCAAGTCTGCATTTATCGCCGCAATATCGGCTGAAGCAAGCGGCAAGTCATCCAATGCACCTTGCAGCATGGTCTCGGCCTGGGTACGTGACAGCCCTGCCTCAACCGCGGCATTGACCAGCAAACCCGCTTCATGTTGGGCACAGGCCTTGTCCTCACACAAACTCAAACGCAGCAGCTGCGGCGTCAAGGTCAGCAGTGTCTGCCCCTGAATTTCATTATCGCGACGCTCTTGCAGGCCGTTGACTTTTATCATCTGCGGCACCGCAGACCAAAGCAAAACCACCGCCATAAACAGGTACAAAAGCCCCTTGGCCCAAGTGGAGATCCTGTTGGCGTGATTGTGTATATAGTAAGCCAGCAGGCACACCAAAAGCACAAACAGCGGGCCGGCCTGTTCGGCCAGTACTGCTATCAACAAACCGTCTATCGTGATAGCCAGCGCCCTTTTCCAAGGCTTTGCCAAGGGGGTGTAGAGTAGCTCCGGCGCCACACTGAATGCGGCCGGTGTCACTATGCTGCGGGGATCTTTGCCCGGATACAGCTTAAAGCCGCTCTGTTCCCCGGTTCGATTCGGATTTGCCTCCTCGGCATTGAAGTTGTGATCCAAGCCTGCTCTCCTATTTGGAATAGAATGTTGATTTTTGGTTAACATCGAATTGGCGTTGAGATTAACATAAAGCTAAACTGGCTTACTCCGAAGTTACGAATAACAGAGATTCATGTAATAACTAAAAAGAATAAAGAAGAACAAAGATTCACTTCTCTTTGATCTCATGGAGATTATGCTTTAGGGATGCAATCAAAGGAGGCCAGCAAGCCATGAGCAAAATTTTCGAAGACAATTCCTACACCATTGGTAACACTCCACTGGTTCGTCTTAACCGCGTCAGCAACGGCAAGGTGCTGGCCAAGGTAGAAGCCCGTAACCCAAGCTTCAGTGTCAAATGCCGTATTGGTGCCAATATGATTTGGGACGCCGAGAAAAAAGGCCTGTTGACCAAAGACAAAGAGCTGATTGAGCCCACCTCGGGAAATACGGGTATTGCGCTGGCCTATGTTGCCGCGGCCCGAGGTTACAAGTTGACTCTGACCATGCCCAACACCATGAGTCTCGAGCGCCGCAAGCTGCTCAAGGCACTGGGCGCCAACCTGGTACTGACTGATGGTGCCAAGGGCATGAAAGGGGCCATCGAAAAGGCCGAGGAAATCCGCCAATCGGCGCCGGATAAATATCTGCTGCTGCAGCAGTTTGACAACCCGGCCAACCCTGAGATCCACGAAAAAACCACAGGTCCTGAGATCTGGAACGATACCGATGGTCAAATCGATGTATTTGTTGCCGGTGTCGGTACCGGCGGCACCATTACAGGGGTGAGCCGTTATATCAAGAACACTCAAGGCAAGGCGATCACTGCTGTGGCCGTTGAACCAGCCGACTCCCCCGTGATCAGCCAGACTCTGGCGGGCCAACCTGTGCAGCCGGGTCCGCACAAGATCCAGGGCATAGGCGCCGGCTTTATTCCGGGTAACCTGGATCTAGAGCTGATTGACAAGGTAGAGCTGGTCACCAATGACGAAGCGATAGAGATGGCTCACAGGCTGATGAAAGAAGAAGGCATTTTAGTGGGGATCTCCTCCGGTGCCGCCGTCGTTGCCGCAAACCGCATTGCCGCCCTGCCAGAATTTGCAGACAAAAACATAGTGGTGATCCTGCCATCTGCCGCCGAGCGTTATCTATCCTCGGCCCTGTTTGTCGGCCAATTCGGCGATCAGGAAAACGTGCAATAAGTAAGCATAAACCGCAACTTGAAAGCCCTGTCTAATGACGAGGGCTTTTTTATGCCAACGTCTCGTCCTGAAATCAAAAGGGGTAATAACCACATATTTGCCCTCTTGATCAAAGTTTTATGCAACTGGCCTGTACTTGACTTGGGCTTTGGGCCATAAAGGCTTTTTTTGAACCTTTCCCACGGCTCCCAAGACAATGCCCTTTTTCAGTGAACCCGCCAAACTCAGTGCCTTCGAAGCCAAATTTGAAGCACAAAAAATCGCCTTCGCTCCGGTCAGTTTTCAGGTGACCCGCTGCCTGCTGCAGTTCGACATCCTCAAGCATATAGATGCCGCAGGCGATGAGGGCATACGCCTTGAGATACTCAAAGAACAAACCGGGCTGACAGAATATGCTCTGGGCGTTCTGCTCGATATGGCGCTCTCCATGGGGCTAGTTTGGCACAAGGGAAACAATTACATCCTCGACAAGACAGGCTGGTTTCTGCTGCATGACGATATGGCCGCCACCAACCTCAATTTTATCCACGACATCTGTTACCAAGGCCTGTTTCATCTGCAACAGGCGCTGGAGCAAGGCTCTCCCGAGGGACTGAAAGTATTCGGCGATTGGCCCACTATTTACCCAGCCCTGAGCCAGTTACCGACAGAAGCCAAACACAGCTGGTTCGCCTTCGATCACTATTATTCAGATCACGCCTTTGACAGTCTGATGCCGCGCATATTTGCCAAAGGGCCGGCTCACTTAGTGGATATCGGTGGCAATACCGGCAAATGGGCCTTGAAATGTGCCGGCTACAACACACAGTGCCGGGTAACCATAATGGATCTTGCTCCCCAGCTTGAGCTGGCCGCCGAGGCAGCAAAAGCCGCAGGTTTGAGTGGGCGGATATCCGGCCTGGCGTGCGATCTGCTTGCCCCTGACGGCCCCTTTGTGACCGACGGCGATCTCTATTGGATGAGCCAATTCCTCGACTGTTTCAGCGAGGCACAAATCCTGGCCATCCTGCAGGCTTGTGCCAAAGCCATGCCGGCGACAGCCGAGCTCTGCATTCTGGAAACCTTCTGGGACAGGCAGCCCAATGCCGCCTCCGCCTACTGTGTCAATGCCACCTCGCTCTACTTCACAGCCATGGCCAATGGCAACAGTCGTATGTATCACTCCAAGGTACTGCTGAAACTACTGCAACAGGCAGGTTTCTATGTCGATGAAGATATCGATGACATAGGGCTTGGGCATACTCTGCTGCGCTGCAAGCTTAAATAAATTTGAATCAATGAATAATTTAATTTCAATTTTATTAATCAAAGGCCGGTTTTAGACTAGGACCATCAAATCGGAATCTAGAGGTCACAGTATGAAACTCGTTGCCACTACCACTGAAGAACTCAGCACTCGCGAGTCCAAATTCAGTAAAGCCGCCTTCAGGCGGCTGCCAAGCCCACTGGCCGGATTGGCGCTGGCTATCGCCAGCCTGGGCTGGGCCTGGGAAAACGTGTCAGCAGAATTTCCCGGCCTGGCATTGGGCGCGGCGGTTGCCGGCATATTACTGTCTCTGCTGACAGTCAAATTCATTCTGCATCCTGAATTACTGAATGAAGAACTGCGCCACCCTGTGGTCGGCAGTGTGCTGCCCACCTTTGCCATGGCACTGATGGTGATCTCCAAAGCCGTAGGGATCCATCTTCCTTTGTGTGGCTTCCTGATCTGGTTGACGGCTATCGCCATTCACTGCTGTTTACTGGCGGCCTTTGTGCTGCATAGAGCAATGGACTTCAACCTGGAGCATATGGTGCCCAGTTGGTTTGTGCCCCCTATCGGCATGGTGGTGGCCGCCGTGACCTTTCCCGGCGCCGAAGCCGGCGAGGTAGGCGCCCAAATCGCTCACATCATTCTGATGTTCGGCTTGGTGAGTTACTTGGTGATGCTGCCTGTGATGCTCTATCGCTTAATCTTCTGTAACCCGGTCGCGGATGCAGCCAAGCCGACCATAGCGATTCTGGCAGCACCGGCCAGCCTGTCTCTGGCCGGCTATCTGACCCTGACTCCGGAGCCTGAGCTTTGGTTGGTCGCCCTGCTGCTGAGTCTGGCCCTGCTGATGACCCTGGTCATCTATCTGGCCTTCCTGCACTTGCTGCGCCTCCCTTTCAGCCCTGGGTTTGCTGCCTACACCTTCCCCATGGTGATAGGAGCCACTGCCCTACTGAAAACAGCCGCCTGGTGCAACAGCCAACCCATGCTGCAATCGCTGCACCGGCCACTGGCGTTACTTGGAAATATTGAGCTTGTGATAGCCAGTGCTATTGTCGGCTTCGTCGCTATCAGTTACCTCAGACACTACCGCCCCTGGTCTCTGGGAAACTGAAATTCCCATACACAGAAACCCGCAAAAGCGTGACACAAATCACGCTTTTGCGATTTATTGGATCTTCAATGGTCCATTGAAATCTACTCAAGCTCCTAGACAAAACAAATTCAACTCTTCACTACGAACAAGTTTAAACATTAATAAAACATTTAACTCCACATAAATTTACAGTAGAGAATAATTTACTAATTAATATGACTAATTAGTCAGCAAGATAGAGAGTCAGAACAAATAAACGCTGTACGTTATATTTATGATAACAAGATGAGTACATTTGGTTTCAGTATAATTTAATTACACCTGTATTATCCTTGTTGCACTTTTTATTTCACTAAGGTTATATTCCTGATACATCCGGAAACATTTTTTAATTAATTCGGATGAAAAAAATAAAAACACACATAAGTATCAGGGAGAAAATAATGCAAGCTAATTCTAAATTAGCCAAAGCAGTGCGCTTTGCGTTAATTGGTGGTGTTGCAACTGCAGCTTATTCCGCACCAGCATTGTCGGCAGAACAAGATCAGCAAACGGCTAATTCTGCCGTTGAGCGTATCTCTATCACTGGCTCACGTATCGTACGTGAAGGTGCCGTGGCCCCTACCCCGGTGACAGTAATTTCGGGTGAAGAACTTCTGTCTACCGGTGTTACCAACATAGGTGAAGCCCTCAACCAGTTGCCTGCTCTAGGTAACACCTATTCTCTCGCCAACTCTGGACGTTACATTGGTACTGCCGGAGCCAACCTGTTGGATCTGCGTACCATGGGTACCGACAGAACCTTGGTGCTGGTTAACGGTAAACGCCATGTTGCCAGCTCAGCGGGAAGCTCTTCGGTTGACGTAAACACGATTCCGAGTGCCTGGGTCGAAAAAGTGGAAGTCATTACGGGTGGTGCATCTGCTATTTATGGTGCAGATGCAGTAACAGGCGTAGTTAACTTCATTCTGAAAAAAGACATTGTCGGCTTGGATATTTCCGCTATCAAAGGTCGAGCCGATGACAGTGGTTTTGGTAAAGACAGAGTTTCGCTTTCTTACGGTACAGATATCAATGATGGTCGCGGTAATATCGCCTTCGCCGCAGAATACAGCGCTCAGGATAGACTCAGAGCGTTCGATCGTGATCAAACCAAAACCTCATTTACCAGTCTGAAAAATACCAACAGACCCAAGGATGCCGACGGTAACTATATCGATTCCAATGATCCGTCTGATCCAGACAAGTATTTCCTGCCAAACGGCGGACATTATAAGATCAGCAACGCCGGTACCTTCTTCCTGGATGGTTGGAAGACCTTCAATCCAGACGGGACTATCCGTGATGTCTACATCGGCCCTAAAGTTGATGGGAACTATTGTGTCGACTGTGACTTCACCAACTTGAGACAGTTTGAAGATCTGCAACCAGAATTCAAGCGTTATAACCTCAACCTGAAGAGCAATTATCAGCTGAATGACGATATGAACCTCTACTTTGAGGCCAAATATGTCAACAGTCAGGCCAGTGATTATGGTCAGCCTGCCTTCTTCTTTGGCAACAAGGTAAACACAATTAAGGTTGATAACCCTTATCTGGATCCCAACCTTGTTGCTCTGATGAAGAGCAACAAGGATGCAGACGGTAACCCTCAGCCACTGGATTCAATCGTCATCAACCGTTTCATGGCCGACCTGGGCCAACGTGTCGAGGACGACACCCGTGAAACCCAGCGCTACGTACTGGGTCTAGAAGGCGTCTTGGCTGATGACTGGGATTATGACCTGTACGCCATCTATGGCCAGACAGATCTGGAACGGGTGAACAAAAATAACCTCATCTATGCCAACTACCAAAATGCCCTCGATGCTGTCATGCTCGACGGTAACATAGTCTGTCGCAGCGAAACCGCCCGTGCTGAAGGTTGTGTGCCGGTCAACATTTTTGGTGCAGGTAACCCAAGCCAGGAAGCCATTGACTACATCAATACCACTTCTGTTGGCACCGCAGTGATCAAGCAAACCGTTTTGGGTGGCACTATCACCAATTCCGGGCTATTCGAACTGCCAGCCGGTTATGTAGGCCTGTCTACCGGTGTTGAGTACCGCAAAGAAGAGAGTGAGATCAAAGAGCCTGAGAATGCTGCAGGCACATTCTTCAACGCCTTGGGTGAAGACAAAGGTGATTTCGATGTCAAGGAAGTGTTTGCCGAGGTATCAATACCTCTGCTGGCCGACTTGCCGCTGATCCGTCAGTTGGATATGGATCTGGCCGTACGGTTCGCCGATTACAGCACCATTGGCAATGCGACTACCTGGAAAGCCGGTCTGAGCTGGGAAATCAACGACGAGTTGAGAATGCGCAGTACCTATGCTGAAGCCATTCGAGCGCCTAATATCAGCGAGCTGTTTGGTGCCCCAAGTCAAACTTTCTTCCGGGTTGATGATTCATGCCGTATTGATAACCTCAATAACCTGGCCGATTCTTCCACTCGCCGCAAGAACTGTGCCGCGCTGGGTGTACCTACTGATTTCAATGATCAGTACGATGCCAAAAGCATAGAAGGCAAGAGCAGTGGTAACCGGGAACTGAAACCTGAAGAGTCCACCAGCTACACTGTAGGGCTTATCTATCAACCTGAGTTTATCGAAGGTCTGTCTATGACACTCGATTACTGGAATATCAAGATTGATGATGCCATCAGTTCTATTGCGGCTCAGGACATCATAGATCGCTGCCTGGATTCGACCAGTGGTATAGATAACCAGTATTGCGCGCTGATCACCCGTGACCCATCTTCACACCAGATAACGTTGATTCAGAGTCACTCTCTGAACGTTGCAGCCTTGGAGGCCTCTGGTGTTGACCTGGATCTGGCTTATAAGACTGACATTCTGGGTGGTGATTTCAGTGCCAACCTGATTGCGACTCACCTGCTTAAGCGCCGGAACTTCTCCTTCCAGGATAATCCCAGCGATTACGAAGAATTGGCCGGCACTTTGGGATATGCAGATTGGCAGGCCAACCTGACCCTGAACTACAAGTATGAAAACTGGCTCAGCTACTGGCGTACCCGTTTCGTCAATGACGTCAGCTTGTACACAGATAAGGAACTGGCCCGCAACGCAAACCCAAGTTCAAACATGCAGTACGACGATTACTTCATCAGTGATGTCGCCGTGGGTTATCAGTTTGATTCCGGTATAACGCTTAAGTTCGGTATCGATAACCTGTTCGATAAAGACTTGCCTTATGGTACGACCGGTACCACAGCAGGTTCTGCAGCGTACGATAACGTCGGTCGCTTCTACTACACAAGTCTGAGCTATTCCTTCTAAGCTCATTTAAACTGAATATTATTCGGTAAATAAGCGGCGCATTTTGCGCCGCTTATTATTTATTCAACCAACCCCGCAAATGTTAATCAAATGTTTTTATCATGTTTTTAAATGTGGTTGCTGATGTTTTTTAATAGTTTCAAAACATCTGATTACATCTTTATTACAATAAATAATCGGGTAACAAGCATTTAACCGCTTGTATTATTTGTATCTTAATGGTTACATTTTGTCGCCGAATTGTTCTATGCCGGCTCGAATAAATACAAAAAGACAAAATAAATATCATAAAAGGATATAAATGATGAATCTCAGTGTCAGCAAAGCTGTGCGCTTCGCCCTCTTTGGCGGCGCAGCAGCGGCCACTCTTAGCCTACCTGCAGTTCAAGCCAACGAAAACGAACAACTGGAGCGCATCGAAGTTACCGGTTCACGTATCAAGCGTACCGACATGGAATCGGCACTGCCGGTAACTGTGATGAGTTCTGAAGACATAGCCAAAACCGGCCTGACAGATGTTTCTGCGGTACTGGCACAAATGCCATATAACACTGCGGGCAGCTTCATCAGCGACGCCGGCAGCTCTGCCAGTAACCATGCCAGCTCGGGCATGCGTGGTCTGGGTTCAAACCGCACCCTGACCCTGATCAACGGCCGCCGTATCGCACCATCAGCCACTTTTGGTGCCGATGCAACCAACCTTAACCTGATCCCTATGGACGCCATCGAGCGCATTGAGATCCTTCGTGACGGCGCTTCTGCCATCTATGGTTCCGATGCCATTGGTGGTGTAATCAACATCATTCTGAAGAAGAACTATGACGGTCTTGGATTCGATCTGAAATACGCCAACCCGACTCAGGGTGGCCGTGATGAAATGTCGGCGTCGATGACCTTCGGTAACACAGGCGATAAGAGCACCAGCCTGGTAATCATAGAGCACAAGAAGTTTGATCCTCTCAAGGGTGGTCAGCGTGATCATTTGACCGCCAACTGGGATGAGGCCTATGGCCGCAGCTCTCTGTATGCACCGGAAGGTACCTGGCGCCCTGTGGCTGCCCGCCCAGGCAAAAAAGAAGACGGAACCTTTGAAACGCCAACCTACACAGGTAACTATGTACCGGGTAAAGACTGTCCGGCCGATCAAATCGTTCAGAGCAAAGATGGTCCACGTTGTGGCTATAGCATGTATGAAGGCACCGATTACCTGCCGGATCAGACCAAAGACTCTTTGTTCAGTAACCTGACTTACAGAATTACCGACAACCTGGAATGGTTCGGTCAGGCGATTGTGATGCGTGACAAGTCCACGACTTCCTCTACCGCGCTATGGACCCCTAACCTGTACATAGCTGCCGACAACCCACTGAACCCAACTTATGGCGCAGCCAACGCAAGCGAAGTACAGGCTTACCACCGTCTTACCGGTGTGGCCGATCGCAGCACGACGTTCAAGTCCGATGTGATTGACGTGGTTACCGGTCTGAACCTGGAGCTGGATGCCGGTTCACTGAACTGGTATGTACAGTACTCAGATCAGCAGGTAGACATAAGCACTGACTCCTATGTGTTTGAAGACAACCTGCAACAAGCCGTAGACGCCGGCCTGTACAACCCATTTGTTCTGGGCGGCAATGCGACTCAGGCAACCCTGGACAGCTTCCTGCACACCGCCACCCGTCAAGCTGACTCCAAGACCACAGCGACTGCCATTTCCTGGGCTGCGCTGGCTCCTATCGCACTGCCAGGCGGTGACATAGGTTATGCCGTGGGTGCCGAGTACCAGAAGATGGAATTCAGCGATCGCCGCGACGCGCAGCAAGCTGCCGGCAAAGTACTGGGTACTTACGGTGGTGACTCCGCCGGTGAGCGTAACTACAAGGCTGCCTTTGTTGAGCTGGAACTGCCGGTCACTGACGATCTGAACATCAAACTGGCCAGCCGTTATGACCAATACAGCCTGCCGGACGAAGGCCAGCTGTCCAGCTCTATCAACCTGCGTTACCAGTTGTTGGATAACCTGGTACTGCGCGCCTCTTACGGCCAAGGTTTCCGTGCTCCGTCACTGGATGATCTGCTGGGCGAAGCCGCTACCAGTTATGACAGAGTGATCGACACCAAAGGCTGTCAGATGCTGCCGGCTGACCAACGCGAAGGCGCTGATGTGTGTGAGTCAACTCAGTATCTGCGCAAGAGTTCAGGTAATCCGGAGCTGAAACCTGAAGAGTCTGATCAGTATGCCTTCGGTGCAGTGTGGAACATCACTGATGATATCTCTCTGGTTGTGGACTACTACAACATAGAGATCAGCAACCAGGTCAGCTACGTTGGTGCCCAGACTATTCTGGATCTGGAAGCCACGACCGGCCTCGGTGCGTACGATCCTAAATATGTCTATGTGAAGCGTGATACCGACGGCAAGATTGAAGAGATTGGCGCCGGCTACATCAACATGGACGGGGTACAAACCTCGGGTCTGGACGTCTCTTTCAGCTCGCGCTTCGAGCTGGGTAACTACGGCAACCTGAAGTTCGCACTGGAAGGCACCTATGCACTGGAATACACAGAGCAGGCCAGCCCGGTCGACCCACGTTACGACGTGCTGGGTACCAAGGGATATCCTGAGCTGCGTTTCAACTCCACCTTCAGCTATGAGTACGATGCCTTCAGCGCCTCGCTGATCGCCAAGTACATAGACTCCTATGCCGGTGAAACGCCACAGCAGCAAGCTGCCAACATCGACAAGCAGGACTTCGGTTCCTTCACCACTTGGGATCTGGCCATGAACTATGACTTTGACAAGTTCGGTAAAGTCACAGTCGGTGCCCGTAACCTGTTCGATGCCATGCCTGCGGTGAACTATGAGCTGTCCTACCCAGGTTATGACGCCGATACCCACAACATTATCGGTCGCGTAGTCTACGCGGGTTATCAGATCCGCTTCTGATAAACGCTTTAATAGCCAAAAGCGCAGTCATTGACTGCGCTTTTTTTTGTTTAATTCCATCCTCAACAATCAAGCATGGAGCTTCATTCCGCTTTGTCCTGTGTGGTAACCAAAACTTCCCTTACCGGCAACCATGCCTGACAGCCCAACATGGCCAAGAGGGAAACCAGCAAGGCCGGTACCACAGGGTGAATATGAAGCGGCAAAGGCAAGGCCAGCCATTGCAGCATTCCATAACTCAGCAATCCGGAAATCATTGCGGCAAACACCGAGTTGCCAGTCAATGAAGGCCAGAATACCGCCGCCAATATTGGCCAGAGAAACACCGCCTGCAGCGCGCCGAAAGCAGCCAGATTGAGCCAGACTATCATGGCCGGCGGCTCTAGCGCCCAGTAACAGGCGAGCGCAGCAATCATCAACATGGTAATGCGGCTCAAACGCAGCTGGCTTTGCGCCGAGGTTTGTGGCCTCACCTTAACCCAGGCATCCCGCACCAGACTGACCGCCGCCTGCAGCAACATGGAGTCCACCGACGACATCACGGCGGCGATGGGCGCCGCCAGCAACACCCCGGCCAAAAGTGGCGAAAACAGTCCGGAGATCAAGGTAGGCATGATTTCATCCGGTACCTGCAAATCGGGATAAAGTGCCCTGCCCATCAAACCGATAAGATGCGGTAACAGTGTCATCAAAACACTGATAAGGGTGCCCCAAATAATGCCTTTCTTGAGCGCCTGGGTATCTTTAACCGCCAATAAACGCACCACAGTATGTGGCAGCCCCAAGGTGCCGAAACAGATAAGCACCCAAAACGACAGCATCATGGGCCAGCCCAGTTGCCCTTCATTGCCGTGGGGCTGCAACAAGGCAGGATCTTCGCTGGCCACCTTGGACATCAACTCTGTCATCCCACCATGGCCAAGCAGGGTGAAAAACAGCAGCAAGAGCCCCAGTAGCATTACTATTCCCTGAAAGGCATCTGTGATGGTCACCGCCCTAAAACCACCGCTCAGGGTGTAAGCCAACACTGTCACCACAAACAGTGCCAGCCCCAGGCTGTAGTCGATACCGCTGACCCCGGCAAACAACCTGGCGCCGCCGATAAACTGCACCGTTATCATGGCGATAAATCCAAGCACCAAGGAACCCAGCGCCAACATGCTGACTCCTTTATGTTCGAAGCGAGCGTCCAACCACTCAATCAAGGTGGCGTAAGGCGCCTTGGCCGCGAGGATCTTCGGCCCCAGCACTCCCAGGGTCAGCATGGCAACCGGCACCTGGATCAAGGCAAGCCATACCCAGCCCAAACCTATCTTGTAGGCGGCGCCCGGACCACCGATAAAAGAGCTGGCGCTGGTATAGGTGGCCACCAGCGTCAAGGCCAACATGGGGCCATTGAGAAAACGGCCACCGATAAAAAAGCGCGCCGCCTTATCCTGATAGAGGCTGGCCTTGTCTTGTCTGGCGGCAATAAAGCGGGTCAACACCAGGCTGAGCAACAGATAAACTAATACCGGGATAAGAGTGGTCACTCTTTATGCCCTCCCCGGCCAAACAGGTAGAAGAGTCCCATAATGAAAAACAGCTGGGTCAGGATACAGGACAGCCAAAACCACAATGGCAGGCCGTAATAGTCAGGTTTTGAGTCCCAGACACCCATATCGGTCAACAGGGGCCCCAGAGCCCACAACAGGGCGTAGATCAGGGTAAGTATGATGGCCAGACGTGCCATGGATGGCATAACGGCCTCCTTGGATTGCTCCTGGGGTTGGAGCGTGACAGCAAAAAGAAAGCGTTGATTCTAATCAACTCTTCCCCCGAGTGCCAAGGCATGACTCAAGTTACGCTTTGGTTGTGGGATAAAGTTATCACCCGGTTACCTGATGATATTCCGTTAACTTTTTGACTGCATGCCGAATTAACCATGACAGGACTCACAGCCCTGAGCCTGCTCCCGAACAGGTCACAACGGCCCAAAATTCAAGACCTGACTCAAACTTTGACACCAGTTTGTGAGGCTGTAGGAATAAGGATTTACTTAAATAGACTGTCGGCGGATCCCCCAGTGTCGGCGCTATGGCATACAATTGTTAACCTGCTCGCAAAATTTAGCTTTTCCCTGTGGGGAAAGGCCGATATCAGATGCCGACAGCGCGGCTCTGTGTTAATATTTTTATGGTAAATTGGTAAGACCAATTTTAAGGTTGGATGCGTAACGAGCGATTCTTTGAACAGACTTTCTCGGGGTAGCTAAAACCTCAACCTGGGCTCTGTAAGTAAAGAAGATGGAGATTGCGGCAACATGGGAGATGTAAACATTTCCAGTTTGCAGCCATTCATCGCGAGCAACAGCACAGATTGGACTTTTATAACGTGTTACAAGCTTATGCTTGGGTTAAACACCAAATAGAAAGCACAGGATTCGGTAGATAACACTGCAAGATAATTAAGATTGCGGTGAATTGTTTCAAGACTGTTTTTCAGGCAAAAAAGGAATGGCAAAAAGTAGTTTAATTTCACAATTCAGATTATGCGGCGATTAAATTGATCTGAATCACGTAATTTAATTACATTTTACTTATAGTTAACGAATTCGATGACTCAAGGGTCATCACACAGAACAAGCGATAAATGAATTTCATAACCTAAACCGGTGGCCAGCCACCAAATGAGCGAAAGAAGGCAGCTATGAACAACAGTCCTAGCCCATTTGATGCATCAACCCCTGCCAATACTGCGCAGAAGGTCGAGGATGCGGCCGTCGTCAAAATCGGCCGCGATACCCAGTCGACCCTGTTGCTGGCCATGACTGCGGGGGTGTTTATTGGCCTCGCGTTTATCTTCTATGTTGTCGCCACTGCCGGTGGCAGCGCCCTTCCCTACGGTCTCAACAAACTCATCGGCGGCCTGTGCTTCAGCCTGGGCCTGATGTTGGTGGTGGTTCTGGGCGGCGAACTCTTCACCTCTACTGTATTAACCATTACTGCCAGAGCCAGCAAACGGGTCACCACCAAGGCCTTACTGCGCAACTGGGGGCTGGTCTATCTGGGCAACTTTATCGGCGCCATGCTACTGGTAGGCCTGATGATCACCGCCAAACACTATGATGCCGGCCACGGTTTGATAGGCCTTGGTTACATGAAGACAGCTCAAGCCAAACTGCACCATGACTTTTTCCAGGCCATCGCCCTCGGGATCATGTGTAACATCATGGTGTGTCTGGCGGTATGGATGGCCTATGCCGGTCGCTCGGTCACTGACAAGCTGCTGGCCGTGGTGTTGCCGGTCGCCATGTTTGTCGCCGCAGGCTTTGAGCATTGCATTGCCAACATGTTCCTTATTCCCATGGCCATTATCAGCAAAAATATGGCCGGCACTGAATTCTGGACAAGCGCCGGGGTCAGCCCCGAGCAGTTTGCCGATCTCACATGGAGCCAATTCGTGTTCCATAATCTGGTTCCCGTCACTCTGGGTAATATCGTGGGGGGAGCTTTATTTGTAGGGTTGACTTACTGGTTTGTGTATCGCCGTCCCTTGCTGGCCAAGCAAGGCAGCGAGGCCAGCAAGTAACTTTATCTCAACTAGAAGGTATGAGTACTATGACCGAGAAAACTGAGCTGTTTGCAAGCGCATGGGAAGGCTTTGTTCCCGGCGATTGGAAGACCGAAGTCAATGTACGTGACTTTATCCAGAAGAACTACACCCCCTATGAAGGTGATGAGTCTTTCCTGGCTGGCCCCACCACTGCGACCACAGCCCTGTGGGACAAAGTCATGGAAGGCATCAAGCAGGAAAACCGCACCCACGCTCCGGTCGACTTTGATACAGACAAAGTCTCTACCATAGATTCCCATGATGCCGGCTACATCAATCAGGAACTGGAAACCATTGTTGGTTTGCAGACCGATGCGCCACTCAAACGCGCCATGCTGCCCAACGGTGGTATCCGCATGGTTGAAGGCTCCTGCGCCGCCTATGATCGCGAGCTGGATCCTGAAATCAAGTATGTCTACTCCGAACTGCGTAAGACCCATAACCAGGGTGTGTTCGATGTTTACACTCCGGAAATTCTCGCTTGCCGCAAGTCAGGTGTACTGACAGGTTTGCCCGATGCCTACGGTCGTGGCCGTATCATTGGTGACTACCGTCGCGTAGCCCTCTACGGTATCGACTACCTGATGAAGGACAAGGTTGCCCAGTTCACTTCACTGCAGGCTCAGATGGAAGCCGGTGAAGATCTGAGCAACGTTATCCAGTTGCGTGAAGAGATTGCCGAGCAGCACAGAGCGCTGGGCAAGATGAAGAAGATGGCAGCCAAATACGGTTATGACATCTCCGGCCCTGCCAAGAATGCCAAAGAAGCCATCCAGTGGACCTACTTCGGCTATCTGGCCGCGGTGAAGAGCCAAAACGGCGCTGCCATGTCTCTGGGCCGTACTTCAACCTTCATCGACGTTTATATCGAACGCGATCTGAAAAATGGCGTGCTCACCGAAGAGCAGGCTCAGGAAATGATCGACCATTTCGTGATGAAACTGCGTATGGTGCGCTTCCTGCGTACCCCTGAATACGATGAGCTGTTCTCCGGCGACCCAATCTGGGCTACCGAATCTATCGGTGGTATGGGTCTGGACGGTCGTCCACTGGTGAGCAAGACCAGCTTCCGCTTCCTGCACACCCTATACAACATGGGTCCAAGCCCAGAGCCAAACATCACTGTGCTTTGGTCCGAGCAGCTGCCTCAGCCATTCAAAAAATACTGCGCCAAAGTGTCTATCGACACCAGTTCCATCCAGTATGAAAACGATGACCTGATGCGCCCTGACTTCGAGTCCGATGACTACGCCATCGCCTGCTGCGTGAGCCCCATGGTTGTGGGCAAGCACATGCAGTTCTTTGGTGCCCGTGCCAACCTGGCCAAGACCATGCTGTACGCCATCAACGGTGGTGTGGATGAAAAGCTGAAAATTCAGGTTGCTCCCAAGGCAGATCCTATCACCGACGAAGTGCTCAACTATGATGACGTCATGAGCCGTCTCGATGGCCTGATGGATTGGTTGGCAACTCAGTATGTCACTGCGTTGAACACCATCCACTACATGCACGACAAGTACTCTTACGAAGCCGCGCTGATGGCGCTGCACGACAGAGACGTACGTCGCACCATGGCCTGTGGTATCGCCGGTCTGTCTATTGCTGCCGACTCCCTGTCTGCCATCAAGTATGCCAAGGTGAAACCGGTTCGCGATGAAAACGGTATTGCCGTAGACTTCGAAATCGAGGGTGATTATCCCAAGTTCGGTAACAACGACGCCCGTGTTGACGACATCGCCTGTATGCTGGTTGAAGGCTTTATGGCCAAAATTCGTGACAAGAAGATGTACCGCAACGCCATCCCAACCCAGTCAATCCTGACCATTACTTCCAACGTGGTGTATGGTAAGAAGACAGGTAACACTCCGGATGGTCGCCGCGCCGGTGCACCATTTGCCCCGGGTGCCAACCCAATGCACGGCCGTGACGAAAAAGGCGCTATCGCTTCATTGACCTCAGTGGCCAAGCTGCCCTTCGCTCACGCTCAGGACGGTATCTCTTACACCTTCTCCATTGTGCCCAATGCACTGGGTAAAGATGAAGATGCCCGCCGCACCAACCTGGCTGCGCTGATGGATGGATACTTCTCCCACAAGCCAGGCCATGAAGGTGGTCAGCACCTGAACGTCAACGTGATGAACCGTGAAATGCTGGAAGATGCTGTCGTCAACCCTGACAAGTATCCACAGCTGACCATACGTGTTTCAGGCTATGCAGTGCGCTTCAACTCACTGACCCCTGAGCAACAGCAAGACGTGATTACCCGTACTTTCACCAAAGCACTGTAATCCGCGTTTGAAACCAGGCTGCAGCGGCCGCCGCTGCAGCCATTCCAAGGAGAGCACATGACAGTAAAAGGACGGATCCACTCGGTGGAATCCTTTGGCACAGTAGATGGTCCCGGCATTCGCTTTATTGCCTTTATGCAGGGTTGCCTGATGCGCTGTAAATACTGTCACAACCGCGACACCTGGGATCTGGATGGCGGCAAGGAAGTTACGGTCGCGGAGCTGATGGAACAGATAGTCAGCTACCGACCTTTTTTGGAAGCCAGCTGTGGTGGCGTGACCGCCAGCGGTGGTGAAGCTGTGTTACAGGCTGAATTCGTTGCCGAGCTATTCAAGGCCTGCAAGGCCGAAGGCATTCACACCTGTTTGGACACCAACGGCTTTGTCCGTAAATACACAGAGGTGATCGACCAGTTGCTGGACAACACTGATCTGGTACTGCTGGACATCAAACAGATGGATGATGCCAAGCACATAGATCTCACCAAGGTCAGCAACCAGCGAACATTGCAGTTTGCCGAATATCTGGCAAAACGAGGCCAGAAAACCTGGATCCGTTACGTGGTTGTCGGCGGCTATACAGACGATGAAGCCTCGGCCGAAAAACTGGCTGAATTTATCAAGCCAATGACCAATGTGGAAAAAGTGGAGTTACTGCCCTACCACGAACTGGGCAAACACAAGTGGGAAGCCATGGGTGAACACTATGAACTCGACGGCGTGTCGCCGCCGGATCGCGAAACCATGGAGCGAATAAAGGCTATATTTATCCAGAAAGGGATCAATGCCGGTTACTGATTCAGAGCTCTTCCCAAAATCCGGCATCGAGACGTTCAAAGGCCAATTTAAGGATCTGCGCCATATCCATATAGCAGGCCTTGGCTCCTAAAGGACGACTGCTCACCCCAAGCCCGGAAAGCTTGGCATTGAGTTGATTACCCCAATCGAGCAAGGACAGCGGCAAGGGATGGCGAGCACGCCAACCCAGCCACAGATAGCCCTGCAAAGGCAGGCTGAGAAAGAACAGAAAGATAGCTATGGCCTGGGGCAGATAGTCCCAACCATAGAAATAGAGTGGCGTGGCAGCCGATAGCATGGCCAACACAGGCATCAACTGCAACGCCAACTGAGTGGCACGAATAACGCGAAACTCAGGAAAAAAGAAACCCAGTTGTCTGACCATGGGCCAGGTCTTCATATAACGATGACCTTCCCTCACGGTTTTGAGAAAGTTAAGGCTCAATCAAGGCACCTGAAACAAGCATAATATTGCTTTTACCTTAGCACAGTTCCCTATTCGGCCCCAACAACGGCTTGACGGCAGGAACGCAGTGAAACAGGTTACAGGCGAGTCCAGTTCACCCGTAACTCATTAATTAAAAACGGCGAAAGGTTTTTAACATGTCTAAAAAACTGGTATTGGTTCTAAATTGCGGCAGTTCTTCTTTGAAATTTGCAGTCATGGATGCACTCACGGGCGATGATCAGATCTCAGGTCTGGCCGAGTGCTTTGGTCTGGAAAACTCCCGCATCAAATGGAAACACAATGGCGAAAAGCATGAAGCCGCACTGGGCGCATTTACCGCGCACCGTGAAGCCGTGGAGTTTATTGTGAACCAGATCCTGGCTCCCCTGCCTGAACTGGCGTCACAGATCCTGGCGGTGGGTCACCGTATCGTGCATGGCGGCGAAAAATTCACCCGCTCGGTTATCATTGACGACCAGGTGATCAAAGGTATCGAAGACTGTGCCTCACTGGCACCGCTGCACAATCCGGCGCACCTGATAGGTATTCGCGCTGCCATGGCCTCGTTCCCAAGCCTGCCTCAGGTTGCCGTGTTTGACACCGCCTTCCACCAGAGTATGCCTGAGCACGCTTTTGTCTATGCCCTGCCCTACAAGCTTTACCGTGAGCACGGCATTCGTCGTTACGGCATGCACGGCACCAGCCATCTGTTTGTCAGCCGTGAAGCGGCCAAGGTGCTGGGTAAAGAGCTGGCCGACACCAATGTAATCTGTGCTCACCTGGGCAACGGCGCTTCGGTCACGGCGGTTAAAGGCGGCAAGAGCATGGATACTTCCATGGGCCTGACACCACTGGAAGGCTTGGTGATGGGAACCCGCTGCGGCGATATCGACCCCTCCATCATCTATCATCTGGTGCACCAACTGGGTTACACCCTGGAGGAGGTCAACAACCTGCTGAACAAGCAGAGCGGCCTTTTGGGGATCAGCGAACTGACCAATGATTGCCGTGGTATTGAGGAAGGATACGCCGAAGGTCACAAAGGTGCGACACTGGCACTGGAAATCTTCTGCTATCGTCTGGCAAAATATATCGCCTCCTACACTGTGCCATTGGGCCGTCTGGATGCCGTGGTGTTTACCGGCGGCATAGGTGAAAACTCCGACATTATCCGCAAGAAAGTGCTGGAACTACTGTCCATCTTCAACTTCCAGGTCGATGATGAACGCAACCTGGCCGCCCGCTTCGGCAATGGCGGAATTATCACTAAAGATGAGGGCACTCTGGCCATGGTCATTCCCACCAATGAAGAGTGGGTCATCGCCGAAGACGCTATTAGTTTGATAGAAGAATAATATGACCAATCAGCCGCCTGGTTAGCCTGGCGGCTTTCATGTTTTTTGACTTTACAAGATTCACCGGAAAACCATCGACTCCGAAGAGGTTTTTATGTCCCGTAACATTATGTTGATCCCCATAGGCACTGGCGTCGGTCTGACGTCTATCAGCCTGGGGATGGTTCGTGCATTGGAACGCCACGGCGTTAAAGTGCAATTCTTTAAACCCATTTCCCAGTTGCGCCCGCAGGATCACGGCCCTGAGCGTTCAACTACCATCCTCAGCAAGTCCCCCACGGTCAACCCGCTTGAGCCGTTTGAAATGGCCCACGCCGAAGCGCTGATCCGCGCCGATCAGACGGATGTGCTGATGGAGCAAATCATCGCCCGCGCCAGTGAAATTGCCGACAACACTGAAACCCTGATCATCGAAGGCCTGGTGCACACCCGTAGCCATCCGTTTGCCGATGATGTCAATTATGCCATTGCCAAGGCGCTCGACGCCGATGTGATTTTTGTCGCAACCCCAGGCAACGACAGTCCGACCGGGCTGATGAACCGCCTCGAAATCGCCTTTAACTCTTGGGGTGGTAACAAGAACAAACGTCTTATCGGTGCCATCATTAACAAGATTGGCGCGCCGGTGGACGACGAAGGCCGTGCCCGTCCGGATCTGTCTGAAGTATTCGACCATCAGGACGTTCAGCGCAGCGATACTGCCGGTATGTTCCAGTTGCCGGGCAAGAGCCCACTGAGGATCCTCGGCAGCGTGCCTTACAACCTGGATCTGGTGTCCCCCAGAGCATCCGACTTGGCCAAGCACCTGCGTGCCCGCATCATCAATGCCGGTGAGATGAACACTCGCCGTCTGCGCAAGGTAACCTTCTGTGCCCGCTCGATTCCCAACATGGTGCAGCACATCAAGACAGACTCGCTGCTGGTCACCTCTGGCGATCGCTCCGATGTTATCGTATCTGCCTGTCTGGCAGCGATGAACGGCGTTAAGATTGGTGCCTTGCTGCTGAGCGGCGGTTATGAACCTGAGCCTGAGATCATGGCTTTATGTGAACAGGCCTTTGAAACCGGCCTGCCTGTGTTCCTTATCGACACCAATACCTGGCAAACCTCGCTCAATATTCAACGCTTTGACCACGAAGTACCTGTGGACGATGCAGTGCGTATTGAACTGGTACAGGAATATGTTGCCGGTCATATCGATCAGAGCTGGATTGAAAGCGTCACCGAAAACTCGCCCCGCGAGCACCGCCTGTCGCCACCGGCTTTCCGCTACAAACTTACCGAGCTGGCCCGCGCCGCCCGTAAGACCGTGGTGCTGCCTGAAGGCGATGAGCCGCGCACCATCAAAGCCGCCGCCATCTGCGCCGAGCGCGGTATTGCCCGCTGCGTACTGCTAGGCAAACGCGACGAGATTCTGCGTATCGCAGCCCAGCAGGATGTCATTCTGGGAGAGGATGTCGAGATTATCGATCCCGATGAAGTGCGTGAGCGCTATGTCGAACCTATGCTGGATCTTCGCCGTCACAAGGGTCTGACCGAAGTAGTTGCCCGTGAGCAGTTGGAAGACAACATGGTGCTGGGCACCATGATGCTGGCCCAGAATGAAGTGGACGGTATCGTTTCCGGTGCGGTCAACACCACGGCCAACACCATTCGTCCGCCACTGCAGCTGATTAAGACAGCGCCCGGCTCCAGCCTGGTCTCTTCCATCTTCTTCATGCTGATGCCGGATCAAGTGCTGGTATATGGTGACTGCGCCATCAACCCGGATCCCAATGCCGAGCAGTTGGCCGATATCGCCATTCAATCGGCCGAGTCGGCCAAAGCCTTCGGCATTGAGCCCAGAGTGGCGATGATCAGCTACTCAACCGGTGACTCAGGGACAGGCTCAGATGTGGATAAGGTGCGTGAAGCCACCCGGATTGCCAAAGAGAAGCGTCCGGATCTGGTGATTGACGGCCCACTGCAGTACGACGCCGCCGTGATGCCCAATGTGGCTCGCTCCAAGGCGCCGGACAGCCCGGTTGCCGGTAAGGCAACCGTGTTTGTGTTCCCGGATCTCAACACGGGTAACACCACTTATAAGGCGGTTCAACGAAGCGCCGATCTGATCAGCATAGGCCCTATGCTGCAAGGTATGCGTAAGCCGGTGAACGATCTGTCCCGTGGCGCCTTGGTGGATGACATAGTCTACACCATCGCCCTGACGGCCATTCAGGCCACTCAGAGTAATTAATGGTCCGATAGCCAATTCAAGAAAAGCGTCTGCTCCGGCAGGCGCTTTTTTGTAGTCTATTTCACATAGGAGCTCACTCAGCGAGCATCAAAAGCTGGGGAACAGATTGGGTAATGAAAGGTTTATCGGGATAAATCGATGCCAGCCTGCACACATGCGCGTCTTTTCAACCTACCCTTTGGAACTGGCAGTTCAAACCTCTATAAGAACTGATATTGGATACTGACTGCGGCTTTTATCTGCAAAAGCTGTACAAAATCAACGCAAAGGATCCTTTACGCCAGTTATGATTCAGCCAGGAATGAGTTATCAGGAGAGAAACGGATAGGGAAAAGTGCCAAGCGTCAAAAAATAACCAGCGACAATTTAACGACGATATCAATCGCTTAGGAAGTATCTATCGAGTCTTCAACACACTTGTCCACAGATTCTGTGGATAAGAATCTCTGCGCTATCCTCTTTATATGCCACAGGATCGCCGATCCCGTCAAGCGTGCGGCATCGGCTTGCGATCAATACTAAAAAAACCGATACTGTTTGGCACCAATCATTAGGGTCAACACTATGAGATATTTACTTTTTCTTTGTCTGCTAGGCCTATTTGGCTGCAATGATGACCCGAGTAAAGCCACCATAGATAGCCCGGAACAAGTCGCCTTGGGATTCTTTCAGGCCATCTACGTAGATAAGGATGTCGAGAAGGCAACCCATTATGTCGATGATCCGATGAAGGAGGTGCTGAAAAGTTACTATATCGCCGCCTCTGTACAGCGCCATATGCTCAATCTACAGATGACAGATGTCACCCTGGAGATTGAAGAGATAGATATCGACTTCTTTCGCAAGTTCACCGATGACGTGACTGTCGTGGTCAAATTTACCGGCCGTAGAGGTGGCCGCCCCTGGGTCGATGACAGAACCATTCGCCTGCATAAACGGGGCCGGGCCTGGGTGATAGTGGAAATTCTCCCGGAAACCGGCAAGATCAACTCAGGTTCCCTGTAATAATTGTGCACTGACCCACGCAAGGGCCGAAGAGGTTTATCCCTCAAAGCCCGCCGTGCTAAACTCAAAGGCAATTTTCACTCAGTCTGATTACTATGAAACAACTGTTGGATTTCCTGCCGCTGGTTATCTTCTTTGCCGTTTATAAGTTTTACGATATCTATGTCGCCAGTGGCGCCTTGATAGCCGCAACGGCTCTGCAACTCGTGGTGACCTACCTGCTGTACCGCAAGCTTGAGAAAATGCATCTCATCACCTTTGCCATGGTGGCCGTATTCGGTACCCTGACCTTGGTGTTTCACGACGATGCCTTTATCAAATGGAAAGTCACCATAGTCTATGCCCTGTTCGCCTTGGGTCTGGGTGTCAGCCAATTGCTGAATAAGCCTGTACTCAAGGGCATGCTGGGGCAGGAACTCAAGGTCGCCGACAAGATATGGGCCAGAGTCACCTGGTACTGGGTCAGTTTCTTTATTATCTGCGGCCTTATCAATATCTATGTCGCCTTCAGTCTGAGTCAGGAAACCTGGGTCAACTTCAAGGTCTTTGGCTTGACCGCAGTGACGCTACTGAACACCATAGCAACCGTGGTTTATCTCTTTAAACACATCCCCGAAGAGCAACGCAAGGAACTCAAATAATGTGGTATATGATCTCATCTCAAGATGTTGAAAACAGCCTGGAAAAACGTCTTGCCGCTCGTCCGGCCCATCTACAGCGCCTACAACTGCTGGCCGATGAAGGACGATTGATGCTGGCCGGTCCACATCCCGCCGTGGACAGTGAAAACCCGGGGGACGCCGGATTCAGCGGCTCTTTGGTGGTGGCCGAGTTTGAATCGCTGGAAGCCGCCCAGGCCTGGGCCAATGCCGATCCTTATGTTGCCGCCGGCGTTTATCTGAGTGTTATCGTTAAACCCTTCAAACGAGTGCTGCCCTGATGAAAATCGTTTCCTTCAATATCAACGGACTGAGAGCTCGTCTGCATCAACTGCAACAGTTGATAGACAGTCACCAGCCGGACATCATAGGGCTGCAGGAAACCAAGGTGCACGACGAAGCCTTCCCTCTGGCCGAAGTGGAGGCCATGGGGTATCAGGTACATTTCCACGGTGGCAAGGCCCACTATGGCGTGGCTCTGTTATCCAAACAGGCCCCCATTGAGGTTCAAAAAGGCTTTCCCACCGACGATGAAGATGCCCAGCGCCGGCTTATCGCCGGAAAGTTCATCCAGGACAACGGCCGGGTGCTGACAGTGATTAACGGCTACTTCCCCCAGGGGGAAAATATCAATCACGAGACCAAGTACCCGGCCAAGCGTAAGTTTTACGCCGATCTTATGCAGTATCTGCAAAACTCATTCAGCCCGGATCAGGATATTGCCATCATAGGGGATATCAATATCTCGCCGCTGGATCTGGATATCGGCATCGGCGATGCCAATGCCAAACGTTGGCTGAAGACGGGTAAATGCAGCTTCCAGCCGGAAGAGCGTGAATGGTTGCAAACCCTGCTGGATTGGGGTTTGGTGGACACCTTCCGCCAGTTGCACCCGCAGCGCAGCGAACGCTACTCCTGGTTTGATTATCGCAGCCGTGGCTTTGATGATAACCGCGGCCTGCGTATCGATGTGATCCTGGCAACCGAGTCGCTGGCAAGCCGCTTGAGTGAGGCCGATGTGGATTACGCGCTTCGCGGCATCGACAAGCCCTCGGATCACGCGCCTATCTGGAGCTGTTTTCGCTGACATTGTCGCTAACGCTGGATGGCGCTGATGGCGCTGACTACAGCAAGCGGCACGCCTGAAGCAAAAAACAAAGCTCAGGAAACAATATAACGCAAAACGCCGACATCTGATGATGCCGGCGTTTTTTTTATGGCTCAGCTGTCTAGCCGTTCAACTGGTTTTATATTGTGCCAACAGCCGGGTCAGAGAGGCAGAAGCCTGGGCCAGTTTTTGACTCAGTTCTATCGCCCTTTCGCTGGCCTGGCGCATCTGATCCGAGTGGCTGCGGATATCGCCAAGCTGCGAGCTGATCTCCCGGGCCGACACGCTTTGCTCTTCGGCCGAGGCTGCGATTTGGCTGCTGCGATCAAAAACCGCATCCACTGAGCCACGCATCCCCTCAACGTCCGTACCCACCTGAATGATCGCCTGGCGGCTTTCATCCGCCTGCGACACTATCGCCTCGGTCAACTGAGACAAATTGCGGCTGCCCGCCTGCAAACCCTCAATCATACGTTGAATTTCCACTGTCGCTTCCTGGGTTCGCCCCGCCAGGGTCCGCACCTCGTCGGCAACCACGGCAAAGCCGCGCCCCTGTTCTCCGGCTCTGGCAGCCTCGATGGCGGCATTGAGCGCCAGCAGATTGGTCTGCTCGGAAATACCATCAATAGTGGTCACCACGGCGCCAATCTCGGTGGCATCCCGCGAAAGTTGCGATACCGAAGAGAAAGCCTCGGCAATCCGGCCCGACAACTCACCTATACTGGCAACTGTTTCTGCTATGTGTCTGGCGCCCTGTCCCATCTGAGAGGCATTGTCCCGGGTCTGGGAAGAGGTTTCGGCGGCGTTATGGGACACTTCGGTAATGGCATTGCTCATCTGCTCCATCGCCGTGGCCACAGTATCGAGAAACTGCCACTGAATTTTGCCCATCTCATCACCGGCGGCGGCTTGCTCGGCAAATTCGGAAGCCGCCATCGACAAGGTTTCGGCATTGCTGCTGATGGCGGTGACCATTTCGCTCATGTTATCGGCGCAGCGGTCAATCTCGCGGGCTATCAGGCTGAAATCATCTGTGCCGAAGAAATTGAGCCTGAAGCTCAAATCGCCGTCAGCCAGGCGTTTGATTGCCATATACATATCCCAGAGTCCGCCGCCGAGTGAGGTGGAGATCCAATAGCTAAGCTGAAACAGTGGCAACAGCCCGACAAAAGCCCACAGCAGCATCCAGTTCGCCCGGCTGAGCATCTCTTGCTCCTGCAGTGTTAAGCTGTCACCGAGCCAGTAGTTGCCGTCACGGCTACTGAGCATGACTTTCACCTCGGCGCGCGGTTCATTGCGGCTAAGGCCTTGCTGCTGTAGCCAAAGATCGCTCTCCGGCTCGGGCGCCAGCTGGAGCAGGGTCTCGGCTTTGGCTTGTAAACGCGCCTCAGCGCCCTGGGTTACACTGGCATCCAACTGCCACCAGTTGGCCAGTGCGATAGCGGCGGTTATGGCGGTAACCAGCGAACACACAAGCCAGAATTTACCGTTGAGACTGAACTTAATCAGCATGGCATCAACTTTTCTAAACTGAATCTGCTTCATCAGTGCTCCTCAGCGCGAAGCTAAAAGCCGGGACAGGACCCTGGCAGTATAATCTATTACTCCACCACCCTTTCGACCGGCAGAGGTTTTGTTTGAGTTTGACGACTGCGGCTGGTTTGGCAATAGCCCATGAGATCGGTCAAGCGACTCATGGCATAACCGAATACGGCACCAATCAGCAGCGGCGGCATAATAGCCGCAATATCCGCCGACATGGCAAAGGTGATGCAACAACCAATAAAGGCACCGGGAATAAAGTTAAGTTTACCGAAGCAGGCCTGCAGGCACATGGCACTGGTGGCTATGCCGGTGAAGATCCAGCCAAATACCGGCGAGACAAAGAAGCTGCTGCCGCTGATGATAAGCCAGGCCCAGAATACTCCCGATGTATTGGTGCACCAGGCCTGAAGCAAACCGGCGAACCCACTGCGTCCTTGAGCAAAGAAAGTACTGCACCCCAGAAACCCTATCCAGGTGATCAGACCAAAGGTGTCGGCAACCCCACACCATACAGTGGCCAAGAGGCCGGCAGATATTGCTGCATGCCAACGCTGTTGCATAGGAGTATCTCCACAAAATGTAACTATTGGTTAAATTACCCCGTTTTTGATAACAAAAACCGGATCTACACCAAAAAATGGCCTATTAATGCCGAGACCTGGCTCACTTTGCAAACATTTAGTAGTAAAAAAACAATAATGGAGTGAATTTCAGCCAAATAAAAACCCGGGCATGCCCGGGTCAGTTGCAACAGGGATAGCCTCAATCGGCCAGTAGCTGATCGGCAACGAAAGGGTTGTTTCGCCGCTCTTCACCAAAGCTCGACATAGGGCCGTGGCCGGGAATGAAGTTGACCTGCTCGCCCAAGGGCCAGAGTTTGTAACGAATGGAGTCAATCAACTGCTGATAGTTGGAGCCGGGAAAGTCAGTACGGCCTATAGAGCCACGGAAGAGGACATCTCCCACCCAGGCCAGGTTCTCTTCGCGGTCAAAGAAGATCACATGCCCGGGTGTATGCCCCGGACAGTGAAACACCTGCAATGCCTGCTCTCCCAATGTAACCTCTTCACCATCTTCGAGATAACGGTCTGCCTCGAAGGCTTCACAGGCCGGGAAACCAAAGTTCTGGCTTTGGCGTGGCAGGTTCTCCAGCCAGAATTTATCGTCGATATGCGGGCCAATAATCTGCACGTCACACTCGGTGGCCAAAGCCTTGGCGGCACCGACATGATCTATGTGTCCGTGAGTCAAAAGAATATATTGCAACTGCAGGCCGTGCTGCGCCAGGGCATCCATGATGCGCTCATGGTTACCGCCTGGATCTATCACAGCGGCTTTGCCACTCTTCTCACACCAGATGAGGCTGCAATTCTGCTGGAAAGGGGTCACTGGGATGATCTGGTATTTCATTACACACACTCGCAGGCTGTTATCGTTCCATGATCGATAGATCGTCTCGATGCATGATCCACCAACCCGGCAACAGAAAAATTGATCCCGGGCAGGAAAGCGACAGATAAGCGGCTTTTCTGGCGCCGGTTTGCAGCGCAGGGATTTTTGTATACAATTTTGAGCCATCCAACCTTCAAGCCCAAGGCCCTACATGATAACAGACAGCCGTCTTGCTGGCATCCAGAGCCGCAAACACTTCTTCTCTCTGCCACTGGATTATCAGCATCCCACCGGGGAACAACTGCAAATTTTTGCCAGGGAGCTTATCGGCACCCAGGATAACGCCGCGACCCTGCCACTCCTGGTGTTCTTTCAGGGTGGCCCGGGCTTTGGTGCCGCCCGCCCCCTTGCCAATGGCGGCTGGATTAAAAGAGCACTCAAGGAGTATAGGGTACTCTTGCTGGATCAGCGTGGTACTGGTCTTTCAAGCCCGGTCAGCTTCAAGACACTGGACGGCATGACGCCTGACGAACAGGCTGAGCACCTGAGCCATCTTCGCGCCGACAACATCATCCGCGATGCCGAGGCGATTCGGGCACAACTGAGCCCTGATACTCCCTGGAGCATTCTCGGTCAGAGTTTCGGTGGCTTTTGCGTACTCAGATACCTGAGCGCCGCGCCGCAAGGGCTCAAGGAAGCCTTTATTACCGGCGGTATCCCTTCCCTTGAACGCCCCGCTACCGAGGTTTACCGGGCAACTTATCAACGCCTGCTGGCCAAAAATCAGGATTTCTTTGCCCGCTTCAAAGATGCCAAAGCCCTACTGGCCGAGCTAAGAGGCTTTATCAATAGCCATGAGGCGCGCCTGGCCACAGGAGAACGGCTGACCCAGGAAATGCTGCAACTTTTGGGTGTCAACTTAGGCATGGAGCAAGGGCCGGAGGCCGTCTACTATCTGCTGGAGCAAGCCTTGATAGATACCCCAAGTGGCAAGGCGCTCAATCCCCTGTTTGAGGCGCAGTTCTGCCAAATACTGGATTACAATACCAACCCGCTGTTTGCCATAATGCACGAGTCCATCTACTGCCAGCAGCAAGCCGCAAACTGGGCCGCCCACAGGGTGCGGGGCGAATATCCGGCTTTTGCCCCGGACGCCGAAGAGCTGCTTTTCAGCGGCGAGATGATTTACCCCTGGATGTTCGAACAGTTTGCCAACCTCAAGCCACTGAAAGCCTGCGCCGAATTGCTGGCCGCCAAAGCCGATTGGCCTTCACTCTATGACCCGAACATTCTTGCCAATAACCGTGTACCTGTCGCCGCTGCCATCTACAGCGAAGATATGTATGTCGAGCAGGCCTACAGCCTGGAAACCGCCGCCAGAGTCGGCAACCTCAAGTATTGGTTGACCTCTGAATATGAGCACAATGGCATACGCATGGATGGTGAGCGGATCCTCGATAAGCTGATTGCGCTCAATCGCGGCCAGGCGCTCAGGTGAATTCAGTTTGGGTTAATTTTAAAAGCGCACACTGAACTTGGTTCCACATCCATTGACGCTTTGCTTAAACACTTGTTTCGGTGTCGTCCCGGTCTGCCCTTTTGGCAGACCTTTTTTTATCCAAAAAAAACGCAGCCAAGGCTGCGGTGGAAATAACGGACTGGGTCCAATCCAAAGAATACAGGGAGACTCGAACCGCCGACTTAGCGCTTCATTGCTGGATAGGTGAACTCATGGCACTGATTGCAATAAACCTTGCTCTCTTTGTGCTCCTGATGGCAGTAAGTACATGGCAAGTCCGTGCCATAGTGCAGGCTGTCATGGGGGTTGGGTTCAACATCATGACCGGCGTTGGCCGGACGTGCTGTCTGCTTGGCAACATCTTCAGGAGTGCCGTGGCAGGCTTCACAGGCTGTCGCATCGGGAATGGTCTTGCGCTTGGCATCACCATGGCAGGCGGCGCAATCGACACGACCATTTTCAGCTGTCATGACTTCTTTGTGGTAGTCCTTGATCTTCATGGCGTTGGCCGCTCCAGGCAGCAACAAGGCGCAGGCTACAAGAACAGTGGATATCATCTTCAACATCTTGGGCTTCCTGTTGCGGGGCAGTTGCCTGCCCCGCTCTTCTATCAGTAGTTGGCAATAAAGTCGTGTGACGCCTGAATGTCAGGAGTGAAAGGACGATCTTTGCTTACGAAAGACACTTTCTGACGATAACCTTCATACATGGCACCTGTGGCTTTACCCTGCTTCAGGCTCTTGTCGTGCATCTTGCGCAGATCGACAGCTTGAGTAGAGTGCAACAGCTCCAGACCATAGATGGTGTTGGTGTTGTCAACAATCTGGATCAGGTTGTCAGAAGCCAGTTTCAGGTTGGTGAAAGTGTCTTCGATGTTACCGGCAATTTGGATACCATCGAATGAAACCGGGCTAGCCAATTGCTTGTTACGCACCTGCATGTCAACGAAGGCTTTCTGGATAGCACCGAAAGCATGACCATTGTTTTCCGGACCGGCCAGGAAGCGGCTCAGACGGGTAAAGTGGGCATCAGACAGGTGGATAGTGCGCATTACACTGTTGTGAGACACGTGAGTCAGGGCAGTGCTCAGGTTCTGTACCGCCAGGGCAACAGGCAGAGGCTCGAAGTTGGTGGTTGGGAACACACCACCCTTGCCTTCAACCATGTATTTGGCTACCTGAGGGAACTGGCTGTAGTCCTTGGATGCGCCCAGTACTACGGCTGGGTTATCATCTGAGTGGTTGATCTGAATGTCGATCACTTCGCCCAGATCCACCAGGGCTTTCTTGGCACTGGCCAGAGTGTAGGCTGTGGTGCGATAGCTCAGAGGATCCTGCAGCGGACGCTCATCATTCAGTTGCCACAGATAGCTGCCATCCAGCTGCGCCAGAATATCCTTGGTGGTTGCCTGAATATAAGGGAAAGGACGGATATCATTGGTTTGTGGCAGGAAAGGTGCCACGTTACCATTCAAACCTTCAAGGCTCAGACCGAATACGGTTGGAGACACTTCCAGCAGGTGCTTGGCATCCTGATAGCCCTTCATCGCATAGGCTACAGCCACTGCGTTGTTGGACAGGATAGACAGAGCATCTTTACCCATAGGCTCCAGCAAAGGAACTCCGGCATCGGCCATGGCTTCACGGCTGCTGACACGCTTGCCCTTGTAGAACACTTCCCACTCACCAATCATTGCCAGACCTACGTGAGAGGCCAGCAGGATGTCGGCTTCACCCACAGTACCCTGTGAAGGGATAACTGGAGTAATACCCTTGTTGAGGTAGGCTTCGTAAAGGTCGGCAACCACAGGCTGAACCCCGGTTTGACCGGACAGAATGGTGTTCAGACGCACGGCCAGAGCCACACGGGTCAGACGCACTGGCATAGGTTCGCCGACACCGGCACTGTGAGCGCGCAGCGTGCTGTAGTTGAAGCTACGGGAAGCATCCATAACGGCGGCACTCAGCTCACCATTGGCATCAAACAGCTTGTGGTCTTTGTTCAGGCCCACACCTACAGTCAGACCATAGACAGGCTTACCCAGACGCGCAGCTTCCATCAGCAACTCGTGAGACTTAACCAGTTTGGTGCGTGCCTGAGAGGCTACTTTGACTTTGGCGCCATCGGCAATGGCCCAGGCTTGTTCCTGAGTCATGTGCTTGCCATCCAGAACCACTTGTTCCATTGCCAGAGCACTGCCTGACATCAGGCCCAGCGTCAGCGACGCCAGCATTAGAGATTTGTTCATCATCTTACTCCTTGTTATTGAATTTGTTACGCTTGCTTCAGTGCTACCGGCTTGGCAGCGGCACAGTTACGGCCGGCATTACGGCCGGTGACAATACCTTCAGCCACAGCACAGGCACCGAGGCGGCTGGCACCGTGAATACCGCCGGTGGATTCGCCGGCCGCATACAAGCCTGCAATCGGCTGGTTACTGACCAGATGCAGGACTTCAGAATTGGTATTAACCTTGACACCACCCATGCAGTAGTGAACTTTCGGCCACATACGCACCGCGTACCATGGGCCCTTATCCAACACTATGGCTTCCTGCATTGGACGACCAAACTCTTTGTCTTCACCGCTCTTGACCGCTTCGTTCCAACGGGCCACCTGCGCCTTGAGCTTGTCGGCCGGCATACCATAGGCCTTGGCCAGTTCATCCAGCGTGTCGGCCTTGGTGATCACCTTGTACTTGATACCCCAATCCAGTGTCTGGGCATTCTTGGCACCTTCGGCATTGGTAAAGCCAATGGGATACACAGGGTTGTTGTGCTCATCTCTGCGGGTCATGATGGCATCGGCACGCGCCTTACGGTCGGCCAGCTCATTGAAGAAACGCTCACCGGTGCGCACATCCACCACTATGCCGTGAGGATAAGTGGCAATGGTGTTGAACTGGGATGCAGTACCAAAACCTTTCTCATCGGGTGATGCCCATGGGCCCAGCTGAATTTGATCCAGATGGATAGGGTTGGCCCCCAGAAGCATCATCTGCTTCAGTGCTTCAGAGGTCGCCCCCGGATGGTTTGTTGAGTCCAGGTCATTGTTCAGCTCAGGCAGCTGCATCATGCGATATTCGATATCCCGGCCAAAGCCGCCGGTCGCCATGATCACCCCTTTGCGGGCTCCTATGGTGCGTATCTTACCTGTCCGCTCCCGTGGGAAATAATAACCTTCACGAACCTCGACCCCGATCACGCGGCCTTCAGCATCACGGATAAAAGATTCGAGCTTGGTTTGATTTTTCATGATCACGCCTTTGGCACGGGCAGCCTTGACCAGCGGACGTATGATACCGGCGCCGGAGCTTTCTACTGTCTGCAGTACCCGCTGCACACTGTGACCACCGAAATGCTGTACGAAAGGCTTCCACTTAACGCCATAGTCAATCAGCCACTGGCAGGACTCTGCCGTGCCGTTACATACCAGCTTGAGCATTTCAACATCATTCATGCCACGACCTGCGCGCAACATGTCGGCCACCATGGCATCTACTGAATCTTCAATACCGGCCTGCTTTTGCAACGGAGAACCGGCAACCGCCATGGCACCACCATTAATGGTTGAGTTGCCACCAAAAACCGGCATCTTGTCGATAACCATTACGCTGACACCGGCTTCACGGGCCTGCAGGGCTGCTGCCATACCGGCAAAGCCACTGCCGACTACCAATACGTCTACCAGTTCATCAAAGGATTCCGGCGCCTGTTCGCGGCACTGGGCCATGGCACCACTGCTGACAGCCATCCCCACCCCGGTCACTGCCAGAGCGGCGCCGCCCTTGAGCAACTGACGACGACCACTGTCTATTTTCTGTTTTTCTGTCATGTACTTATTTTCCTTTCATGCAGGGAAAGAACTCAGTCAACCAGTTGCACTGGCCATGCCAACTAACCAAAAAGAGGTGCTCAGGGGGAGATTTATGATTACGGCCACAGAATCACGAAATATAAAGATCTACAATCACGAAACTTCGCGGTTTATTTGAAATATCAATGGAAAAACACTTTTATTACGAGTGTACCAGGCGGCTCTGCAGTAGCCTGCAGTTGGAAACCTCGCTTAAACACTACTTCGACTATGTACGTGACTCAGTGCCACTCGATGGCCTGTTCATTAATATTTATCGAAAAGAATTCAATGATATACAATTTATCGCCCAGGCCAGCGAAACGCAGGCAAGCACGCTTGATGTCCAGGTTTCCCTCCCAGAGGGACTGGCCAAAACGCTGGAAGATCCCGATAGGCCGAGGGTGAGGATTGTTAACGACATTGATCATGATCCCGTGACATCCCAGGTTGCCCCCAAGGTGATCCCCGGGATCCGCTCGCTGATCATTTTACGTATGTCGATGGAAGATACCCATTTGGGCATAGTAGGTTTTTACTCCAAGAGTGCCGGTACCTTCCGCCCCCGACACGCAGATATGTTGGCGCCGCAGATGAGCACCTTTGCCCTGATCACTGCCCTCAACCTCAGAGGTCGTAATCTGCTGCTGGAAAATCAGGCGCTGGCCAAACAAAACGTTAGCCTCAAACGCACGCTGGATGTGCAAAACGGTGTGGTCGGTGCCAACTCGGGGCTGAAACAGGTGATGCAACAAGTGCAATCCATCGCCCATCTCAACACCACAGTACTGATGCTGGGGGAAACCGGTTGCGGAAAAGAGGTGATTGCCAACGCCATTCATGAACTCTCGGCCAGGGCCGGCAAACCCTTTGTCAAAGTCAACTGCGGCGCCATTCCCGAGACCCTTATCGACTCAGAGCTGTTCGGCTATGAGAAAGGTGCCTTTACCGGCGCCGAATCGCGCAAGGCCGGTTATTTTGAACAGGCCAACGGCGGCACCATCTTCCTCGATGAGATAGGTGAACTGCCACTCTCGGCTCAAGTGAGACTGCTGCGGGTACTGCAAAACAGCACCATTACCCGGGTCGGTGGCCATGAACAGGTACACCTGAACATCAGAGTGATAGCGGCAACCCACAGGCACCTGCAAGCCATGGTGCATCAGGGGGATTTTCGTGAGGATCTCTGGTATCGGCTGGCAGTATTCCCGATAGACATCCCCTCTTTACGCCAGCGGCGCACAGATATCCCTCTGTTGGTGCAGCATTTTATTGAACAGCTGAGCGCCCGATTCCAGTTGCTCAAACTGCCCTGTATCCGCCCTGAGCAGTTGGCCATTCTCAGTCAGTACAATTGGCCCGGCAATGTCAGGGAGCTGATCAATGTGCTGGAGCGGGCCATCATTCAAAACCCGGCCGGACCACTGGACTTCAGTTTCCTGGCGCCACAAACCGAAGCCGTGGCCACCGCCAGCGGCCAGACCATAGTGGTCGACCCCAGCCATGCGGGCAATCAACTGGTACCGCTGGAAACCATGACCCGTAAATACATAGAGCACGCCCTTAAAGTGACCGGCGGCAAGCTCTACGGCCCAGGTGGTGCTGCCGAGCTGTTGGATATTAACCCCAATACTCTACGCAGCAAGATGAAAAAACTGGGGATCGTTTAGAAACAGGACATGGCAAACGACTCTGGAAAGGAGCAAGCTCATTCCGACGGGGAAAAATAACATAAAAGGCCGAAAGTCATCACTTTCGGCCTTTTTATTGCACCTTGCTGCCGGGTCTGGCTGTTGCATCTTGTCTCATCGACGGGCTTGAAAGCGCATATAGCAGTGGCGTTAAAAAGCGTAGCGAAGCGAGAAGCTGTACTCCAGGCCATCGTTGGGAGCAGTGCCCCAACTCTTGTAGTGCGTCAGTTGCAGCTTGAGACTCAAGTCTTGTGCCAATGGGCCGGAAACAGCGGCAAACAATTGATGACCATAATCGTCGTCATAACCAAAGACAGCCGCATGCTCGCGGTCACGCCCAAAAGCCGCAGTATAATCCAGGTTTAATTTCCAGCCCTTGGGGAGCACTGGCAAATCGTAATAACTGTTGCCATTGAGCACCACGCCGGATAACCCTGAGTAATCTTTATCGGTCAGATTGGACTGACTCACAGTATAATGCCCCGCCAATCCCAGGTTGAAACGCAGCGCGCCGCAGTCAAAATGCTGCTTCAAGCCGAGATAAAAATTATCCTCGGTCAGATGCTTATGGGTGCCGAGAAAGTTTTGCAGCCACAGGGCGGTACGCTCTTCGTTGAGCCGATAATGCCAAACCGTCAATGACTTGAAGGCGACCCGTTTATCCGCCACCCATTTACCGGGGTTTTCCACCTTGAGCATCTGATAAAAAGTGTTGCGCTCGTCACGACTGAAATGACTGAGCGCGGCAAAGCTTTGGTTGAAAGCCCCGGGATTATCGTCACGGGTGGCACTCGTAAACCCCAGATATCCGGCTTCTATTTGAGTCGATGCGCCGGCATCAGTCGTGCCAAAACCGCCAAGCAAGGTAACGGCCAACCCGACTATTTTACTATTGAGTTTCATCTTTTCCTTGTTCAATCAGAGTCTCCTTCAGCACCCTGGACTCATGTCCGTGATGGCATCTAGTTTCCCTTGCCCAATGCAATGGATAAGCTCGTGAATAAATTAAAAAAAGGCCACCCTAAGGTGGCCTGTGCAGGGAAATACAGGGAGCCCCTTAGAAGAAGTAACGGATACCTACCGCATAGTTGTTGTCCTGCAGATCTTCCCAGGACTTGTCATCCATGCTGCTGAAGTCAATCTTGGCTTCGGCATACATCACAGTGTCACGGCTGTAACGGTAGTGCAGACCCAGAACCGCAAACTGGCGGGTCCAATCGCCTTGGATGGCGGTGTTGGCATCTGTGTCCAGATCCTGATAGCTCAGCAACAGAGAAGGAACAAAGCCGTTGTCATACTGGTAAGCAAGGATGAATTCACCGCCGGTGGAGTCGTACAGGCTGCCGCCAACCAGTTCGTTTTGCTTGCTCTTGTGAGCGTTGAAGCCCACGTACAGACCATCGGCGTCACGGCCTGGAGCATACTGGTAGAAGCTGCCGTACTGGGCACCGATACCGACGATCTGGTTGGTATCATCAACGGCAACACCGGCCAGGTTGCCTTCAAAGTCGCCACGGTTGAAACCGGCCAGAACCTTGAACTTATCGGTCACATAGTAAGTCACGCTGGCACCATAGCTGGAGTCAAAGCTCAGCTCAGAGCCATCGTTCAGAGCGACGCCGTTTTCGTCAAACAGGGCAACGTCGTCATTTTGCTTGGAAGCATACTGCAGGGCGATATGCAGCTTGCCGAAGAAGGTATTGCGATACTGGAAGGCAGCATCGGCACGACCGGCCCCGGTCAGGCCACCGTCACCAAAGGTGTAGGCACCTACAGACCAACCTGTGAAGGCATTGAGCACGTCGGTAGTGTAAGCCACATCATAGTATGCACCCCACTGCTTACCGAAAGTCATAGTACCCCACTTATCGTGAGCCATACCCACATAACCCAAGCGGTTGAACAAGAAGTCACTGTTCTTCTCGGCACGCATCTGACCGCCGCCCTGGCCTTGGGTGTAGATCAGACCGTCATCGCTGGTCACCATGTTGATGCCCCACTCTGTGTGGGCAAAGGCGCGCCAGCCGTTACGCTCCTGACGATCAAAACGGAAACCTACGCGAGAGAAGTTATCAATAACAGAGGTTTCATGACCATCATTGAAGGCGGCAAAACCCAACCAACCTATCATGTTCACACTGTTGGTCTGATCGTTATACAGTTCCACAGCCTGAGAAGCGCCACTCGCCAGCATAGCCGGGATCATAAGTGCCAGGATCTTCTTGTTCATATTCATTACCCTTTTATAAGTAAAACGCGTTTAATACGCTGATTTATTAGACATATTTCTATGTGTTACTCGAGGGCTGCAGTTTGCGTGCCAGCTGTTAAAAAGCCAATCCCAACCCCTGGTTTCCTGAGCTGGATCGACAAATCGTGAAATATCGTGGTTGGCGGGCGTTAAATGCCGTGAGAAGAATTAAATATCGTTGTAACAAGCGAGCAGTTTATGCAGCAAAAGAGATGCATGCGTATCGGCAAGAGCAGAGTTTACTGCCACACAGGAAAGAATAACGGTTTGATTTTTATACGGTTAAAGCTGACTCGGTTCGAATCATCACGAATGCTTGATGTAACAAGAGTTGATAAAAAGGGGTGATAAAACAAAGGCAAAACCGCCGAGAATAGAAAATGAAATTGCTTTATTAAGATATTGATTTTATGAAACTTTAAATATATTCAGGCAAGATTTGCAACCCAAGCCAACTCTATTGCATTATGAAACAGTCAACCGCTGACGCCTGGAGGGAATATGGAAAGCCTGCAACATCTGCCCGCCGAAATACTGCTGGGCATAGTCAATGAGAAACTGAGACTGCACTGCCCGGACAGAGATGCACTTTATTACGAGCTTGACCTGTCACCTGCTCAGCTCGAACATAAGCTCAGTGCGCTGGGATACGAGTACCATGCCCTGTCCAACCAATACCGACGCTTGAAATAACCCCAAATTCTCAGGACGTTGCGGACTGGGCTTTGGTTTTGCTCTTGGTCGCTGAGCGATAGCTGCGCTTGCCGGTGCCGGTCTTAACGCCAGTGCTCTTTTTGGTGCTTGTGCCCTTGGGGGCTCCGGCCTTGCCGGCATAAGCGCCACTGCGACGTTTACGTCCTTTGAAGCCTGTACTTTTCACGCCACTCAAGGCCGTAGGCAATTGTGCCTTGGCCTGCTCAATAAGCTCGCCCAGTTTAGCCGTCAAGGGCTGCATAAAGGCCTGATATTTAAGTTCACGGCGACAAATCGCATCCAGGCTACTTTCCCACAGCGCCGTCATATCCGGCGTGGTGGCCACTTCAGGCAGGCTTTGAATAAGCCCGCTGCCAGCCTCGGTAGCCAAAATACTCTTGCCCTGACGTTTCAAAAAGCCACGTTTAAACAAGAGTTCAATGATCCCGGCGCGGGTCGCTTCTGTGCCCAGACCATCGGTTTCCTTTAGGATTTTGCGGATCTCTGGGTCTTTCACATAGCGGCTTATTCCTGTCATCGCCGCCAGCAGTGTGGCATCGGTAAAATGCTTGGGGGCCTGGGTCATCTTTTCCACTAGTTCACCCTTAAGGCAATCCAGTATCTGCCCTTGAGTCAACTCAGGTAAGCTGGTTTGAATATCTTCCGCTTCATCGTCGGCTTTTTGTTTGCCAAACAATTGCTTCCAACCCTGTTTCAATGGCTGTTTGGCCTTGGCCACGAAGCAACCTCCAGCAATGTCTATCACGGCGCGGGGTTCAAGGTACTCATAATTAGGGTAAAACTGCGCCAAATACTGACGGGCGATCTGCAAATACACCTGACGCTCACGCTGTGATAACACACCGAGGTTAGCCGTCTTTTCCGTAGGCACTATCGCGTGATGGGCGTCCACCTTGGCATCATTCCAGGCCTTGGACTTAAGGGCGGGATTGGGCGCTTCACAGCCTTGCAGCAGTTCTGCCGCCCCTTGGGTAATGGCATTCAAGACTGTCGGGGCCAGCTGTAACTGCGCCTTGGGCAGGTGACGGCTATCGGAGCGCGGATAGGTTATCAATTTATGCCGTTCGTACAGGGACTGCACCGTATCCAGCACCTCTTTGGCGCTCATACCGAAGCGTTTGGCGCAATCAATCTGCAGCGCAGACAGACTATAGAGCAAAGGCGGTGCCTGGTGTCTTTGCTTACGCTCCAGCTCATCTACCCGGCCGGGTTGGCCGGTGATCCTGCCGACCACATTCATCGCCAAACCGCGGGAGAGCACCCGCCCATCCTCATCCATCCAAGGTTGACAGGCCTCACTGGGCTGCCAGCGGGCGCTGAAACAGCTCCCCTCTTGGGTGCTAAGATGGGCAAGTACTTCATAAAAAGGTTTGGGCACAAAGGCAGCGATTTCCTGATCGCGCCGGACAACCAAACCAAGCACAGGGGTTTGCACCCGACCGACCGACAGCACCCCCTGATAGCCCACCTTGCGCCCCTGCAGGGTATAGGCACGGGTCATATTCATGCCGTAGAGCCAATCGGCTCGGCTACGCGCCAGTGCCGAAGTCGACAATGGCACAAACTCGCGGTTGCTGCGCATCTGCCCCAGGGCGCGTTTGACCGCCTGCGGGTTGAGATCGCTTATCAACAAGCGTTTAACTGCTGCCAACTTATCGCCCTTGACCCCAAGATGGGCAATCACTTCATCCACCAACAACTGCCCTTCCCGGTCCGGATCGCCGGCATTGACCAACTCACTGGCCTGCTTGACCAATTTACGCAAGACACTGAGTTGGCCGCGACTGCTGGCTTTGGGTTTAATCTGCCAATCGGACGGGACAATAGGCAGATGTTCCAACTGCCAGGACTTGTAGGCGGGATCGTAAGCATCCGGCTCAGCTTGCTCCAGCAGATGACCTATACACCAGGAAACACAATCTCCGTTGCCAAGCTCGATATAGCCCTCATGTTTGCGATGGGGTTTTGGGAGCACCTCGGCGATGGCGCGCCCAAGGCTGGGCTTTTCGGCGATATAGAGGATCATCCACTGCGTCCTTTGGTTGTCACTGAACAGTATTACTGGATAAAATTACAGTAATTCTAGCCAAGTCATCTGTCGGCTGCAAACCCTCTGTGGGTAATGGCATGATTAACTAAGCTTGATTGGGCAAAGTTGATAGAACAAGGCGATTGAACAAGGCAACTAAACAAAGCAACTAAACACAGCGCAGCTATCTATTTTCCTCCTCAAGCTCCGCCAGGAATTCTTCACTTACCCAGTCAGCCGTTTCGGGAAGGACTTCTTCTGACAACCAGGAAAAAATATCCTTGTACACGGCCATGGCCGGAAAACCTTGCTGTTCGCGCTTTCCTGTCCAGGTTAAATGGACAGAGACCAGCTCTTTTTGTATTTCGCCGTCAATCACTTTAAACCCGGCCACGCTGTCATTATCTTGCCGCCTGGCGATGGGATAGAAGTCCTCCCCGGTTTCTTTTTGGTATTCCATTCTCAGCCCGGGTCCGCCGGGTTCATCGATAAACCACCAAGGCATGAGTCCTGCAAATTTATGCGCTTTCAACCAGTAATACTCTATGGGTAACTGCATCTGCTTAATTCCTTATTGTCCCGACGCTCAGCCCCGGGGTAAAAGCAATTCACCTGGGGTGGCCATAGTGAAATCAATGGGTTATTTAAGTAAAATCATCCACTATTCAATTTGAAGTTAGCTCTGGAGTATATCCGGATCATGTTGAAGTACATTGAGCAATTTCCCAAATGGATCTCTGATATAAAAGCGGCGTACACCCCAAGGCTCTGAGATTGGCCCGTATTCAATCTCTATGTTTTGCGCTCTCAGCCGATGAAGCACCAAATCAAGATTGTCCACCTCAATAGATAGATCTGGCACCGGCGTCCCTGAGCCGCCTTCGGTCGCCAAACTGATTTGAATTTTCATCTCTTCAGCTGAGCCAAGGGTTTTAATCCAGCCATGGTCCATAACCAGCTCAAGACCAAAAATCGATTCATAAAATACTTGACCTGCGTCCAGGTCGGCAGCAGCCACATTGGCTACGATTCGTTTCACTTTCATCAAACAAGTCTCCTGAAATCTGCTCAAGCCGGCAACGCCGCCGATACGAAAGAGCGAGTCTGTTTTTTAGCCTAACCATTCGCAAGGCACCTGACCTTGCCGATAGCTTTGCTTTAAATAATCCAGAAACCTTGACTCCAAGCCCATGGTCCGAGCTTTCTCAATCAGCTCCAGGTCATCTGTGATATAACAGCATATCTCGTGGCAATTGGTCGCTTCGGACAATTTTATAAACAACGCTTTGCTATCAAATTTGTTATCCAAGCTGTTATCCAAGTGAGCATCAACCTCGCCTACTTGCTGATTTAAATGCACCCAAGCATTATCAAATGCCGCTTCATCCCTTTTATCCAGCAAGGCATCCAGCTCATCAGCGCGCTTTGAAAACAGATTTTCCAGTAACTTGTCCATAGTGTTGAATACAACCTTTCTCAGTATTTCCCTTTCTACCTTGCCGTAATCTATGCCCTATCAGCGGCTGAAATCAACCATGAAAGCCCGGTTGAGACTTTCCAGGCCAAGAGCAAACCCTTATTTTTCCGACAGTCAAAACCAAGTGTCCCACCCACAGCCCCCCTTCAAAGCACTATTCGAAGATCTCTTCACATACCCATGATTTCATTATGGAAATATTCATACCTCCATAAGTTCACTTTTCCATCACTCAGTGTAAATTCAATTGCGAACCATTCTTGTTTGCAATTAAAATGCAACATCTTTCAGGAGGCCAAATAATATGGAAACGTCCCCGCTGTTGTTGCGCTGTAACCAACTGCTTTGGTGTGAGGGATTGGTCTTGCTGGCAATCATGCTGGTATTGGCCAGTTTTGGGCTGGATGCCCGGCTGTTGATCCTGCTGTTGGCACCAGGCTTGGTGCTGTCTTTAGCCTTGGGATACCAACCCGGCAAGAAGACGCTCAGCCTGGCGTTTGCCTGCTGGATCCCTGTCTGGTGCCTCATTTAACCCCTTGAGTTGTTTAGGAGAATGTTATGCCCAAATCCATGGTTCGGATGAGCCTTGTCGCCGCTGCTGTCAGCAGTCAATTGCTGCTGATGGGAGCCGCCATGGCCGAAGAAACCCAGATGGAGCGCATGGTGGTCAGCGCCAACCGTACCCCTACCCAGATAAGCGAGCTCTCCAGCACGGTTTGGCTAATCGATGAAAACAGCATCCGCGAGCAGATAGACAGCGGCAAAGGCGTGAAAGAGATGCTGGCCGCCCTGGTTCCCTCCATGGACGTATCCAGCCAGGGCCGGACCAACTTTGGTCAGAACATGCGCGGCCGCGCCATGGTGGTGCTGATAGACGGCGTATCCATGAACACCTCCAGAGGGATCAGCCGCCAGTTGGACAGCATAGATCCCTTTAACATCGCCCGCATTGAAGTGTTGGCCGGCGCCTCAGCCCTCTATGGCGGTGGTGCTTTGGGCGGCGCTATCAATATAGTGACCAAAAAAGCCGCCGACAGCCAGGATACCTTTGAAGCCGAAGCAGGTTTCAAATCGGGTTTTAACGGCAGTGATGACTTGGATTATCGCGCCGCCTTTGCCGTGGCCGGCGGCAGCGATACCCTCAAGGGACGTTTCAGTGCCGCCTGGCAGGAAAATGGCCAATGGTTCGACGGCAGCGGCAATCAGGTAATGCCGGATATCACCCAAACCGGCATGCAGTACACCCAAGGTTATGATCTGATGGCCAACCTGGACTGGAGCCTACCAAACAATGCCACCCTCAGTGCCATGGTGCAGTTTTACAACAATGAGTCCGATGGCGACCACGGCCTTTATATGGGGGAAAACTTCAGCGGCGTCACCTCAGATGCTTCCCTGCTCGAAAGCCGCAAGGGGTTGAATGCCGATCGCAGCCCCAAAACCGATCGTACCTTATTGAACCTCAGCTATACCCAGGCTGACTTTCTCGGCCAAACCTTGTACCTGCAAGGCTTTTATCGCAAGGAAGATCTCGACTTTCACCCCTTCCCTTACGTCAGTGAAACCCTCGGGGTTTACAACTTCTCGGCCTCGTCACAAAACACCGGCATTTATGGCCTGAAAGCCGTGTTGGAATCCAAGCCCAGCGACAGCCTCAAACTCACCTGGGGCATCGACTGGGACAAGGAGAGCTTCGACTCGGATCAGATGAGTTTTGATCTCGACGCCGCCAACCAGAGTGGCGGTTTGACCATGAAGGAGCTGTTCACCACAGGCCGATATGTCGACTTCAGTGTCGAGTCCATCGCAGCCTTCCTGCAGGGCAGCTGGGATATCAACGACTATCTGGTGCTCAACGCAGGTTATCGTTATCAGCAGATGGACAACAGCGTCGATGACTTTATCGGCTATAACCAACAGGTGGCGATTGCCCAGGGTAAGGCGCCGGGCGCCGATGCTATCAAGGGCGGCAGCACCGACTACCATGTAGGCCTGGTTAACCTGGGATTGGTGGCTAAACTGAGCCGGGACCAGCAACTGTGGCTTGCCTACTCGCAGGGCTTTGAGCTGCCGGATCTGTCCAAATACTATGGTCGCGGCAGCTATCAGGCCGATGCCGATGGTTATCTGCAGCTGACCAACAGCATTAATATCAATGATTCCCGCCTCGATGGCATCAAGACCGACTCCTTTGAGCTGGGCTGGCGCTATCTGGCCGACCGTTGGCAGGCCCAGGCCAGTCTGTATTACGCCATCTCGGATAAGGTGATTGAGGTCAATCGCAGCGATCTGACCATAGAAGTCAAGGACAACGATAAACGCACCTATGGCCTGGAAGCCCAGCTGAACTTCGATATCAGCAGCGCCTGGCAGGTGGGCAGCAACCTGCATCTGGTTCGCAGTGAAATCAAAAATGGCGCCGACTGGATTGATGAGACAGTCACCTATGCTTCACCTTCCAAAGCCACGGCCTTTATCGCCTGGCGCGGTGACAGCCAACAGTTAAGATTGCAGGCCGAGCACAGCTTCAGCGCCGACTCTGACTATCGCTTCAAGGCAAATGATGGCCAGAGAAGTGAGCTGGACAGCTATACCACTTTGGATCTGCTCGGTTCCATCGAACTGCCGGTCGGTACCCTGAGCTATGGCATCGAAAACCTGCTTGACAAGGACTACAGCACCCTTTGGGGCCAGCGAGCCGCTTACTTCTACAGCCCAACTTACGGCCCGGAGAAGATGTTTGACTATCACGGCCGTGGCCGCACTTTTGCCATCAATTACCACCTGAGCTGGTAAATAACCTCAAAAAGCGTCGCCCCTGCGGCGCTTTTTCTCTTTTGCGCTTGTCAGCTCATCTCGGATCCCGTAGTTTGTGGCGGCCATTTTATTTACAGGGAAGTGTCATGCTACTTTTAATCGCGGCGATTATGATTGTCCTGCTGCGTCGTCTGCTCAAGGCCGATGAGCCCTTTCTGGGCTATGAATGGCTCGCGATTGTCACCTTGGCTATTTATCTGCTCTGTTACTTCTACCTGCCGCCATTTGCACCGGCAAGCAACCAGAGAATGGGGTTACTGTACGAGATGATCCCAAGCTTCAGCCTGGGCGCTATCCTCTTTCCCGAACTGGGTTCACGCTACCCTGAAAAAGTGGTTTGTGTTTTGGGCGGTCTTGGACTGCTGACCTGTGCAGTGATATTGGCAATATTCAAACTGAGCGTTTGGTAGGGTCGGCCCGGGGATTAAACCGGAACCTCTGGTTGAATGGCTGAGAAAACTCACAGCGACAGCTTAGGGCGTTTGCAGTGCCTCGCCTACCTTGGCCAAAATGAAACCGGCTCTCTTCGCAACCGACCATTTGGGAACTTCAATTAACTCATAACCGAAAGCCTCATAGGCTTTTTGCATCTCATGATAAGTCGCCACCGCTACACTGAAGTCCTGCTTACGTTCCATATCATTGGCATAAATGGCTTGCCAGGGCGGAAAGATGAATACCCTTGGGTGATAAACGAGCTCACGGCAATGACTCAGCAAACTCTCGGGAATCGTTAAGTTCTCAAGCAGGCTATAACCGTAGGAATCCAGCATACTGCGGTCAAAGAAGATAATGCCGTCATCGCCGCTGAAGGTTTGATAACGCGTCAGCTCTTCATCAACCATGGCATCACGAAAAGCGCTCTTGTCATCCCAGGGCAGCGCCCTTCCAGCTTGCGCCAGTTGAGCCTTTATCACCTTACGGCCGACTTCCGGCGCACTCGGGTAACCCAGGCTTTGCAAAAAGTCGATGACAGACGTCTTGCCTGAACCCGGCCCACCGGTAAATACAATGCGATTATGCAATCAAACCTCTCTTTGCTTATCAACGGCAAACTGACTTTAAGCAGATTGAGATAGCACTAATAGTAAACAACCGCCCTGTGGCGGCTGTCTGGCGGGGGAAAACAACTCAAGATCCGATACAAGCGCGAATTCTGTCGGCTATGGTGTGCAGCTCATCCATATCCCCCTGATGGGCCGCGTGCTCCATCAGGCCTTTAAGCGGGCCGGGCAGCACATGGAAATGTACATGGGGCACACTCTGACCGGCGGCGCTGCCGTTGTGCTGGAACACAGTGGAGCCCGGGATCCCCATGGCCTTTTCCACTGCCTTGCCCATCAGTTTGACGGTACGCATGCAGGCCGCCGCCCCTTCATCGGACAACTGATACAGGGTCACGGCCGACTCCTTGGGCAACACCAATAAGTGGCCCTTGGTTTGCGGCATGATATCCATGAAAGACAGAGTATGCTCGTCTTCATAGAGTTTGATACAGGGCAACTCGCCGCGAAGAATGCGGGCGAAAATATTGTTGTTGTCGTAATTCAGATCCATCTTGTCACTCCATACTGACGAACCGATTGGCTTGGAAGCTATTGGTGTACCACAAAAAAGGGCCGGTTGCACCGACCCTTTGGTATTGAAGCTTAGCCGAAGTAACTGTCGTCGAAGGCCATGATGGATTCACTGGCCGCGGCGATTTGACGCCGATAGCCACTGGCGCTGCTGACATAGTAGTCCATAAAGAAACCCGCCGAGGCCAGTTTGCCGGCATAGAAACCGTCGGCATCATCTGCCAGCCCATCGAGCGCCAGCTCGGCCATCCGCGCCCAGATCCACGCCAGCGCAGCTGTGCCAAACAGCTGCATATAAGGCATGGAGGCCGCGCCCAGGTTGTCGGGATTATTCATCCCCAACTCCATCAGGCTCTGGGTACCGCGCTGCAGATCCGTTGCCGCCTGGCCCAAACCTTCGAGCACTTTGGCAAGCCGGGGATCTTGAGCGGCCTTGGGTTTGGCGCCTTCGATAAAGGCCTCCACCTCTGCGGCCCAGAGTTTCAGCGCCGCGCCCTTGTCACCCATCAGCTTACGCCCCACCAGATCCAGGGCTTGCACGCCATTGGTGCCTTCATAAATCATCGCGATACGGGCATCACGGACAAACTGCTCCATCCCCCACTCATGGATATAACCATGGCCGCCAAACACCTGCTGAGCATCGACACAGGCGCTGAAGCCTCTATCTGTGATAAAGCCTTTGACCACAGGGGTAAACAACGCCGCCAACGCTTTGGCTCTGGCCTTTTGCTCTGCATCCTGATGGCGCTCGGCTTCATCGAGCCACAGCGCCTGCTGGCCGATAAGGGCGCGGGCGCCCTCATTGAAGACTTTTTGCGACAACAGCATCCGCCGCACATCACCGTGCACCAGAATAGGATCGGCATTTTGCTCCGGCGCCTTGGTGCCGGACAGTGCCCTTCCCTGAACCCGCTCTCTGGCGTAGGCCAGCGCGTTCTGGTAAGCGATTTCAGAGACGCCCAGCCCCTGAACCCCAACACCCATGCGCGCCTGGTTCATCATGGTGAACATGGCTCTGAGGCCTTGATGGGCTTCGCCCACCAACTCGCCTTTGGCGCCGTCGAACAGCATCACACAAGTGGAATTGCCGTGAATGCCCATCTTATGCTCGAGGCCGCTGGCCTTGACATTGTTGGCCTCGCCCAGGCTGCCATCTTCCTTGACCCAATACTTGGGCACGGCGAACAAACTGATCCCCTTCACCCCGGCCGGTGCATCCGGCAACCTGGCCAAGACCAGGTGCACTATGTTTTCGGCCAGATCGTGATCGCCACTGGAGATAAAGATTTTCTCACCGCTGACAAGATAGCAACCGTCAGTGCTGGGCTCGGCCTTGGTGCGCAGCAGCGCCAGATCGGTACCGGCATGGGATTCGGTCAGATTCATGGTGCCGGTCCACTCGCCGCTCACCAGTTTGGGCAGATATTTGGCCTTGAGCGCCTCGGAGCCATGGGCAAAAATGGCACTGTAAGCACCGTGGGTCAGCCCGGGATACATGGCAAAGGCCATGTTGGAGGAGGTCTGCATTTCGGTGGCAAAGATACCCACCACTTCCGGCAGGCCCTGGCCGCCGAACTCGGGATCACAGGTCAGCGTCGGCCAGCCGTTATCCACATACTGGCGGTAGGCATCGATAAAGCCATCGGCGGTTTTCACCCCGTCTGCTTCCAGACGACAGCCCTGCAGATCGCCGACACTGTTGAGCGGCAGCATCACCCCAGTGCTGAAATCGGCCATGCCTTCGAGAATGGCATTGACCAACTCAGGGTCGATTTCATCGAACCCCTGCAGCTTTGGCTGCTGATAAATATCCAGTAACTGTTCAAGAATAAAGCGGTAATCCCGCATCGGCGGCTGATAACTTGCCATATGCTTATTTCCTTTTCCCTGTGATTGATGTTTCACCTTAGCCAATTCTGAGTAAAAACTCAGCACCTCTGACCAGTTTTATATCACTTTTTTTGAATGCAAGAACAGCGCCCTGCGTAAATTCGCTTGAACAGCCCCTTATCTCGGGCTGTAAAACTTTGTAAGCTAGGGGCATTATCCTGTTCGCCCGCTAAAGGAATCCTGCATGGCCAGCGTCAACACCCGCAAACACCCCAATGGTCTGGACTATATCGAAATCGATACCCCACTCTGCTACGGCCGTATTTTTTTACAGGGTGCCCAGATAGACAGCTTTGTGCCCAAGGGCAAGGCGCCGCTGCTGTGGGTTTCTCCTGCCGATGACTATCTGCCGGGCAGTGGTATTCGCGGCGGTATTCCCGTCTGCTGGCCCTGGTTTGGCATGCATGCCAATGAGGGCTGGCCCCAGCATGGCTTTGCCCGCACCCGGCTGTGGCAACTTGAGCGAACTCATATCAGTAATGAACGGGTAGAGCTGAGCTTTGTCCTTAAACTCAGCGACGAGGACAAAGGTTACTGGCCCCACGATACCGAGGTGCGGCTGGACTTTGTCCTCAGCGACAGCCTCAGAGTCAGCCTGATTAACCGCAACCTGGGAGAGCAAAGCGTGACGCTGACCCAGGCGCTGCACTCTTATTTCCCCATCGGCGATATCCACCAGCTGCGCGCCACAGGCTTTGCCGGCAGCCAATATGTCGAGTTTGGTGAAGGCCCGTATGCACAAGTCGAGGACGAAGTGTGCTTTGAGCGCGAGACCGACCGGGTTTACACCGGCTTGTCCGAGCTGCAAAAGCTGCATACCCCCAACGGCACTATTCTTGTCAGCCGTGAGCAGAGCCACTCGGCAGTACTTTGGAATCCCTGGATAGACAAGTCCAAGCGGCTGGCCCGTTTCCAAGAGCAGGATTACCTGTCCATGGTCTGCCTGGAAGCCGCCAATGTGCTGGAAGATAAACTGGTGCTCGGCCCCAAACAGAGCCACACTCTGACCACAGAAATCCGCTGGCAGGAGTGAGCGGCCAAGGCCGGGAAACACCAATGAGGTATCGACTCCCAAGCAAGAAACGCCTGACTGTATGGGCTGTTGGCATGTTGCTTCTGCTGGTGCTGCTTCCGAGTACCCTGCTGGTAGGGCTGGTTTGGTCCCTGTATGAAAGGCCGCAGTGGCTGCTGCCGCATATTAATCAATATCTGGCTGCGCAAGATATTCGTATCGACGAGTTGCGTCTGGCGCCTGAAGGCTGGGACAGACTGAGCTTCGATTATCTCAAGCTTGATTACCAGGGCAGCGAGCTTGAGTTTCATCAACTCAGGCTCCAGCTCAAATCGCCTGTCAGTGCAAAACGAATTTGGCAATTGCTGACAGGCGAAGCATCGACGCCTCCCCCTGGCTCCACCGACTGGTTGATGGCGCAACTTCAAAAAGTCAGCTATCGAGACGCCGGTTTTAGTTTGACGCCTGAGCTACTCTTGCCCGGCGGTGATGATGGCGGTCAGAGTCTGACGCTGGACTTGAACTCTGTGCCCGAAATAGCCCTGGGGCCGACCCGAATAAGCCTGCAACCCGAGGCGGGCGTATCCGATACACCCAGTGCGTCGCTGACCTTGGATAAGGCAGGTAAAACCCCAAGCTTTATTCTGCTGCTGCAAAAGTTGCAGCTCAGCCCTTCCGGGCAACTGGTTACTGAGCTGGCCACCTGGTTACAAGGAGGGCAACAAGAGACTCACTCAGGAACTCAAACAAGACAAGAGACGCCCCTGCTGGCATTAACCGCCGATTTGAAAGCCAAACTCGCCAACGGTGCCCCCGCCTGGCGATTGACCAGTCATCTGCATCTCAAAGCGCTGCAACAAGCGCTGGCAAGTGTTGAGCAGGACCCGGCCGCAGCGCCCCTCATCAGCGCCTTTAAACTTGATGAAATATTGAATGCCGAGCTGATGCCGAGCCTTGGCGGAGATCTCTTCTCACAACTGACTCTGGATTTGACCCAAGGCAACATAGACTCGCGCCATTGCTGGTCGGCGCCGACTATTGCCATGCTGGGACTCGAGCAAGTGGCGCTTAAGATTACGCCGCTGCCTCTGGAAGCTAAGGCACACAATTCATTGACTGATAGCCCTCTGTGCCCAAGTTCCAACGCTGCTGCCAGTTTCAGTGCCAAGGCTGAGGCTGAGGTTAAGGATAGTGATGGCGCGGGGTTGCGCTTTCGCTTTTCGGGCTCCACCAGCGAGCAGTTTTTTGAGCTGGCGCCGCTGAGACTCACGCTTTCAACCACTCCGGCTCAGCGCCAAGCGCTGCTTGCCTTGCTCGCAGCAACATCCTCATCCGCACAAACATCAGCAACCAAGGCCGCGGAACTCGAATCGCAATTGGCGCAGCTGCAGCAAGTCTTGGCACAAGAGCCCGCTGAAAAAAAACAAGTAAAACCCCTTATCGCCGCAATTGAGCTGGCGCTTGATCAGGGCCTCGACGCCGAATTCAAACCCACCAAGGACAATGATACAAAGAACAATGCGGCAACGGGCAATGAGACATCCATGCGGGTGTCGCTGCCGAATCTGACAGTGCGGCCGCTACTGCCCGCCCTGATGACAGAGAAGCAGCAAGCGTCGAGCGGTGCGCCAATTAATGGGCCAAGTGTTGCGGAATTGAGCCCAGCAGTGCTCAGTAATGGCGAGCGGCCGAGTTTGCTGCTGACCCTTGAAAACCTGCAATTGCAACTGCCAAAGGCCGCAGGAGCACAGCAAGACACTTCTGTTTCTTTGCCGCAAAGCGCCAAGCCTCAAGGGTTAAATTCGCCGGGCTCTGGTTTATCAAGCTCTGGCTCATCAGGCTCAAGCTCACCAAACTCCTCAAACTCAAAGCCCTTGTCGGCCGAGCAGCGACTCGAACTGGCGCTGCAACAGGCCATTCAGGGGCTGCAACTCAGCCTTGAGCTGTTGCCACTGGAACAAGCACGCACAGACTGGCGCCTTGAAGCCTCCCTGCCAAGCGGTTTTCGCTGGCAGTCGGCTGCAGCTGAATTGCAACTCAATGAGGGCGCATCAATGGCACTTAGCGGTAAGCTGGCACTGGAGTCGACAAGCGAAGGGCAACAACTGAACTTCAGCCTCGCGGCCAATTCCGGGTTCAGCACTGACGCCATTCAAGCCGGTATAGAGGATAAAAGTATCCAACTCTCGGGCTTTAAGTTGTCACTGCTGGACCCGCTCAGTGGCAGCTTCAACCAAGGCAAACTTAAGCTGTCTTTGCCCGCGGTCAGCAGCCAGCTGGGTGAATTGCAGGCTAAAAGCGGGCCGCTGGCACTGTCGATTGCCCAAACCTCGCTCCTTAGCCCCGGACTCAGTCGAACCCTGGATGCCAACCTAAATCAAAAACGGCACTTGCCACTCTTGAGCCAACTCTTGGATGAGCGTTTTGCCAGTCGTCTGAATCTGGCCTTCGATGGGCTCAACTTAAGCCAAACCCGGCATACCAAGCTCGGACCTCGCACCGAAACCCTGCTCAATCTGGGCTATGGCAGCTTCAGCCAAACCATTGACTGGCAGGATAACCGTCTTATCAGTGAAGAAAACTGGCAACTGGATAATATCCCGCTTCACAGCCGCCACGACTTTATGCCCATCTGGCCCAAGCGGGCCAAAGATCCGCTTGGCTATCGCTTGAACAGTCGCTGGACCCTGGATACGGATCTCGCGGATATCAAGGCGCTGGCGGCCAAGAACCTGCCCTTGCCTCCTGAGTTGGTACTCAGGGGCGAGACCCATATGATTGCCGACCTCAAGCTCGAAGGGCTTGGACGAGCGCTGCAATTGCAACTGGATTTCAACCCGCTGCTGTCGGATCTCTCTGGCAGTATCAGTCAGTTACCATTTGAAGGCGCCAACCTGTCGGCATTGTGCCGTTTGACACTGGCCAAGGAAGCCAAGGCGCCGGCAGAGGCCGAACTCAACTGTCAGCAGCTCAAGGCTTCGGTACAGGCCTTCAACCCCGGAGTGCTGTTGACCAATCTGGGACTGGAAGGCCAGCTCAGCCTGACCCCTGAACTCGACAACAACCAAAGCACTCAAGCCAAGCTGTTGCCCGGATTTCGGGATGCCGATATTCAGGTGCGCGGCCAAGGCGAGTTACTCAAGGGACAAATGCTGCTGCCCAGCTTCCGCTTGCGGCTCAACGCGCCATCCAATGCCTATTTGGTGTTGCAGGGCCTGAGCCTGGAAGAACTGTTGGCCATCCAGCCTCAGGAAGGCATCTACGCCGACGGTATTTTCGATGGTGTATTGCCGGTATTTATTACCGACGGCCAGGTGTCGGTCAAAGGCGGCCGCCTGGCGGCCCGTGCCCCAGGCGGACTTATCAAGGTCGGCAATAATCCGGCTGTAGCTCAAATGCGTGCTGGGCAACCCTATCTGGACTTTGCCTTTTCTACCCTCGAACACTTGCAATATTCTACCCTGGCCAGCACTTACGATATGGCACCGGATGGTGAGGCCTGGCTCAAGGTTGAAGTAAAAGGTAAGGCCGAGGGGATTGAACGCCCTATCCACTTGAACTACTCTCATGAGGAGAACATGCTGCAGCTCCTCAGGAGTCTGACCATAGGTGACAAGCTTCAAACCCAAATTGAAGCTTCCATGCAGTGAGGACACAAAAGGACATGAATGTGAAACAGATTAAATTTCTGCTGCCGCTGGCTACAGCCTTGCTGCTGGCGTCGGGTTGTACCCCAACGGTCAAGATTGAGCCACCGGATAAGCCAATCGTTATCAACCTGAATGTGAAAATCGAACATGAAATTCGCATTAAGGTCGATAAAGAGTTGGATCAGCTGCTGACCAATGATGAACTCTTCTAAGGTGCCAGAATTCGCGAAAGGAAAACACAGATGAAAACCAAGTTGATGACCCTGACTGCCGCCCTGTTGATGAGTTTCTGCGTCTTTGCCATAGGTTTGCAGGACGCCAAGAGCCAAGGGTTGGTGGGTGAACAGCAAAACGGCTATTTGGGCGTGGTCAAATCCAGCGCCGAGGTGACGGCACTGGTTAAGGATATCAATGCCAAACGCCGGGCACATTATGAAAAAATCGCCCGTCAAAACGGGATTTCCGTGGATGATGTTGCCAAACTCGCCGGCGCCAAGGCGATTGCTGCCGCCGACAAAGGCCATATAGTGCAGGATGCTTCCGGCAAGTGGGTTCGTAAATAACCCGTTAACCCCCTTAATAAGGACTGGCTCAATGCTGGTCCTTTTTTATCGCTTTAACCCTTATCAAAATATTCCCCGGCCCTGACATAAGCGCAGCCCGCTTGTGTCACTTCAAAGGTGCCCCCACCCCGCAATTCCCGCATGGCATAGCCCCATAACAAGTTTTCATGAGCGTGGCAGCACAGACGGGTCGTAAAATCGCATTTGCTGAATTATTTCTGAACTATGACTGCAGCACTCTCTTTCGTCGCTTGCCACTATCCACAGGAGTCAAGATGCCACTGGCTATTCTTGCGTTGACTCTCGCCAGTTTCGCCATCGGAACCAGCGAATTTATCATTATGGGTTTAATGCCCGAAGTCGCCGGGTCACTCAATGTCAGCTTGCCTCAGGCCGGCCTGTTGGTGACCTTCTACGCCCTTGGCGTAGTATTCGGTGGCCCTGTACTGGCGATGGCTACTGCTCGGATCCCCCGCAAGCGCACCCTACTCGGGCTTATGTTACTGTTTATTGGCGGTAACCTTTGCTGCGCCTTGGCCGATGGCTATGAAACCTTGATGCTGGCTCGCGTACTGAGCGCTTTATGTCATGGCACGTTTTTTGGTTTGGCTTCCATAGTGGCTGCCGATTTGTCCCGGCCGGAAAAACGGACCCAAGCCATTGCGTTGGTCTTTATGGGCGTTACCCTGGCCAATATCCTGGGAGTGCCCCTGGGTACAGCCATAGGTCAGGCACTGGGTTGGCGCTGCGCCTTTTGGGGAGTTGCCGCAATAGGATTGTTGGCACTTGTTGCATTGTGGTTTTACCTGCCGGCCAATCTGGTTCAGCAAAAGGTAAGGTTTAAAGATGAACTCAAGGTACTAAAGAACCGCAAAGTCCTCAGCGGCCTGGCCTTATCCGTGGTGGCCAACGCCAGCCTCTTCAGTGTTTTCACTTATATTGCCCCAACCTTGGGACAAGTTAGCGGCGCCTCTCCCAAGGAGATCACTTTGGTACTGTTTGCCTTGGGGTTGGGATTGTCTCTTGGCAGTTTACTTGGCGGCTTTCTCGGCGACAGAAAACTTCTGCCCTCGCTCACATTCCTGAGTCTGGCGTTGATTGGCATTCTAACCCCGTTGCATTTTTGCCTCGGCAGCTTGCTGTTAACCGTGCCGCTGCTGATGCTGTGGTCAGTTGTCGGCTTTGCACTTTGCCCCATGCTGCAGATGTTAGTGGTCAAGAGTGCCGCCAAGGCGCCTTTGTTAGCGTCAACCTTTAACCAAAGTGCCTTTAATCTGGGGAATGCCCTCGGTGCCTGGATTGCCGGGACTCTGCTGGCATTGGGCACAGGACTGAACGAGCTTCCGTTGGCCGGGGCCTTGCTGGCGCTGATGGCTTTGCTCCTCGCCATGAGTCTGGGTTGGCGCCGCGAACCACAGGCAGCCAACACTTGATGTCGATTGCCGCTTTGGTTAACCTCACGGCACAGACTGCAGCCCCAAAGGAAGGACCCTATGGCTGAATCCCCCGCACAGATCATGCTTGAAGACGCAGAAACGCTCCACACCCGCCAGGCGGTATGGAGCGCACTGTCGGACTTGTTTCTTGATACAGATGTCGCCCTGCACTACCCCGGCATCACCCGAGTATGTGCACTTTCACCCTATTCCCTGCCGGAACTGGAGCATATTCTCTACCGCGAAGTTGCCCCTGTGTGCGGCCCCAATCTATTCGATGTCTGTGGCGAATGGGCCGGTTTCGATGAGCAGTGGCTCAAGGAGAGTATTATGTTGCAGTTCACTACTCCTCCCGGTCTTTGGCAAAGATTGAAGCAGCGCCTGGCACAAAGAATGTTCGCCCGTTACCTGACGCCTCATTGGCAACTCTTGTCGCTGCAGATCCAAAGCCGGCGCAATAACCAACGCTAACTAGCCCTTTAAAGTCTTTAGCCGCTGAGCATTGGGCGGCAGCGGCTTCCAACGGCCAAAGTCATATTGATTCCAGTCTGACTGAGATATAGAGCGCCCCCTTTGATCCAAGCCATCGAACGTGCCCGAGCAACTTACCTTAAGCGCACTCAGATGCCAGCCCTAAAAACTGCAGTTTCATCACAGACTTATTTCGAGTATCCAATTTGTCCCTTTTACAAAAGATTTCCCTGCATTCGATCACAATTTATTAAATGATAACAATTATCACTTGCACTCATATTTGTAACAATATAAATTTGCCCCCCACTTAAAGCTTATTTTCTCAATCGCTTCATTTGTTAATCAGGACAGATACTCATGCCTAGCTACAAGTTTAAGCTCAACGCCCTGCTGCTCGCTATGCTGGCATCACCGGCCTTTGCCGACGATGCTGTCGAGCGCGGAAATCAATCAATCGAAAAAATTGTCGTTTTGGGGGAAAAGACAGAGAAATCATTGAAAGACGTGAGTTCATCTGTATCTGTCATCACCGAAGAGCAGCTTAAGACGCTGCAATACCTGTCGGTGCATGACGCCATCTCTGAAATCCCCAACCTGGTAGTGCTGTCCGGGCAGATGCCCAATATCCGCGGGGTTTCCGGTAACGGAGCCGCCACCGGCTTTAGTGGGGTTTCCGGCGGCGCCAAGACCCGGGTATCGACAATAACCGATGGAGTGGCAGAACCTTTTATGGCGGATTTGACCGGCGATACCGGCATGTGGGACATAGAGCAGATTGAAGTGTTTCGTGGTCCCCAATCCACCAGCAATGGCCGCAACAGCATAGGCGGCGCCATGTTTATCAAGACCAAGGATCCGACTTTTGACTGGCAGGGTGCCGCTCGTGTGGGTTATCGCAGTGAGAGCCAATATATAGACTCGGCCGCCGCTATCTCCGGCCCTTTGATTGAAGATGAGCTGGCCTTTCGCCTGTCGGCGCAGCATACCGATGGTGAAACTTACGCCAACCCGGTTATCCATGAAGCTAACCCGCCTGGCTTTGATCTGAATAAGCTCAACACAGACAGAATAAGAGCCAAACTCCTGTGGGAGCCCGCTGCCATTGACGGCCTCAAGGCCATGCTCAGCTATTCCAAAAACCATGAGCGCGGCAACACGGGACGGCAATACTTCAGTGGTGACGATCCCTGGAAGTATCAGCCCATCAATCCCAGAAACATGGACACTGAATCCGATACCGGCAGCATCAAGCTGGACTACAGGATCAGTGACAATTTCTCGGTCGACTTCTTGCTGGCCAGAATGAACTACAACTGGGTGATGGATACTTATGACAAGGATCCTGCTACCGAGCAAGTGGTGAGTATGGAGGAGTCCAACACCACGGCTGAAACCAAGCTGCATTTTGGCCTTAACAGCGAACTCTACAGCGGCTTTATCGGCCTCTACTATTTCAAGCGCGATCAAGACTTCAACAGTATCGGCGGTTCGGTTTATCGCGGCGACGACAATAGTGACTCCAAAGCGGTTTTCGGCGAATTTACCTATAACTTCACCGATGACTTCAGGATCACCGCCGGAGGCCGGGTCGAACGGGAGTCGCAGCTACGTAATTTCTGGATGAAGCAGCCGCAAACGCCCATAGAAGATACCCTGGACAACAGCAAGACCATCAAGTTGCCCAAGCTGGTGCTGCAATACGATATCAATGCCGAGACCACAGTCTCCTTAAGCGGTCGCCGTGGTTACAACGCCGCCGGTGCGGCGATAGGCTTTCCGGAGAATGAGTTCTACTTCTACGATGAAGAGTACGTTAACGCCTATGAACTTGGGCTGAGAACCAGCCTGGATGGCGGTAATATCAACCTGAGCGCCAACCTGTTCTACAACGACTACGACGGATATCAGGCCACAGGTTCTGCCAGACGGGTTATCAACATGGACAAGGTAATTACCTATGGTGCCGAGTTTGAAGCCTCAGCCATGGTGACCCGGGATCTGCGCCTGCACGGCGGCCTTGGGCTGTTGAGTTCGGAAATCAAGGAACCTGGAGAAGGTTATGCCTCAGCCAAGGGCAATGAACTGGATTCGGCCCCCTCAATGACCGCCAATCTCGGTGCCCAGTATTGGCTGACAGATCAGCTTACCTTCAGTGTCTCCGCCAACTATGTCGGTGAGTACTATGGTGACTTTGAGAACACAGAGGAACGAGTTGCCGGTGACTATGTGCTGGCACGTATGTCGCTCAATTATGAGACAGACAACTGGATCTTCAACGCCTTCGTCAACAACGCCTTTGATGAGAAAGCCGTGTTGAGCCGCTCTCCGGCAGCCCGTAACTACCCGGATGGCTATGCGGCGATAGTCGATCCCCGTAACTTTGGGGTCTCAGTCACCTACCAGTTTTAACCTTAGATAAGCCAAAAGGCTCCCAAGGGAGCCTTTTTAATTTTATTGAAGCCCCTTTGACCAAGAGTTACGGCTTCCAAGCCGTTTCATGACTGAGTCTCACGCGGCGATCATCCCCTAAGTGCGTTAAACACAAGGCGGAAAACTCGCTTTGCCAACGAGTCAGCTCAAACCCATAGCGCTCTTGAAAGGCCTGAGTCTCAAAGTACATGGAATAGGCATAGTTTTGATACAGCATCAATCCGGGCAGCACTTGGCCAGCCTGCAGATACTCCCTGGATGCCGCCAGCATGATGGGATAGTTGTCGTTATGCTTTTCACCGCCAAATCCCGGCTTAAAGCCATCGAGCCGGCGGATGAAGGGATCATCTTCAAGATAAGTTTGCAACTGCACCTGGCTGAGCATTCGCATTACGCCATCGGAGGGGATGCCGAAGGCCCAATTACTGTGAAACGCCCGTAGAGCAGCATGAGCCGCCAGTTCATTTCGCCCCAAACGCCTTAACTGCGATGCCAGTGCAAACCAATAGTCACCCACTTCCGGTAATTGCTCGCAGGCCTGCTGCAGTAAAACAATGCCTGCCTCAATATCGTCCTGCGTGGCTGGCCCCTCCTCTGCTCCGCGAAAAAACGCCTTGGCGCTCTGAACCAACATTGGCGCAAAGTCTGCGTCTTGCGGCTCTTCATCGCCGCGCTCCCAGTCGTTGGCTTCGAGCCAGGCAACAAATTTACCGGCGCCGGAAAAGGCCGGTACCAACTTGGCCTCATCGTGCCACATGTCACAGACAATCGGCGCCTCTGTCTCCCGGCCCAAGGGCCAATAGAGCCCAAAATAATCACCGTTGCCGAGCTCGGCATCGAACAGAGGCAGAAAGCCCAATGAAGGATAGGGTCCCATGGGCTGCTCGTCCGCAGCAAAAGGTGATAATAGATTGATTTCAGGAGGAATATGCATGATGCGACATCTCTATCAGCGCGGAGGAAAACAACTGTTTTTGAATGGGGTTAGAGGCTAGCTCGCCGGCGGAATGGAATAAGTGCCCACGGCATGGGCCACCAGGTCGCTGTGTCCGTCCGAAAACACAGACACCTCGGCAATCGCCAGTGATTTACCCAGTTTCAGCAGCCTACAATCGGCGACAATGTCACACTCGGCACTGGGTTTACGCAGGAAGTTGATATTCAGGTTAGTGGTTACCGCCAGCGGCACTATGCCTATTTCCCCCAGCAAGGCGACATAGATGGCAATATCCGCCAGCTCCATCATGGTCGGCCCTGAGACAGTACCACCGGGGCGCAGGTGCGCCTGAGTTATCGGCTTACGCACTCTGGCCGACTTATCTCCCAGATGTTCAATCACAATGCCGCTATGTGGCAGCTCATAGTTAATAAAAGCTTGCAGCTCGGCGATAGTCACCATCTAAACCTCCTTGATTGTTAGGCCAGTCGTTGCGGGTATCAATGGGCATGGGTATTACTTGGACATTGGCAGCCTCTGGTTTAGCTGCCCTTCTACTCCTGTTTGGTCGTGGGCTTTGATACCACTTTTGATTGTTGCCGACGTTTAAGCTCCCGCCCCTGAAGGGTGAATATCGACCAGACCAACAACAAAGGCAGCATTGGGACTATCCCCCAAAGCAAATCCACAGAACTTGCCACCAAGGTGTATTTAAGCTGATATACCGGCACCAACACCCAAAGGGGATAGCTGTAAAACAACCCTCGCACCAGACGCATAGACAAACTGCGACGCAGCTCGGCGCCGGGAAGCGAGGCAAACATCAAGGCAAACCAGCCCAAAACGCCCGTCAGCAGTGCAAAACCCAGCACAAGCTGGATCAATAGTTCCGGCATTGCCCTCTCCCTGAGTATAAGCTTCTAACCCTTTTGCCCGATTTACAGTGCTGACCGGAGCTCTCCTGTCAGCCAGGAGTGGTCATCGCAGAAGCAAAGGCCAAGCGCCCACGACCAGCTCGCTCACTTTCAGCTTAATCACTGCCAGAATCACACCCCGGATCCGCAGCGGCGGTTTCCGCTGCACTATGGTCTGTGCTGGCATCATGCAGGCTCGTGATAGAAAAATCCTGTGGCCGGCCAAAGATAACCTCCGCAGCTTCCCTTCTCAGTTGCCCATAGTCCGGCTCACTGGAACCTTGGGCGATGGAAGTTTGCATCGAAATGCGGGAAAACTCGGCCGGTGAGCAGTACATGGCATAGGCATAATATTCGTTGGTCGAAATCTTGCCATTGCTGTCACCGTCTCTGGCCGGACGCCTGAGCTTTTGTCTGATTAAGGCCCTTTCCAGCTGATTTCTGGAGTAATATCTCTTCTTGCCATAATGCTTTAGCAAATCCCTGGATAGCTTACGGGCATATTGCCTTATCTTTCGTTTTCGAAACAGATGGGCAAACATAAGAACTCACTCTGCTTGGCTCGCTTCTCCAATATGCCGCTTTGTGCTCAAAGGCTGATTGGAGCCCACTTGCCGAGCGGCACCAAAGAACAGATATGGCGCGGCAAATAAGTTGATGATTAAGCTGTAAAACAGCGGCAATAAGGCCACGCCCAAACCGGCCATGATGGTTTCGGCGCCGCCTAAGCTTTGCATCAAAACCCGCAGCAAACCGTAAATAAACATAAGCCCGGCGGCCAACCAGCATACTTTGATGGCCCCCCGTAATTTGGCGCGCCTTGTCGCAGCCAAAGGGGTAAACCAACAAGCCAGGGCGGGAGCAATAACGCCAAGCATGGAGGGGAAATCGATAAACATGGCCCAGTGCGCCGACAAAACCAGCTTGCCAAGCGTATACAAACAGACCAACCAGTAGACTATGACTGCTGCCCGGTTCAATTTCTCCTCCTGTTCTCGCGGTTAGGCTTCAAGAGCCAATTGCAGCAATAAGTCCAGCTGAACCCTGGCATCGCCTCTTTGAGTCTTATCAATGGCAGGTTCACCACCGAGACGCAGTGCCGGGGTGTAAAAGTAGATCTGGTTCTGCTGCAGCTTACCTTGCAGATCACTGACTTGCTGAAGATCCTTCTTCCTGAAGAAGCTGGCTTGCACTTCATCGTCACAACACCAGTCGTTGAAGAAATCTTCCATGCTCCAGGTGAGCACATCTGTCTGCGAAGTGTGGGGATCGATAAAGGCGATATCTTCATCCCCTTCATCGCTCAGGAGTCGATAATAAAAAATGTCGCCAAAACAGCTGATAGCGAACGGGATGCGACTCATGTCTTCATCCAACATCAGCCAGCCCCAGAGATTGTCCAGGTATTCATCCGGATCAATAAGTTGGATTAAACCATCACCATAGTGGCCAAAGCCATGTTGTTGCCACAGTTCCAATAAGCACTCGGGCAAATGGTCCTGATATTTGGCAAGAGTTGGCGCCGATACTGATTTGATATCTGCGCCGGGTGGCAGATGGTCGATAAAAGATTGCAAAAGCATTGAGGTAAAATTCCTTTTCCGATCAGAATAACTGTCACAAAACCTTGGGTTTTCCGTGACCTTGATTTGAAAGCCTTAGCAGGCACTTAAGTATGACATGGGGCGAGGATAAGCCCGTTGCCGATTATGCGGCCTTTGATAGCATGATTGCAATCCCGAGAGACGCACCGGCTATCCACAGAGCCCAAAAATCGCCCAGACAGTATCGATATTTGTCCGCAATATCTATTCGATCGCAAAACTCTCGGCGACAAGCTTTAAGGTATCAGTCTGAGCTTGGTACAGACCTGGCATCGAGCCGTAAAATGGTGAAGGCGATGCTTTCGCCGCTAATATTGCTATCGAAAGGTGCCTCCAGCCGACATAGGCCGACATCTATGACAGCACCTTGGGTAATATCGGTTATGGTGCCAAATGCGCGGTAGCTCCATCCCTGAATATGCTGCAGCAGCCTTAACCCCTCCGGGTTGCCGGCCAACATGGTGTTTTGATCCTCCTGTTCACAGGCGATACCGACGCTCAGCTCAATATCAATGACCTCACCATAAGTCAGGCTGTCACCACCGAATTCATCCATCACAGTAAGCGGCTGCCCCGCCACTTCAATAACGGCTTCGAGGTAATCGCCCTCGGTTTGCTTAAACACTGCTTGCACGGTTTTCCTTATAAAATTTTTTTGAAGCTGTACCTCCGTTGGTCACTGCTCAGCTTCTTTGGCCGCCAGCCATTCACATTCGGCTGTGGTGGCCAATTCTCCCAGTTGACGACGCTGATCCCGCCCCTGGAAACTGGAACGGGCCCCCTTGAGGATAGGTACCGCATATTGAATATCACGGGCCAGTTGCCCGAGAAATAGATTGCCGGAACGGCGATATTCCGCCATTTCCTGCCCATTGAGCTGGATCATAAAGCGGTTGTTATGTCGGCAAAGCACGTCCAGATATAGTTGTTCTTCATGCTCCAACAGGTACCATTGCGTTTGAGACATTGCCAATACTTTCATACCCAGCTCCCGACTATGCCGCTTTTACCGAAAGAGGCACTAAATTACAGCAGCGTAAGCCACTCTGAGGTATCTGCCAGAATAAACTCATAGCGTTTGCCATCATTGAGAATGACCCGCAGCGCATCTGCCGATATAGGGAAAATACCGCCGCCAGTAGCCAGACACTTTTCTACCGCGCAGATATCATCACGCTTGAGTGTGTAGGGCCCCAGCCCCAGTTGCTGATTGAAAGGCACAAACTTAAGTTCATTGCCGGTCAAGGAGATTTTGCCATCGGCTTTGGCCACTCCATTCTGCACTGTAGTCATTGACGATTTGATCAGTTCTGCTGCCATCCTTACTTCCTCTTGGGTGATGCCTTGCTTCCTTAAGGCCTTGTTGGCATAAGCCATCAATAATGTTCAAACTACCCCAATAGATGAGGTTTGTCATCCCGATGAACGGGCACTGCTACACAGCAAAACTCAGGCGATAGCCTCTGGCAGGATGAACTCCGGCGCACCAAAACTGTGAAGTCGGCCATCAATAATGGCCAGAGCGTCTTCATCCGAGCAGAGATAAACGGGCAAACCATGCCGCTTAGCCAATTGCTTTGCACGCTGTTTTTGGCTGAGGCCATGGGATTGGTCTCGGCTCTGCGAATTAACCACATGGGGCACAAATAAAAGGTCGGCCAAGCCCAGCGCCTTCAGGTTTTCAAGGCCCACTGTATTGCTGTCACCACAAAGCACCGCGGTTTCTATGTTGGCGGTCAGCAGCATGGCGCCGGCACTGACACCAACCAGGAGATGTCCGGATGCAGCATAACTCTTGAGTTTCTGCTGTTGATTGCGACTATGCAAGCCGCGCAAAAAACGGTAAGTATCCCCGCCCGAGAGATGCACTAAAGGCTTATCCAGTAACGTCTGCATCACAGTGTCGTTAAAACCCCGTTCAAAATCCAGGTAGGTGTTGAGGTTTATGCCAAGGCCTTGATAAAACGCCTGTGTTGCCCGGTAGAAATCCCCCTCGGGATCAGGCTCTGAACCTATGTAACCACCGACTTGTCCTTTAAGCCCCAAAGCCTCAATAACAAACGCTAGCGCCTTATGGCCGGTTGCGCTTTGGTGATTACTGAGCAGCAGTAGATTCATACTTTTTCGCTCCTTGAAAGTCGGCAGTTTCTTGCAACCCCCTGAGTTTCCCGCTCACAGCCTCAACGGCCATTCGCGCCGTGATTGATAAAGTTCATCAGCCCAAGACATCAGCGCAGGGAGTCAAAAGCAGCCAGCAGTGCTTCATCTTCTCTTTCTAACAGGCATTCGCCAATCTCATCTATGGGTAACGCAGCGCTGCGGGACAACAGCTTAAGGGCTTCAATATGCTCAAGAGTCAGTTCATGCTCGGTAAGCAAGAGCGACCAATCGAAACTGTCGACAAGCGCCTGCTCGACACCATCGGCATACAGCTGGTTAAACCTTTTTGGGTTGTGACCGAAGATCAATGCCGCCAAGCAAGCATATTCGCCGAATTCACTGTCATCATCAAAGCAGTAATCCAACGCTATGCCCCGACTTAGCAAGGCTGCCAAAGCCTGTTCACCGGCTCCATTCAAATGGTATTCATTGTAAAACAAACAGGCCGCCGCCGTAGCCAGTGCCTCATGGGAGAAGGCGTATCTGGGCAGTAGAAAATTAAAAATGGCGTAAGCGTCAGACTCTCCTGCGAAGACCAATGCCAACAACCGGTTATGGTCCAAGCGGCCACCCACTGAAATAAACGCGCTAATAAAACCGAGATAAACATCGTGACACAGCCGGTAAAGATGTTCAGGGTCGTCTTCGACCAAGCTGCCATCCGGCCGTTGACTTTGATGATGTCAAATAGCGGCGTAAACTGCTTCGGCTCGGAATAATACGTCACACGGCAATACATAAGGTAATAGATTTGATAGTCCTTGATAACGGCGTTCGCCCTGAGATAAGAGATGATCTCAAGCCCGGCCGGGTCTTTCTCTATCCTGAACATATATTGGGACCAGGCTTTCGGCATATGCTGGCGCAAATAGTCCAGATTGCCTTCTTCAATATGTTGTTTTATCTCATTTAATCCACGAAACACGGCATTCCTCTCATAACAGGTGTAAATTTTCTCCGGGAAATCCCGGGCTTGGTAGGTAAAAGACCTGAGTTAGGGCTGACTCAGTTTTTGCTCAAGCGCCCGGTTCTGAGCCATAATCTCTTCGAGAAAAACCGAACCATGCAGCCTGGCCAATTGCAGCGCCTTGATAGACGCCGCCATAGCCTTATCGAGCTGTTGGTTAAGCGTATAGGCCGTTGCCAGGCTGTCCCAAAGGATTTCCGAGCGAGCGAATTTCTCTACTCCTTGCTCCAATATGGCAACGCCCCAGGCAGTTTGGCCCTCATAGGCGGCCTTTAGGCCGTATACATTGAATTGATGTGCCGACAACGGAAAGGTATAGTCATACTCGGCAGTTTTTTCCCTGTAGAACGCCAGCAGCTGTTGCAGCGACATCACATCGACTTCCGGTACCGCGTTCCAGCCACTGAAGATGGCTTTAAGCCCCTCGACATTGCCAATCAAGGGAGTGCTGTCGTGGGTTTCTCGGGCAAAACGGGCATTGAAAACCTGTAGCTTTGACGGCTTCTTGGTTTCCAGTTTTTGCAGCATGGCATCAAAGGCCCGCGCCATCTCGCCTGGCTCACTCGCCATACTGAGAAACCAGCGCATGGGCGCTTTGCGCTCGCGAGTCTGGTATTTGTCGTAATCTGTAATCAAGGCACCATCGTCCCACCACAGGCTGGGACTAATGGCTATCGCGGCATTGAAGGACGATGCCGGACCGAGCACCTGATAACTGCTGTAAAGCCCGGCCAAAGAGTGGCCAAATATCATCCGGTAAGGCGCCAGACGGTAACGTTCACTCAATGTAGGCAGCAGTTCCTCTGCGATAAAACGGTTATAAACATCGGCCTTTCCCGCCCTTGCGGCGAAATCTTCCGGCTCTGTGGGAGTAAAGTACTTGAGTCTGTCGCGGGTGCTTATGCCCACCACTATCATTTCCGGTACTATGGCGTATGTGCTCAGAAAGCCGACGCTGGATGCCACATGATGAAACTGAGTCGAACCATCAAGTACCAACAGCAAGGGGTAATGAAAACTGTCTGAATGTCGATAACTCTCGGGCAAAGCAACCTGAACTGTCACAGCTTCATCGATAAGCCCGGCCGCAAGTGTAAAACGCTGCTCTTCGGCCAATATAGTCAGAGGCAGCAAGGCACAAAGCAAAAATACGAATCTCATGGAAATCCTTGTCAGTAAAACGTCTTTAAAGGGCATTCAAAGGCCGGCCGGCGCGGGATAAAAGAAATCTTTGCCGTTCATAGCCAATGCCTGCAACTGCCCGGCTTCTATCGCCAGGCTCACCTCGGCGCTCCAGGCAGGAAAACCACCTTTGGCTAAAAGGCTGACGGTCAATAGCAGATGGCCACAGGCATCTGTCGTTGCCACAAGACTGTACTCACCTTCTATGGCAGCCCAGCTTTGCTCGCCTTGCCAACCCTGCCACTGCCGGGCAAGCTCCTCAAAGAAATCCGCCGGGTTCCGTCCGTAGGGAAGATTATCCACCCTCACACTTGCCTGCATGCCTTCTCCCGAGATGGTCACGCAATAGTGTTTAAGCCAGCCACTGGTGTCCAGCTCGGGTTCATGAAAACGCACAGAGCAGCCAAAGCTGTTTACCAATATCCATCCTTTCACCTTTCCGGCGTCCTCTTTACCTGGATTTAAAAGCAGCCGGGTTACAAACGGCCTTTGAGCGGGTGCTGAGTTTGCCAACCACTGGCTCCGCGGCTGCTGACAAAATACACCAGCAGATCGGCCGCGCCACGATGGCTGACCCAATGAATGAGTGACGTAGCCATTGAGCGGCTCGCCACCTGACACCAGAGACTATCCTGATTGTGTGTAGCGCCGCGGCTGTCGACTCGATAAACCAATAGATCGGCGGCCGCGCGGGAGCTGACTTCATGTACCAGCACCTTGGCCGCTCCCCGAACCTGAACCTCATAAATAAGCGCCATAAAACCTCCCTGTTGTAGCTTGGCTCTTGGTGGTTTTGCCTCTTATATCTAAATGCCACGCCTGTGATGCCTGAACACTCAGGGCTGTAGCATGCCTAAATCTTCAGCCACTTTCAGCGGGTTAAAAGGCCCGTCGATAGCCTTTGCCAGCGCCTCAACCTGACTCTGATCCAGGTGTTGTATCGCCTCTTTGTCCGGCGCCTCAAAATAGATAAAACCTTTGAGCAAGTCGTTGAGTGTGGTGATATCGGCATCGGCGAGTACCGCTTTGAGTCTCAGTGCTTCATCCTCAGTACACTGATAGTCTTTTAACTCATTCAGGTAAATCAACACTGCTATCTTGTCTTCACGTGCCAGAGCGTTGAACCAAGGGCTGGCGGGGAATGTGAGTGTCGATGTCTTGCCCTGACGATCACATGCTTGCCAGCTGTCATTCCATTGCTTCAGATAGGAAAACTTATCGACTTGAGTTGCGCAGCCTGACAGCAACAGCGCAATTGATACCACTATGATTTTCTTCATAAATCCCTTTTATTCTGCAAGCTTGTTGAAGATACCAACAACCCGCTTGAGATCATCCTATTTAAAAGCTCATGCCATAAACCCTGTGACACTAGCGGCTTGATGCGGCGAGGCCAATGCCGAAGCAGACAAAGACGCCGCCGCTTAGCTTATTCAGCACTGAGCTTCCCTTGCCGGAAGCCAGCTTGGTCTTGGCAATGGAAGCAAACAGGGCATACAGAGTGTGAATAAGGATCACCAAGCCACTAAAGGTTGCGGCGAGTAAGGCAAACTGAGGAGCGTATTCCCGCTGCAGGTCGATAAACTGCGGGAATATCGACATAAAAAACACGATCGCCTTGGGGTTGGAGATGGAGACTAAAAATCCTTCGGCGAAACACTTGCGAGCGCTGCCTTGCTGTAAATGAGCGCTGCTGGTGCCACCACCCTTGGCTCGGAACATTTTCAGACCAAGATAGATAAGATAAGCGGCGCCAATAAACTTAATTACAGTAAAGGCCAGTATTGAACTGGCCAACACAACCCCCAAACTGGTGGCCGAGATCAAGGCAACAAACAAAATAGCCAGTGCGACCCCAAAGATACCGGCAAAGGTCTTGAGCAAGCCGCGTTGAATCGAGTTGTTGACGGTCAGCATCACCGCTGGCCCAGGCAAGAGAATGGTGGCCATGGCAACACCGAAATACACAAAATAGTTATCCATTTTTATTCCTGAACTGATAAAACTGTCAAAAACCCTTAATCCATTCAAATCTGCCAATCATTGTCATAGATATAGGGCCTGCAAACCCGCAAACATGGATAAGCGATAAGCTCAAATCATCACCATAACCCAGGCGCACGAGTTTGATGTGCTGGAGAATCAACATCCGGTAATGAGCAAACAAGAGAGCGCGCCGAACCTTGAGTTCAATCGGCGATAGCTACCGCGAAACCGACAATCCTTTTCGTCACTGAAACATCCTTGAATACCCCAGGAGCTTGTACTGTATCTCATTGATAGTTATGGCGACCATACCCAAGCAAGTCACAGATTACAAGAAGATTTCCCGAAGGCCAAAGCCGCTTCTTTGGGTGCAAAATCGCGCTGGTTATGGTGCCAACAGGATTTGCTGTTTCCCGGTCCATCCCATTAGAATAAACTCGTTTGCTTATTCCTTGAGCCAGGGAGCCTGGAGGGGCTGCCAAGATTTTGGGACGGGCTCGAAAGGGAATAACCTATCAACACCAAGGAGGGAACATGAAGCACTATCGAGGCAGTTGCCTTTGCGGCAAGGTTCGTTTTGAAATAAGCGCTGAGCTGCAGCAATTCTTTTTGTGCCACTGCAGTCGCTGCCGCAAGGATTCAGGTTCGGCCCACAGTGCCAATCTGTTTTCAGACAGCGCCGAGTTAACCTGGCTCAGTGGCCAGGACGCCATTACTGCGTTTACCCTGCCCGGTACCCGCCACAGCCGCCATTTTTGCGCCGTTTGCGGCTCGCCGCTGCCCAAAGCAGTCGAAGGTGGCCACCTGCTGCAAATACCCGCAGGCAGCCTGGACGATGAGCCGGGTCTGACTCCCCAGGCACACATTTTTTGTCAAACGCGCGCCGCTTGGGATCAGGCTTTGGAACAAGTGCCCTGCCTGGAGCAGGGCCCGGTTTAAGAGTATAAGGCACCGCCCTGTGATGATGGTGCCACTCCCAGTCCGCATGACTTTACTTTTACTCAAGAGCGATTATCTCGGCAGCTTAGGGAAGTATTGCAAAGAACTAGGGCCATTTGCTGCGCCCCCCTTGCATCAGGCCTGTAAGCCGACGCAGAGCACACATGGGACTTATTCGCACCTTCCCTAGACTTATGATCCCGGGTTTACCGCCAACTCCACCATGGCGGCGGTGTACATCTTAAGGTTCAGCTGCAACTGCTCGCGGGTGATAAACTCATGTTCACTGTGGCCTGTATACTCGACACCCGGCATGGCCGGACCAAAACTGAGGGCATTGGGAAACAGTTTACTGTTGGTGGAGCCGCCAATAGCAACAGGTTTAGGGTCGGCAATACCGGTAAACTCGGCAAACACATTGAGCAGGGTTTGCAGATGCGGCGCCTTATCCATCACCTTGGGCTCGCCCCAATAGCTGCTGACATCGACCAGAGTCACGCCGTGGGATTGCTGCCAACCGGCCAGCGCCGCGGACAGCTGTTTATCCAAGGTTTCCGGGCTCTTGCCTATGGGGCGCCTTAGGTTAAGCGTAATGCTGGTACCCCCCTGCCCCCACTCCACCACAGTCGGCGCCAGCGACATAGGCCCCATAAAATCATCGCTATAGCCCAGCTCGCCAAAGCGCTCGGCATAGAGGTCCAAGCCTATCATTTCATTGATAAATGCCAAGGTTAATGCCGACTGGCTCGGCGCGAATGTCTCAGACTCCAACAGCGCAGCCAGATGAGTCACGGCATTGACACCATCTTCAGGGGTTGAGGAATGGGCCGATTTACCGTTGGCGGCGATCTCCAGGCTGTCGAAATCCAGGGTAAAATCATAGTGCACCCCCTGCTGGGACTCTGCGACGCGTTGCAAACGGCTGACCATTGCGCTGTCGGCTCCGCGGATCAGGGCCAAGGCCTGCTGGGGGATCTGACTGGCAAAGGAGCCACCGCTGAAATGCTGCAGTTGCGGTTTATCGAAATTAGGCGCCTTGACTTTGGGTTCAGGTATCGTGAGTTTTATCTGGCTCCAGCCCTTCTCGGCGGTGACTACAGGATATTCGGCGTCTATGGTGATATTTATATCGGCCGCTTGATAGTCCTTGAGAAACACTTTCAGCGGCTCCCAGTCCGACTCCTCGGCCAGATATACCATGAGTTCAATGCGACGGTTCAGTTTTACCGACTTGTCCTTGAGCGCCTTCATGGCATACATGGCGGTGACTATCGGCCCCTTATCATCTTCGGTGCCGCGGCCTATCAGCTTGCCCGGTTGCGATTGAATATCCAGTTGATAGGGACTCTGGTGCCAAAGCGTTGAATTGGCCGGTTGCACATCCCCGTGGGTAATGATGCCAAGCTTGTTAGCGCCGCCGCCCCTGTCTTCGCCAAGGCCTATCAAGAGCACATAACCGTGATCGGCATAATCCAGCCCCAACTGCTCAGCTTGGGCCTTGAGCGCCTGCTTGAAGCCGATGAATTCCGGATTGGTGTCGGGCGTCAACCCTGGAATAGCCTCGGTATTGAAGCGCACCAACTCGGCGAGACTCTGTTCCATCTCGCTGCCATAGCGGTCAAGGCTGTACTGGGCCAAGGTTTTCGACAGTGGCGAGACTTTACTCAATGCAGACTCTGTACCTTGGGCAGCGCTTACGCTTGAAATATGGCTTGAAACCTGGCTCGAAGCCTGAGGCGTAAGGCCGCTCTCTGCGCTTACAAAAGGAGCAAACACGCACAGGGACAGCGACAGGGATAAACGGGAAAGTGTTCTTATCATCATGGCAGGGTGGCTTTTGTTATCTTTTATTTTCAAAGGCCTGAGAGTGTGCCACAGATACAGTTTCGATACTGCATTCGCTAAATTTTGTTACAAACTAAACAGGACAAAATTGGCCTTTTTCAATACGGCATGTTACTAAGGACGGCTTCGGCGCGGCCCGCCGCGCCATACGGGAGATAAACACCAGCATAGAGGAATAACAATGAAGGGAATGACCCTCTCTCCAGTGGCTCTGGCCCTGGGATTGGCGCTGACACTGAGCGCCTGCGACAACCAGCCTGTATCCCAGAGCGACACATCTGCCCAAACCCAAGCGCCTGCTCTCCAAAATGGCACAGGCACAAACCCAGCCGCTGCCAAGGCCGAACAAACCCGGGACAACCCTTTCTTCCAGCCCTGGAATACTTACCTTGAAATCCCCGCCTTTGATCGCATCGAGTCCGAGCATTACCTGCCGGCCTTCAAACAAGGGATTGCCGAGCGCAAGGCAGAGATTCAGGCCATCATAGACAATCCGGCCGCCGCTGACTTTGCCAACACCATAGAAGCCATGGAGCGCAGTGGCGCCTTGTTGACCAAAGTGTCAGGGGTGTTTTATAACCTCACCAGCGCCGACACCTCTGCCGAGCTGCAGAAGATCTCCAAGGAAGTATCCCCGCTGTTGTCTTCCAGCCGCGATGATATTTACCTCAACAACGCCCTGTTTCAGCGGGTTAAGACTGTCTATCAGCAAAAAGATCAGCTGGTACATAACCCGGCGCAGCAGAAACTGCTCGAAGACACCTACAAACGCTTCAGCCGCGGCGGTGCCAACCTGGATGAAGCCGGTAAGGCGGAGCTTAGAAAGCTCAATGAAGCGATTGGCAAGCTGAGCCTGGAGTTCGGCGATAATGTGCTGGCAGAAACCAACGACTTTGAACTTGTGATAGACAAGCAGGCCGATCTGGCCGGTCTGCCGCAGGATGTGATTGACGTTGCCGCCCAGGCGGCCATCAAGCGCGGCCATCCCGGCAAGTGGGTATTTACCACCCAACGCCCCTCCGTCACCCCGTTTTTGACCTATGCCGATAATCGTGAGCTGAGAGAAAAACTCTACAAGGGTTATATCGAGCGCGGTAACAACGACAACGCCCACGACAACAAGAAGGTGCTGGCAGAGCTGGCGGCTCTTAGAGCCAAACGAGCCCAGCTTCTGGGCTATCCGAGCCACGCCCACTATGTGCTGGAAGAGCGTACTGCCAAGACTCCGGAAAATGTCTACGCCCTGCTGGATAAAATTTGGCCCGCCGCCCTGGCCCAGGCCGAAGCCGAAAAGGCCGAGATGCAAAAGCTTATCGACAGCGAAGGCAAGGACTTCAAACTGGCCGCCTGGGACTGGTGGTACTATGCCGACAAGATACGCGTCGCCAAGTACAGCTTCAACGAACAGCAGACCAAGCCATACTTCTCTCTGGAAAACACCCTCAAGGGTGTGTTCTACACCGCCAACCGCCTCTATGGCATCAGTGTCACCGAGCGTGACGATCTGCCCAAGTATCACCCGGATGTACGCACCTTCGAGGTGAAAGATAAAGATGGCAGCGTTATCGGTATCTTCTTTGGCGATTACTATGTACGTGACAGCAAACGCGGCGGCGCCTGGTCCAATGCCTATCGCCGCCAGGCGGTGGTCGATGGCATCAACGAGCAGCCCATCATAGTCAACGTACTCAATTACCCTCGCCCCAGTGGCGATGAGCCGACGCTGCTGACTTTCGATGAAGCAGGTACCCTGTTCCATGAATTCGGCCATGCGCTGCACGCCTTGCTGTCCAAGGTGGAGTATCGTTCCCAGTCCGGCACTTCCGTGCCCCGCGACTATGTGGAGTTCCCGTCACAGGTGATGGAAAACTGGATGACTCAACCGGATGTGCTGGCGCATTTTGCCAAGCACTATCAAACCGGTGAGGTGATCCCCCAGAGCCTGGTAGACAAGATCCGCGCCGCCAGCAAGTTCAACCAGGGTTTCGCCACGGTGGAATACATGGCAGCCACCAAGCTGGATCTGGACTGGCACAGCAGCAGCGTCACCGAACCTCAGGATGCGGCCGCCTTCGAGCAGCAATCGCTGAGCAATATGGGGCTGATCTCTGAGATAGCGCCGCGCTATCGCTCCACCTACTTCAGCCACATCTTCTCCGGAGGATATTCGGCCGGTTATTACTCCTATATCTGGTCTGACATTCTCGGCGCCGATGCCTTTGAGGCCTTCAAGGAAAACGGTATTTTTGACCCGGCTACCGCCAAGGCGTTCCGCAGTAACATCCTTGAGCGCGGTGGCAGTGAAGATCCTATGGCGCTTTACAAGGCGTTCCGTGGTCAGGAAGCCGCCATTGAGCCACTGCTGCGCAGTCGCGGCCTGCTGGCGGAATAAACGCTTGCCGGATTAGCAATGTCCAGCAGCGCAATCAAAAAGCCGTTCACTCAGTGAACGGCTTTTTTAGTTCTTTATCAGGGCTGGGCTTTCTCAAGGCTGACCGGTGTATTGCTTGACTCCGGGCGGGATAACAAACCAGTCCTGCTTTTCACTGACCCAGGCATGGGCACTCGGCTGAATGATACGGGTATCTTCCAGGTTACTGGGCTTGAGCTTGATACTCTGCGGCTCTGCCGGGTTGTAGTGATAGATACGATTGCCGCAGCGACCACAAAACTTGGCGGCGCTGATATTACCGCTGGCCGAACCACGCTGCCAATGGCTCAGTTCGCCACTGAATTCTATATCTTCGGCTCTGACAATCGCCGTGATGCTGAAGGCACTGGTGGACAGTTTCTGGCATTCCTTGCAGTGGCAGGCCACCACCATCTGCGGCGGCGCCAACAAGCGATAACTGACAGCGCCGCACTGGCAACTGCCCTTGATGGGATAACGAATAGCTTCCATAGCTTTTATCATCTTATTTGAGGGATAAAAAACACCCGCCATTTGGCGGGTGTTATCAAAGGTTTCAGTCTACCAGGCCTCGGCGCTTGAGCAGCGCATCCACTGTGGGTTTCTGGCCGCGGAACTGGATGTAGTCCTGCATCAGATCCTCACTGTTCCCCTTGGAGAGAATTGCCTGACGATACTTGTCACCATTGGCTCGTTTGAGGCCACCTTCTGCCATGGTATGGGCAAAGGCGTCGGCAGCGAACACTTCGGTCCACAGGTAAGCATAATATCCGGCCGAGTAACCGCCACCGAATACATGGCTGAAATAAGTCGACTGGTAACGTGGCAACACAGGCGCGTAATCCAGGCCATGTTTGGCACGGGCCTTGGCTTCGAAGGATTTAACGTCCGCCACTTGTTCACCAGCCTTGAGTGAGTGCCACTCCATATCAAGCAGCGCTGCGGCCAGATACTCTACCGTGTCATAGCCCTGGTTGAAGGTAGCCGCTGCTCGCACTTTTTCCAGCAAGGCTTGCGGAATTGGCTCGCCGGTTTTGTAATGTTTGGCATAGTGAGCCAAAACGTCCGGATCTGTGGCCCAATCCTCGTTGGCCTGGGATGGGAACTCAACAAAGTCCCTTGGAGTAGCGGTACCAGCAAGGCTTGGGTATTTCACCTGCGAGAACAAACCATGAATGCCGTGGCCAAACTCATGGAACATGGTAGTCACTTCATCAAAGGTCATCAGCGTAGGCTGACCTTCGGCTGGCTTGGGAATATTGAGCGCGTTGTACACCACAGGCTTGTTATCCAAAAGGAAGCTTTGGGTCACGTACTCATCCATCCAGGCGCCGCCGTTCTTGCCTACTCTGGCGTAAGGGTCCAGATAGAAGAGCCCGATGGAGCTGCCGTCTTCGTTGAATACTTCCCAGGCGCGGACATCTTCCTGCCATACCGGCAGATCCTTGCGCTCTTTCATTGTGATGCCGTAGAACTTCTGCATGGCGTAGAACATGCCGTCATTCAGCACGGTATTGAATTCGAAGTAGGGCTTGATCTGGCTCTCATCCAGATCGTATTTGGCCTTGCGAACCTGCTCGGCATAGAAGGCCCAGTCCCATGGCTGCAGCTCAAAGTCAGCACCACTAGCCTTGATTTGCGCCTGGATATCCTTGCCTTCAGCCTTAGCCTTGGTAACGGCCTTGGGTGCCAGGTCATCCAAAATGGCAAATACCGCATCCGGATTACCGGCCATCTGATCGGCCAGTACATAGTCAGCCCAGGTTTCATAACCCAGCAGTTTGGCCTTTTCGGCGCGCAACTGTGCCTGCTTGAGTACGATAGGACCATTACTGGCCATGGCGCGATTGGCCGAAGTCTGCCAAATTTTCTCTCTCAGGCCTCTGTCTTCCAGGCTCGACAGCAGTGGCTGGCGGGTGGTATTCACCAGGCTTATCAGGTAGCCCTCTTTACCCGCTTCCTTGGCGGCGTTGGCCAGGGCGCCTATCTCATCCTCACTCAAGCCTTTGAGCTGCGCCTTATCGGTCACCAGGATCACATCATCCTTGAACGACTTGAGAATGTTTTGCGAAAACTCGGTCGACAATGTGGCCAGCTCACCGTTGAGCTCACGCATTTGGGTCTTGTCGGCTTCGCTCAATTTGGCGCCGGCACGGACGAACTGATTGTAATAGAAGTCCACCAGACGCTGATCTTGCGCGCTCAGGCTATCTTTGTGGTTGTAGACAGCTTCAACCCGGGCAAACAACTTGGGATTGAGGAAAATATTGTCGCTGTGTTCGGTAAGCTTGGGAACGATTTCCCCTTGAATGGCCTGAAACTCATCGTTGGAGATCAACCCGGCCAGATTGAAGAAGACCCTGGAAGTACGATTGAGAATGGCGCCGGTCTTTTCCATCGCCACTATGGTGTTATCAAACGAAGCGGCTTCGCTGTTGTTGATTATGCCGGCAATTTGCTGGTTGTGTTCCTTGATCCCGGCTTCAAAGGCCGGCAGATAGTCTGCGATTTTTATCTTGTCGAACTGCGGCGCATGATACTGCAGCGGACTTGGGCTGAGCAGCACATTGCTTGCTGTTTGTTCGGTGCTTTTTGCCTCTGGCATACTTTGGCTCGCTTCTTTGGCCGGGGCATTACTGACAGTTTCATTGGTTTGCTGTTCGGCACAGGCACTCAGCACCAGTGCAGCGCCTATGGCGGTGGCGATTAATGTCTTACGCATCTTGACTCCATTAACGGCAGGCTATTGCTTAGTTATGATTGAATACCCGGGACACCTGTCTCGGCGGGGCAACAGCCCTGTTGATTCCCGCCATTACCTTAACAACTCTTCCGCTATTTGGACAATGACTTAACTGTAAGAAATTCTGCCCTCCCCCATGGAGCCGACATGACTGAGCAGAAATCCAGCGTCAAAGTCGGGCCTCTTGCGGTCACTGGAACAAGTTTTGAACAACCGGGACAGTCAGCGGACATTTATTTGCCACTTGTCACAAATTGTCACCCGTTTTTAACGGCCGATGTCACATAAGTGTCGCCGCCTTTGGGTATACTGCGCCTTGGTTAACCAGATTAATCACATGATTAACAGTGATTTAACCGGATGATGGACGGGATAATCTCCCGGGGTCGATAATAAAAACCAAGAGTAGTAAACAATGCAAACTAAAACATTAGTAACACTGGCGGTTGCCGCCGCAATGGGTCTCAGTGCCTGTGGCAGTGACAACAAGGATGAGCCAACGGTGAGCGTGGATCTGCGGGTTTTGGAAACCACAGATCTGCACACCAACATCATGGATTACAACTATTACAGCGGCAAGGAAGACCCTACTATAGGTCTGGCCCGTACCGCCAGCCTGATCCATGCCGCCCGCAAAGAAGTCACCAACACAGTATTGGTCGATAACGGCGATCTGTTGCAGGGCAGCCCCATGGGCGACTATATGGCCAAGGTCGGTATCGCCGATGGCGAAGTGCACCCCGCCTACAAGGCGATGAACCTGCTCGATTATGCCGTGGGTAACATAGGCAACCACGAATTCAACTACGGCCTGGATTTCCTGGAGAAATCCCTCGCCGGCGCCCAGTTCCCCTATGTCAACGCCAACGTCTATTGTGATGCCGATGATTGCTGGAAGGGACTCAAGAAAGGTGACAACCTGTTTACCCCTTATCTCATCAAGGAAACCGAGGTTAAGGACACTGACGGCAACAGTCACAAGCTCAAGATTGGCTATATAGGATTCGTGCCTCCGCAAATTATGCTGTGGGACAAGCAGAACCTCACCGGCAAGGTACGCGCCGAGAGCATAGTGGAGAGCGCCAAGAAATTTGTGCCGCAAATGAAGGCTGAAGGCGCCGATATCATTATCGCCATTCCGCACTCAGGCATTGGCTCCACCGAAAACCCAGGCGATCCTGCTGCCGAAAATGCCACCTATGCCCTCACCTATGTCGACGGCATTGATGCCATCATGTTCGGCCACAGCCACTCCATCTTCCCCGATGCCCGCTATGCCGACTTGCCCAACACAGATGTGGAAAAAGGCCTGCTTAACGGTGTCCCCGCCGTGATGCCGGGTCGCTGGGGCGACAACATGGGCCTGGTCGACTTCAAACTGCAACGTAAAGACGGCAAGTGGACTGTGCTCTCGGCCCGCACTGAGGCCCGCCCTATCTATGACGGTGCCAACAAGACACCTCTGGTGGAAGCCGATAAGGACATTCACGATGCGGTTGAGCTGGAACACCAGGGCACCATCGCCTTTGTCGAGCAGCCAATCGGGGTAGCTGCCGCCGACATGTTCAGCTTCCTGACGCTGGTGCAGGACGACCCGACTGTGCAGATTGTCTCCGACGCCCAGATAGCCAACGTCAAGGCCAAGCTGCCGGAAGCACTCAAGTCATTGCCTGTGCTCTCTGCAGCCGCGCCGTTCAAGGCCGGTGGCCGCCATAGCACCACCAGTGATGCCGATCAGTATGTAATGGTGGACAAAGGGCCGCTGACCTTCAAGAACGCCGCCGATCTCTACCTCTACCCCAACACTATGGTAGCGGTTAAGCTAAACGGCGCCGAGCTGAAAGACTGGCTCGAGTGTTCAGCCAACCAGTTCAACCAGATAGATCCTGCCAGCACTGAGCCGCAGGAGCTGGTGAACTATAACCACCCCACCTATAACTTTGATGTTATCGATGGCGTGTCCTACAAGATAGACGTGACACAGCCGAGCAAATACGACCGGGATTGTGCTCTGGTCAATGCCGATGCCTCACGAATTGTGGATCTGGCCTTCACCGACCGCGAAGGCACTGTCTATACAGGTGAAAACCTGGCGGCCAAGGAATTTATCGTCACCTCCAACAACTACCGCGCCTTTGGCGGAAAGTTTGCCGGCACCGGCAGCGAGCACGTGGTACTGGAACTGCCGGACACCAACCGTGAAGCTCTGGCGGCTTACATCACAGAGCAGTCCAAGTACAATCCTGAAACCGACAAGTATGACGCCATGGTCAACCCCACGGCCGACTATAACTGGGACTTCAAGAGTATAGATACGGCTGTTGCCCTGGATATCCGCTTTGCGACCCAGGACAGTGACAAGGCCGCCAACTTCATCCAGGCCAACCAGCAAAGGACTATGACCAAGCTGAGTACCGATGAGCTGGGCTTTGCCGTCTACCGCATAGATCTCAAGCCTGCCCAATAAGAGTGTCGATTGAGACTGAAAACGACCCAAGCGCCCTCAGGGGCGCTTTTTTATGTTCTTCGCAAGATTAGTCTTGCCATGATTTAAACCTCTGGCGATGTTATAAAGTCAGTACGATAAAACACCAGACTCACTCAGCCGTCACGACGGCAAGATTGCAGGAAATCTTTTATGTCTTCGATACCCGCGCCCTTCTCCCAAGCCTGTGAAAACAACCGCGAGCCGATACTCAAAATACTCAAACAGGCATTCTCTGGCTGCCGCAGGGTATTGGAGATAGGCAGTGGAACCGGTCAGCACTCGGTCTACTTTGCCCCGCAGTTGCCGCATCTGGTGTGGCAATGCAGCGATCAGCCCCAGTATCTGGATGGGATCCGCGCCTGGCATGCCAAACTCCCGGCGAGTAACCTGGCCGAGGTGATCACTCTGGAGGTGTGTTCACCCTGGCCGCAGGCGGCAACTGAGCCGGCGCCGGATGCCATCTATAGCGCCAATACTGCGCATATCATGAGCCAGCCCATGGTGGAGGCGATGTTTACCGGCATAGGCAAAGTATTGCAAAACGGCGGTCGTTTCTGCCTCTATGGCCCCTTCAACTACCGAGGCGATTACAGCAGCGACTCCAACCGGGTGTTCGATGCCATGTTAAGGCAGCGCGATCCGCAAAGCGGCATTCGCGATCAAGAGTGGATCCTGATGCTGGCTGCAGCCCAGGGACTTGAGCTTTGCCAGGACCATGCCATGCCGGCCAATAACCGCCTGCTGGAGTTTATTCGCAAAACGGCTCGCTAACTGAGAAAAAAATCACGAGACAAAGTTACGCGAAAAGGCCACGAGAAAAAATCGTGAGACAAATTCACGAGCCAACAGTCGTGATAAAAAGCAGTGAACAAAAAGTAGTGAACAAAAAGTAGCGGGCAAAATAAGCGTTTTACCTGAAAAGCTCAGGCGCTATCAGCCTCTGAAGCGCCTTTGTTTTTACACGGCTTTGGCGTAGAGAAACAGATCTGTGGCCTTGACCTCGCCCTGCTCCAGATAGGGTTTACGCAGGCTGTCGATGAGCTCAAACCCGGCCGCGGCCAACTCACTGACGAAAAACACTTCGGGATAATAGTGGATAAATACTCTGTCTCCTGCGCTGGAGCTTTGATAGCCGGACGCTTGATAGTCATCCTCCATGGAGGCCAGATACAGGAGCCCGCCGTCATTCAGTAGCACACGGCAGTCTTGCAGTAAGGCAATCACATCCTGACGTTCAAGATAAGGCGTAATGAAGAGCAGAAGTATTGCATCAAAACCCTCTGGCGTGTCTAAGCCATCAAGGGCATTAAAGTCATCAAGGGTATTAGAGCCATCAGAAACCCCAAGACTTAGGGGCGTAGCTGCACTTTCAGGCACATCTAAGGTTGCGATAGCCTGCACGGCATCAGCTTCAAGCAGCGACGAAAGACAACCAAGCTCGCGGCTATCCAGCCGATAAAAACGTCCCTCGGGTAACAATTCACTGGCAAGTGCCACCATGGCCGGCGCCGCATCTATACCCACTATCTCGAGCTCAGGCACCCTTTTTGCCAACATGCCGCTGACATGCCCTGGGCCACAACCGATATCCAGTAACCGCAGGCGCCGTCCGGCACAGGCCTGATACTGCTTCAGCAAGGAGGCAAATCGGTTATGGGCCGAGTCATAACAATCGTTGCCGGCAAACTTATCCCGATAGGGAAGCGCCATTTTGTCAAAGGTTGCTACGGTTTCCCGGTACTTATCCATTGTGCTTCTCTCCCTGCACCATCAAGAGTCGAGGCTCAGCATACTGACTGGCACAGAAAAAAGCCAACCTCAAGGGTTGGCTTTATCAGAGAGTACTTATCAAGGATGGCAGACGTTATGCAGCTCCAGGTTGGTACCTATATCCTTGTTGCGGTTGGCCTTGGCATCGTCGTTACGCAGCTGGGTAAGATGATCCAGATAGGCCTGATCCACATCCTTGGTGATGTAGTGGCCGTCAAACACTGAGGTTTCGAAGCGCTTGATATCCGGGTTTTCCATTCGCACAGCTTCCACCAGGTCGCTCAGATCCTGGAAGATAATGCCATCTGCGCCAATGAGACGGGCGATTTCATCGGCATCACGGCCATGGGCAATCAGCTCATTGGAGGTTGGCATGTCTATACCGTAGACGTTGGGGAAGCGGATCTCGGGCGCGGCCGAGGCGAAATACACCTTCTTGGCGCCAGCTTCACGGGCCATCTCAATGATCTGCTCTGAAGTGGTACCACGCACTATGGAGTCGTCCACCAGCAGGACATTCTTGTCCTTGAACTCGGCGTTGATGGCATTGAGCTTGCGTCTAACCGACTTCTTGCGCTCCTGCTGCCCCGGCATGATAAAGGTACGGCCGATGTAGCGGTTCTTCACGAATCCCTGACGGTAAGGCAGATCCATGCCACGGGCAATTTCCAGAGCAATATCACAGGAGGTTTCCGGAATAGGGATCACCACATCGATATCATGGTCATACCATTCCTTGCGGATCTTCTCACCCAGCTTGGCGCCCATGTTGACCCGGCTGGCATAGACTGACACCTTGTCTATGGTGGAGTCCGGACGGGCAAAGTAAACGAATTCGAAGATACAGGGGGCATAGCTTGGCGCTTCGGCGCACTGACGGGTAAACAGCTCACCTTCTGTGGTGATATACACGGCTTCGCCGGGAGCCACATCGCGCATCACTTCAAAACCAACGGCATCCAGTGCCACGCTCTCTGAGGCCACCATATACTCGGTACCAGAGGCTGTCTCGTGCTTGCCGAGCACCAGAGGGCGAATACCAAAAGGATCGCGAAATGCCACCAGGCCCTGACCGATAATCATGGCCACCACGGCGTAGGCACCGCGGGTGTCGGCGTGCACCCGGGAAACCGCATCGAACACTTCATCCGGGCTCAAGGTCAGGCTGTCGGTCTTGTCCAGCTCATCGGCCAACAGGTTGAGCAGCACTTCAGAGTCGGAAGTGGTGTTCACATGGCGGCGCTTGTTGCGCAGCCCTTCGGCCAGTTGCACTGTATTGGTCAGGTTGCCGTTGTGCGCCAGAGAGATCCCGAAAGGAGAGTTCACATAAAACGGTTGGGCTTCAGAGGCACTGGAGCTGCCGGCCGTGGGATAACGCACATGGCCCAAGCCTGCGTTGCCCTGCAGCCGCTGCATATGCTTGGGTTCAAATACGTCCTTGACCAGACCATTGGCCTTACGCAGGCGAAAGGCATTCTGATCGATAGTCACTATGCCTGCAGCATCCTGGCCACGGTGTTGAAGCACTGTCAGTGCATCATAGATGGTCTGATTGACCGCCGAGCGGCCAACGATTCCGACGATACCACACATGGGTAAGCTTCCTCATTGTAAGATGTTCTGATAATTGTATTTTTTATATTTTGGGTACAAAGCTTGAGGTATTTTCCAGGTAGTCAAAAAACCACTGGATAACCACCCCGAATTCGGGCACCAGTTGCGAACCCTGCCACCAATCGGTTTTGGGTGCGCCGGTAAAGGCATCCATAAAAAAGAGTATGGCACTGACTATCAATGCGCCGCGCAGCGCACCGAAACACAGGCCAAGAATTCTGTCCGTTCCCGAGAGCCCTGTCTTGGAGACCAACTGGCCGATCAAATAGTTCACCAAGGCCCCCACTATCAGGGTGACAATAAACAAGATGGCAATGGCAACCCCGTTTCGCAGCACCTCATCATTGATTTGAGTGATATGAACGGCAAGGTCCTGATAAAACTGGCTGGCGATGAAAAAGGCGGCGAACCAAACCACCAGCGACATGGCTTCTTTGGCAAAACCACGGATCAGACTGATAAGGGTCGATAATCCGATAACTATGATGATGGCGTAATCTATCCAAACCATGGGTAGAAGTATCCGGTGAAGATTTAAGTCGGCGGGATTCTACCAGAGAAGGCAAGCATTCTCACCCCCGGGGCGTAAATAATTGCTTGCCGACTCGGGGCAAACTGTCATCTTTCCTGTGGGTTATAGCGAACCACTTTACCCTTGAGTTTGGTCAACTCTTCAACCTTCTTCTGTTGCTGTTTGATGCGATCACTGGAGACATCCGGACCGACAAACACCCGGGTCAACTTTCCGTCCACAGGCTTGTCCGGCAAGGTATAGGCGCTGAATCCGGCCTTGCGCAATTTGGCTACCAGGGCTTTGACATTGGCCGCGTTACTGAAGGCGCCGAGCTGTAAAGTCCAGGCTGCATCACTGGGTTTGGCCTTGGGTTCGGGAGTCTTTTTGACCTCCTGTGGCTTGGATTGGGCGGTGTTGGAAACACTGTTTTCGGTAGCCTTCACCTCGGGCGCCGCCGGTTCGACTTCAACCTGAGGCTCGTCTGTCTCCTGTGCCAAGTCCAGAGTCTCGGCTACATCCAGGGTTTCAAACTCTCCCGGCTCCGCCAATTGCGATTCGGTATCCGGCCGCAGCGGAATTTCAGTGAACTGCTCTTGCTGGCGCTCTTTCTTGCCATCGAGAATGTCAGGTAAAAAGATCACCCCCAAGGCGACCAATACTACGGTACCTACAAGACGGTTATGAAACTGAGTCGACAAAATATCTTCCTTCCAGTCAATTAGATAAGCGCTTTAAAGCCCGAAACAGTGTAAAAGGAGCCAAAGACAATTACCACATCTTCGGCGCCGAGTTTGGGTTTGAGGTATTGCCAGCAATCCGGCATCTGTTCAAATTCCCGGGCGTCACAGCCATCCGGCAGGGCTTTTCGCAAACGGCCGGCATCGGCACCACGCTCATTATGCAAGGTCACCAACAACCAGCTGTCTATACTAGGCGCCAGCGCCTGCATCACGCCCTCGATATCCTTATCCTTGAGCATACCGCAAACGCCATAGACTCGCCCCTTGGCCTGCAGTTCATCCAGCCTTTGCGCCAGATAGCGGGCCGCGTGGGGATTGTGCGCCACATCCAAAATAATCAGCGGCGCCTCACTGATATGCTCCATTCTGCCGCTGAGCCTGGCACTGGCGAGCCCTGAGCGAATCGCCGCTTCGGAAAGTTCAGGCCAGAGTTGTTCCAGCGCCGCCAAGCTAGTGGCGGCGCTGGGCAGAGGTAATTGCGGCTTGGGTAAGCCCTCAAACTGCCAGTGCTCACCGCAAAAATCCCAGCCTGTGCTGGTTTGCTTGTAGGAAAATGCCTGCCCCACCGCCTTGAGTAAGGCGCCCTTTTCATTGGCAACATCAACTACGCTGGCAGGCATCTCGGCATCGCCCACTATCGCCGGGCGGTTCTGACGGAAGATGCCGGCTTTCTCACGGCCAACCAACTCCCGGGTGTCACCAAGATACGCCTGATGATCAAGATCTATGGCGGTTACCACACTGACATCGGCATCTACTATATTAGTGGCGTCAAGCCTGCCTCCCAGGCCCACTTCCAGAATAACCAGATCCAGCCTGGCCTGCTTGAACAGCAGTAACCCGGCCAGCGTGGCATATTCAAAGAAGGTCAGCGAGGTGTCGCCCCTGGCCGCTTCTATGGTTTCAAAGGCCGAGATAAAGTCGCTATCCGGTGCATCGACGTCGTCTATTCGCACCCGCTCATTGTAATTGATGATATGGGGCGAGCTGTAAACCCCGATCCGATAACCCGCCGCGCGCATGATCTGCTCCAGCATACGGCAGGTGCTGCCCTTGCCATTGGTACCGGCAACTGTGATCACCTTGGTGCTGCCCAGTGACAGCACCCCGAGCCTGGTGGCAACTTGGGTGACCCGCTCGAGCCCCATATCGATTTCGGTCGGATGAATGGCCAGCAGGTAGTCCAGCCAAACAGACAAAGGAGCGTTGGCTCCCGGTAGCTGATGCGGATGAGCGGATGATTGCGACATTTGATTCTTCCCTTAAATCTTGATGTTGCCGCAAGCAAAAGCGTAGCGGCAACAGCATGCTAACGGTTTCAGTCCGGCATAAACAGTGGGCCCATGGCCAACTTGGGCAGTTGATATTGCTCAGGATAGCTGACATGCACCAGATAGAGGCCATTGGGTTTGGCCGTGGGGGCAGCCTGGGTTCTGTCTTTGAGCTCCAGCAACTGTCCCAGCCAATCCAGCGGCTGATTGCCAAGCCCCACTTCCAGCAGCGAGCCGACAATATTGCGCACCATGTGATGCAAAAAGGCATTGGCTTCGATATCCACTATCACATACATGCCCTGGCGGGTCACACTGACCCTGTGCACATTGCGAAACGGGGTGCGCGACTGACATTGGATCGCCCTGAAACTGGTGAAGTCGCGCTCGCCCAGCAGATACTGAGCCGCCTGATGCATCTTCTGCTCGTCTAGGTCACCGTGATAATGGCTGACGCCACCACGCAAAATGCCGGGACGGAAATTGTGGTTGTAGATGATATAGCGGTAGCGGCGAGCGGTTGCCGAAAAGCGGGCATGAAAACTGTCATCCACCTCTTTGGCCCAGCGCACCGCGATATTGTCCGGCAGATTGGCATTGACGCCCAGGGTCCAGGCGCCTTCTTTACGCACGGCAGAAGTATCAAAATGCACCACTTGCCCGGTGGCGTGTACCCCGGCATCGGTGCGACCGGCGCATTGCAGTGCTATCGGCTCATTGGCGACCATGGATAAGGCCCGCTCCAACTGCCCCTGAACTGAATCCACTTCGGCCTGGCGCTGCCAACCATAATAGCCGCTGCCGTCATATTCGATACCCAACGCAATACGCATCTGTTTCTCCCCTGATCTCAAGGCGGCGAATTCTACCACAGAGCGGGCATTCGCCTCCAAGAAAAAGCCCGGACAAGCAACAGACTGCATAAAAAACGGCGCTCCAGGCGCCGTTTGAGTATTGATTGAGCTCTAGCCCAAGGTTTTTATCAGGGCTGCAGCTTCCTCTTGCTGACGGGCGTTGCCGTCCAGCTCCACCTCTTTAAGCAATGCCTTGGCGCTGTCTTTGTCATCGATTTCGATATAGGCCCGCGCCAAGTCCAGCTTGGCATTGACAGAGTTTTCCTCATCATCGACATCGACCATAGCGGCGGCGCCAACGAGGGAGTCGAGCTCACCCATATCCACATCCAGCTCCTTGTAGGGGTCGGTATCACTGTTGCCTTCGTCGGCTTCACTGAGCAGGCGCTCAATATCGATAAAACCGTTTTCCTTCTGGAAGGCGCTGAGATCGTGCTCAGGTACCATGCTGGAAGCCACCTTGCCTTTTTCTTTGGCATCGAGGGCCGCAAGCGCTTCATCCACTGTCAGTTTATGGTCTTCGAGATCCAGCGAGTCATCATCATCCAGTTCGAGACTGAATTCCTCATCCGCCTCCGCTTCCTTGGCAACGTTTTCAGAAAAAGCGGCCAACAGGTCATCGTCGCTCAGGCTCTTGTCACTGTCGTCAGTATCCTGGGCCAGGTCAATATCCAGAGCCTGCTCGGTATCTGTTACGCTGTCTTCAACATCAGCAGCCTGTTCCTGATTAGAGAGTTCTTCTTGAGCCAAGAGCTCTTCTATGGCTGAAGGCTCTTCTTGCACTGAGGGCTCTTGCTTTTCTTGCGCTGAAGGCTCTTCTTGCACTGAGGGCTCTTGCTTTTCTTGCGCTGAGGGCTCTTCCTCAACCAAAGGCTCTTTGGGTGCGGAGGGCTCCCACTCAAGAATATGGGGATCATGGCTCTTGCTGCCGGCCTTGAGATCGTCGAAGAAGCCGGAATCCTTGTCGCTGCGTTGAGCGCTTTGTGGCTCGCTGTCGGTATCCCTGCTCTCATCGGCTAAAGTATCGGTTTCATCGGACTTCTTAGGCTCATCCAAGTCCTCAGCCTGCGACAAGCCTGCCAGCATGGCATCCAATTCGGCATCGCTGCGCTCAGTGGCATCATCCGACTCAACCTCTGAGCTATCTTCCTCGTCAGTCTCAGCTATCGCCTCATCAACGTTATCTATCGCAATTACGTCATCCGCAAGCCCAGCCAACAAGGCGTCCAGATCTTCACTCTCTTCCTCAGCTTGAACCGGCTCTGCTTCAGCTTCCTGAGTCTCGACAGCATCGCCCAAGTCATCGAAGCCTGCCAGCAAGGCATCTATGTCTGCCTCTGTATCGCTGGAGTCTATGGCAACATTGTCATCTTCAAGCTCTGCGGCGATAGCGTCACTTAAGTCTTCCGTTTCAGTGCTCTCTGCTGCCGGCGAGTCGAATCCAGCCAACAAGGCATCAATGTCAGCTTCTTCGCCCAGCTCGGTATCAGCTGAGTCATCCTCATCCAGCTCGGCAGCAATGGCAGCGCTGAGATCTTCCTCGGCTTCAATCTTACTATCGTCTTCAATTTGAGGTTCTGTGTTTTCATTGACGTCAAACCCGGCCAGCAGCGCATCGAGATCGGCTTCCTGTGTCTCATCCAGAGTCTCTTCAGCCTGTTCATCTTCGGCCAATTCGGCAGCGATGGCAGCACTGAGATCTTCATCCTCATCAATGACTACTGCGCTGTCATCGGCCTGGCTCTCCAGATCCAAACTCTGCAGCTCTGTATCCAATTCAGGCTCGGAACTCTGCTCTTCGGGTTCGATATTGAGATTCTGTTCAAGCTCGGCTTCAAAGCTCTGCTCGAAAGCAGCCGTCACATCTTCGGGTAAGGTTTCACTGAGCTCAGGCTCTGATGCTGGAACACTTTCGGCCTGCAACTCTTCAGGAATGGTTTCCTGTTTATCGGTATCGTCCAATCCGGCCAGCAGTGAGTCCAAGTCTTCCTCTGCGGCGTCTTCCTGCTCACCCGACTCCTGCTCGCCCATGGCTTCGGCCCAGAGATCATCGAGGGACTGGCCTTCATCTTCGGCCTCTTGGGTGTCATCCCCCTCTCCCGAGTCGATGAACATCTCCTGCGCCATGTCCATCTGCTCGTTGTCACTCTCAACTTCCGGCTCAGGCTGCAGCGCTGAGCTGTCGACATCCAGCAGTGAATCAATGGAATCGTCCGGATCATCATCCAGATGCACCGCCAATTCATCGTCGGCATTGGCCATCTCGGCTGTGGCCGCGCCGGCGACAGCCGCGGCAGCCATTGGAGCCGCTTCGGTCTGTGGTGCTTGGGCATCACTCTGTTTACGTCTGCGGCGCAGCATGCTCCATAGCAATAACAACAGCAGTACCGCGGGTATGGCCGCGGCCAGGGCCAGTAACAACGGGTTGTCCATCAGGCTGCGCCAGAGGTCGTCCGGCTCATTAGCCGTAGTGCTGGCAGCTTGAAGTTGCTGCTTGAGTTCAGCATTTTCGGCTTTGAGTTGCTGCTCCTGCTTTTTGCTGGCCTGCAGCGATTCTTCCAACACAGACAGACGCTGATTCAGTTCATCGATTTGCGCTTGCAGCCCTTGGTTATCGGTATTGGCCACTGTGAGCATGTCCTGCGCGCGTCCCAGTTCATCGGTCAGGCTCAGATTGCGGCTCTGCAGCGCTTCAATGCTGTTGTCGTCGGCCGTTTCCGGAGTTGCTTCCGTGGCTGCTTTTTCGGTTGTGGTGGCTGGCGATTTGTCTGCAGCCACTTGAGTTGGCTCAGTCGATGGCTCACTGACTTTCGGCTGCGCGCTGTTTTCCTTGGCACTTGTAGCTACCTTGGATGGCTGCGCCGCCGTTGGAGTTTGGGTGGCCGACGTTGGCTCTTTTGCGGCTTGGCTTTCACGCTCGGGGGCTTTGGCAGTTTCAATTTTGCCATCATCTGCTTTTAGCGGCTTACCGGAAGACCAGCTCTTGTCGTCCTGCTCGGCACGGGCTCTGGCCATACTCTGGGGAATAGCCTGCATCACCTCTTTGGAAGGGATCAGCAGTATCATGCCCCGTTCCAGGCTGTTATAATTATTGGAGGTGAAGGCGTGCGGGTTGGCCTCAAATATAGCGGCCATGACCTGATAGATGCTGACACTGGAATCCGGTCTGACTTTCTGGGCAATGCTCCAGAAGGTGTCTGATGGCGTAGTCGGACCATACTGGCGTACCTGTTGGCGCACCTGACCATCAGGGCCGGTAATTTTCAGGCCTTCTGCATGGGCGGGTTCAATGAGAGTACCTTGGTTCAGGGCAAAAAAAGCGGCCATCAGGCCAACAAGATATGAAGTGCGAAAGTTCATCCATTCTTCCCTTTCAAGCGCTGGTTTCGCCAACTGACGACTGGCTTTAGGCATTTGTATTTATTGAGATTACTATAAACCAGAAATGTCCGCCCTGCTACTGTTCACATTTGCAAAACAAAAAAAGCCTGCTGCTTGCAGGCTTTTTCAACAGAAACAAAGAGTTCTTAGAGTGTTAGGGAAGGTGCAAACAAGTCCCATGCGTGCTCTGCGTCGGCTTACAGGCCTGGATGCAAGGCGTGGTTCGCAGCAAATGGCCTTAGTCCTTTGCAAGAAGCACAACACAGCAGGCAGGACTGTAAGCCACGCCCTTCGGGGCTTGCACAGCAACCGGCTCTCTGCGTTATCCGACTTCGACAGGCCCCGGCATGTCTTCAGTCAGATGCCTTGAACGCCAATTGCTGTGTAAGCCAGAGTGCCGCGAGGACTTATTCGCACCTTCCTTACAGATAATCGCGGATTAAGATCTCGCCTATCTGTACACTGTTGAGCGCCGCGCCCTTGCGGATATTGTCAGAGACCACCCAAAGATCTATACCCAGATCGTGGGAAATATCCTTGCGCACCCGGCCGACATACACAGGGTCACTACCGGCACCTTCGGTGACAGCTGTCGGATAATCATCATCATCTTCAAACAGCACCACGCCTTCGGCATCCCGCAATACCGCCTTGACTTCCGCGGCATCAACCGGTTGCAGCGTTTCGATATGAATCGCTTCCGAATGGCCATAAAACACAGGTACCCGTACCGCGGTAGGGTTCACCAAAACCTCGCTGTCGCCGAGGATCTTCTGGGTTTCCCAAACCATCTTCATCTCTTCTTTGGTGTAGCCATTTTCCATAAACTTATCTATATGCGGCAACACGTTGAAAGCTATCTGCTTATCATAAACCTTGGGCTCTGAAGGCAAGCCCTGCAGCAGCTTGGCAGATTGACCCGCCAGCTCTTCAATCGCCTTTTTGCCTGTACCGGAAACCGACTGATAAGTGGCCACATTGATACGGCTGATCCCAAAGGCATCATAGATAGGCTTGAGCGCCACCAACATCTGAATGGTTGAGCAGTTGGGATTGGCGATAATATTACGGTTACGGAAGTCGGCAATCGCCTGTGGATTGACCTCTGGAATAACCAATGGAATATCCAGGTCGTAACGGTAGTGTGAGGTGTTATCTATCACCACACAACCGGCATCGGCCGCTATCGGCGCCCACTTGGCCGAGACATCGCCACCGGCAGAGAAGAAGCCTATCTGCGCCTGAGTCCAGTCGAAGCTCTCCACATCGAGGATCTCTACCTGTTTACCGTGAAAACTCACAGTTTCACCGGCGCTGCGAGTGCTGGCCAGTGGAAACAGATTCGCCACCGGGAAGTTACGCTCCTCAAGGATTTCTATCATGGTTTGACCCACAGCCCCGGAGGCACCCAATACGACAACGTTAAATTCCTGCGACATTTACAGACCGACTCCTGAAAAACCTAAATGAGACAACCAATCTACCCCAGAACCCCCGGCGTTTGAAAGAGTCAAAGCACTGAATTCTCGCCTATGGCGGTGATTTTTTCTCATGTCATCAAAACCTGCGGGGTTTTTCAGCATTTTCCGGAATTTTTCATCGTCATCACGTAGATCATAAATAAATCGGCATAGAGACAACAATGCCTTTTCATCTGGCATACTGCTGATATCGAGCCGGGAATTCCAGCGCTCGGGCAATAGAGTGGCAAGCGACTTGTCCGCCGGGCGATTGAGTATCGCCATCAAGGCCTGATATAACATGAAAGTGCCCCGGGCCTTGCCTTCCAGGCTGTAACCGGCAATATGCGGGGTGCCAAACTCCACCAAAGGCACCAGTTCCATCATGGGGTTGGGCTCCCCTTGCCAAACATCCAGTACCAACTTGAGGTCAGGCCGCTTGCCCTTGACCCGGATCAGCGCGCGATTGTCTATCACTTCACCGCGGCAGCAGTTAAGCAACCAGCAGCCGGGTTTCAATGTCTCTAGTCGCTGCTCGTCAAACAGATACCAAGTAGGATGGTCGCCCTCCCGGGTCAGAGGTACGTGCAGACTAACAATATCGGCGCCGGCAATCAGTTCATCCAGGCTGACAAAACGGCGGCTGTCTCCAGCCTTGGCCAGAAAGGGGTCGCAGAGCAAGGTATTGATTCCGTAGGCTTCAAGGCAGCGCGCCAGCGCCGAGCCGGTATTGCCGGCGCCAACTATGCCAACGGTTTTGCCCTTGAGCTGAGTATCAAATCTGTTGGCCAACTCCAACATGGCGATAAAAGCATACTCGCCAACTGCGGTGGCATTACAACCTGGGGCATTGGAAAAGGGAATATTACGGGACGCCAGATAAGCCTTGTCCACATGATCTGTCCCTATGGTGGCACTGCCGACAAACTTAAGTTTATGTGCGCCTGCCAGCAGCGCCTCATTGACCTTGGTGACCGAGCGCACCAGCAAGACATCGGCATCGGCCACTGTGGCCGCATCCAGATGACGACCATCAACGGCCACTATCTCCCCCAGCTCGGCAAACAAGGGCTGCACATAGGGCATGTTTTCATCAACCACCAACTTCATCGACTTTCCTGCTCTGTTGTGGATTAAGCCGCTATTCTATCAGCGGCCTGCAGACTTGTCTGAGTCCGGCGCACATTTAAGGAAGCTACTAACAAGTTCTGCGTCAGCTCACAAGCAAAGAAGGAAGCCATTCGGCTTCCTTCTTGTTTCACTGAATCAAGGCGCTTACTTGTACTTGCGCATCACCAGTGTGGCGTTGGTGCCGCCGAAACCGAAGCTATTGCTCATAACAGTGTTGAGCTCGGCGTCACGGTATTCACGCACAATTGGCATACCTTCTGCGGCCGCGTCCAGATTGTCGATATTGATGGAAGGCGCGATAAACCCACCTTCAAGCATCAACAGGCTGTATATAGCCTCATGAACACCGGCTGCGCCCAGGGCATGCCCTGTCAGCGACTTGGTTGAGGCAATCGCCGGCATCTGGCCGTCGAAAACTTCACGCAAGGCTTCCAGTTCACGCACATCACCGACAGGGGTAGAAGTACCGTGAGTGTTAACATAATCGATAGGTGTATCTACTGACTCCAGCGCCATCTTCATGCAGCGCACCGCACCTTCACCGCTTGGGGCAACCATGTCATAACCGTCTGATGAAGCGCCGTAGCCGATGACTTCGGCATAAATCTTGGCGCCACGGGCCAGCGCGTGCTCCAACTCTTCGACAATCACTATGCCGCCGCCACCTGAGATAACAAAGCCATCACGGTCGGCATCATAGGTGCGGGAGGCTTTTTCCGGTGTGTCGTTATACTTGGTCGACAAGGCGCCCATAGCATCAAAGCCCATGGTCAGGGTCCAGTCGATCTCTTCGGCGCCGCCGGCAAAGACCATATCCTGTTTACCCATCTGGATAAGTTCCACCGCGTGACCGATACAGTGCGCACTGGTGGCACAGGCCGAGCTGATGGAATAGTTCATCCCTTTAATTTTGAAGGGCGTCGCCAGACAGGCACTGGCAGTAGAAGACATAATCCGCGGCACAATATAAGGACCCACACGCTTGACGCCTTTGGCACGCAAGGTGTCTGCCGCCTGAACCTGGTTGGAAGACGAAGCGCCGCCGGTACCCACGATAAGACCCACACGAGGATCTGAATACTGCTCTTCGGTCAGACTGCTGTCTTCAATAGCTTGCTGCATAGCCAAATAGGCGTAGGCTGCGGCATCACCCATAAAACGCAACGCCTTGCGATCAATAAGCTCTGCGGGATTGAGTTTGATGTCGCCCCAGACATGACTGCGCAGCTGCATCTCCTCAAACTGATCCGAGTGGGTGATACCACTGCGGCCAGCCTTGAGAGATTCAGTCACTTCTTGTTTGTTATTACCGATACTTGAAACAACGCCAATTCCGGTGATCACGACTCTTTTCATGTTTTACTATCCATTCCGTACAATTCAGTACCTACTTTTGCTGACGCCATGTTAGCCGTTTTACAGCATTTAAGTGGTCAGCTTTCCGTAAACTTGGGTAAAATAATGCCGAACAAGGCCTCCAGAGTAAAAGATTGCCCGTGAAACAGGAACAACTTCGGCCATCCGGCAGTGAAAATACGCAAACTTGCAGCCAAAATCCCACATCTGCAGAAACAACACAAGCCCCGGCGACAACTCTTGCGCCCTACCAACAAACCCGGCTCGATGACAAGCCCCTTGGACGGCAAATATGTCTGGCGGCGGTAGGCGGCGAAACCCTGCTACCGCTGATACAGCTCTGGAGCCAACTAAGGCAGGATTATCCCAAGCTTGTGTTACAACTTTTGCTGTTCGCCGCCGATAAAAACTCTCAGGCCGAGTCGCTCGAGCTTCTGAAAAACAAACTGCAATTATGGCAGAAGGCTGAAAATACGACATCCGCCGAGAGTCAAACGACTGCAGTAATGAGTTTGCTCGCCGAGCTGCAGGCAGGCAAACCCATGGCGCTCCCTGGCTGCCAGCGCTTTGTGCTCGATGGCGGCAGGCTGAGACTGGATCTCTATCTTGAATTCGACGCAGCGCTGCTCAAAGAGCTGCCAGGTTTAAGCCATCAAGGTTGGATAGACAACTGGCTGTGGCTTGCCGAGTCCTTGCCCTCTGAGGCAGCAGCCTGGCAGATGGCTCGCCTGGCCAAAGACAGCGCCGCCCTGCTGTGCTTACCGGAAAGAAAAGAAAGATTTGCGCCCTTAATGGTCAATAGCGGCCTCAATGCTGCGGATTTTAGCAGCCCGGCATCGCTGCTTTTGACTCACCAAACTGAGCTCGAGCCTATCGCCAAGGCAGAACGCCTTGCCTTGCGGCACCAAAGCAGTGTCCGGCTGGCGCCCTGGCCACTCTATCGGGAGCCGGCGCTTGCAGCCGATGACAGTGTTGCCATTATCGGCGCCGGTGTGGCCGGCTGTCAGTTGGCGTTGTCGCTGGCCGGGCGTAAACAAGCCAGCCAGGTATTTTGCAGCGAGGAAAACGCGGGTGAAAGCGCCAGTGGTAACCGTCAGGGCGCGCTCTACCCGCTGTTGACTCCGGAAACATCCGAGCTCAACACCCTGTTCCAACAAGGTTTTCTCTTTAGTCGGCGGCGGATAACCGCGCTGGCTGCCGCCGGTTTCGATATCGCCCATGACTTTTGCGGTGTGTTGCATACAGGTTTTGATGAGCGAAGTCGCGCCCGTCTGAATAAGATTGCCGAGGGCCAAAACTGGCACTCGGATATTCTGCGCCGGGTCGACAGCACTGAGGCGACAGAGCTTGCGGGATTGGATATAAAAGAAGATGGTCTTTTTTACCCTCTGGGTGGCTGGGTCTGTCCCAGAGCCCTGTGTCAGGCCGCCATCCAATACGCCGTCGACTCGACTTACTGTGACTTTCAACCCCGAACCCATATCAGCGAGATTTCAAGAGAAGGTAGCCACTGGTGGCTGAGTGCAGCCGATGGTCGCCGCTTTGGACCATTCAAAAAACTGGTGCTGGCAAGCGGCACTTCGCTGACAGCGCTGCCACAAACTTCGGCCCTGCCCGCCTCCCCCTTTCGCGGCCAGGTCAGTGAAGTGGCAACCCAAGGCGGTTTGGAAGCGCTTAAGACTGTACTCTGCGCCAAGGGCTATCTCACCCCGGCCTGGGAGGGTATTCATTGCCTGGGAGCCAGTTATGTTAAGGATCCCGAGCAGTTGGCCTACAGCGCAGTCGAGCAGAGAGAAAACCTGCAAAAAATTGCCATGAGTTATCCGGATGCCGACTGGCACCAGGGGCTGGTGATGGGGCAAGGTGCCAGAGTGGGCGTGCGTATGGTCACCCGGGATCACTTCCCCATGTTGGGACAAGCGCCGGATGTCGAGGCACTAATGCAGGGCTATCAGCAACATCAGCACACTCCCGAGAGTGCCCGCTACTGGCAACAGACGCAGGCGCCTGTGCATCCGGGTCTGTATGTTCTTGGTGGTTTGGGCTCCCGCGGCCTCAGTACCGGCCCCTTGGCGGCGGAAATTCTGGCATCAGAGCTTTGCCATCAGCCTTTGCCTGTGGGAAGTACACTGCTGCAGCGCCTCAACCCCAACCGGATGTGGATGCGCAAGCTCATCAGAGGCAAGGCGCTGTAAACTCTCTGCATTCGCTATCATTTCAGACACAAAAAGTCAGACACAAAAAAAGCCCCGAACGGGGCTTTTTCTTGCTCAAACCAGACTCAGGCGGCGATCCGCTGTTTCAGTTCTGACCAGGCGCTATCCACCAGACGATAATCGGCATCTTCAAGCTCTTTGGCTGCCAGTTTCAGACATTGCTGCATCCGCTCATTCAAGGCATCCGGCCCTTGTTCTGACTCGTTTTCCAGCTCGGCCAGCACCACGGCAAAATGCCCCTGCAGGTAACCGCTGGCAAACAGGGCATCATCGTCACCGCCGGCCACTATCTCGCCAATCCACTGCTCCAATGCCTGTTCGTACTTCTCTAACATGCTCTACTCCGCTAAGTCTGGGTTGGCCACCTGATACATCACGTAATCCCGGTAACCTGTCACAATTCGATAATAGCCACTAAGTTCGCTATCCAATTTCTGGTCGCCACTATCCACGATAAGCGGCCTGCCTTCAAGTGCTTTTAGTTTGCTTTTGGTGGCAAGAATGATGATATTTTCCTTGCCAATGCGCCGGATAAGCTCGGGCGACAACTGCTGGTTGCCACGGCCAAGAATGTGCCCTTGGCCACCTATCAGGGTAATGACCAACTTAACCTTTTGATTTTCAGTGGCACTCAATAACTGCGCCGCATTAAGATCCGAGGCCAGCAGGGCCTTGTTCTGCACCAGATCCACCCCAAGCAGGGTGTTATCAAGCCCCAGCTCCTCCATCACGGCCGCCACTGTACTGCCGGAGCCCATGATATAGAGCTCATCTTCCATATCGCCGACCACCTCGGCGGCAATATCCGCCAGCACCAGTTCATCCACCTCGCGGCCGCCCATCTTCACCGCCTGGATATATCGCGGCTCCGCAGGCACTGTCATTTCACCATAACGCCGCGCCCTGACCGTGCCTTGGCGGAAGGCCTCTTCATCTATGTCCATCACATCGGCGCTCATCAGACTCACCAGGGCGCCTTCCAGCAGTTGCTTCAATACCAACCCGGATGCATGGGGAGTAATGCCGTAAACACCCGAATGAATTTTGACCCCGGCCGGTACACCGAGTACGGGGAAGTGCTCACCGACAACCCCATAGATATCCCTTGCCGTGCCATCGCCGCCGGCAAACAGCAGCAAGTCCAGCTCCTGCGCCATCAAGGCCTTGGCGGCAGCCTGGGTATCACTGCGACTGGTATCCGTCGCCGCCTGGTAACACACCTCGGTGCGAAAACCCAGCTTTTGCGCCAGGTCGGCGCCCATGTTACCCGAGGCGGTATAGATTTGCAGGCGCTCGGCAAAAGGCGTTATCACTGCCAAGGCCTGCTCCATTCGCAGCCCGGCCTTGGGGGTGGCGCCAAGGCTCAGCGCCTCTTTTGCCACACCGTCGCTGCCCTTGAGGGCCACACTGCCCCCAAGCCCGGCCAGCGGATTAATGATAAGGCCCAGTCGAAACATTTTACTCATAACTCTCTCCGGCAAATGATGCTCTGCTCTTGTAAGAAATCATCAGGCGTCAATGGGGTCACTCTGTGATTGACGCCTGGAGTCGCTACCCGGAATAGCCAGCACGGCCAACATGGACAGCAAGGCGCACGCGGCGGCAAATACCCAACACCAGAAGGCGCCGCTGCCATCGCCCCAAATCAGGCCGCAGATCCAGGTGCCCAAAGCGCCGCCGACGCCAAAGCTCAAACTGGCGTAAAGTGCCTGGCCCTTGCTGCGGTGACTGATATCAAAATTACGGTGAACAAACTGGATGGATGCCGCATGGGTCAAACCGAAGGTAAAGGCATGCAGCAGTTGGCTGAGCCCCAAAAGCAACATGCTTTCGGCGCCAAAAGCCACCAGAAGCCAACGCAGCGCCGTCATGCCTATGCTCACCAGCAGCAGCGTCTTGACCCCATAGCGACCGAGTAACCTGGGCGCTATCATAAACATGAAGATTTCCGCCATTGCCCCGAGAGCCACAAAAATACCGGCGCTGGCCTCTGTGTAACCCACCTGCTTGAGATAAAGCACGAAAAAGCCGTAGAAAGGCCCGGCGCTGGCTTGAAGCAACATGGCAGACAGTAAAAACCACAGCAGCGGCCGCCCAAGTTTGAGTGCCGGCTTATCCTGCCAGGCCCCCGCCGAGGCCCGATTCGATGGCAAGGGTAAGGCACAGCCCAGTAACCCAAGAAACAGACTCAGCCCCACATAAAGCAGCACCTCGGGGCCAAATTCCTTGATGGCCCAGCCTGTGCCCACCACCAGCACGATATAGCCGACACTGCCGAAACTGCGAATGAGGCCATACTTGTTGGCTTCAGCCCCCAGGGTTTCCAGGGTGATCACCTCAAGCTGCGCCAGAATCGCATTCCAGAAGAAGGTATAGAGGGCCAAACTCAGCGCCAGATAGAGAAAGCCGCCATGATAAAAGAAACTCAGATAGGTCAAGGCGGCGGCAAAGGCACCGAGCTTGATAAGCTCAGAGCGCATGCCGGTGCGATCCGCCACCAGCGCCCAGACATTGGGCGCGACTATGCGGGTTGCCATAAGTATGGCCAGCAGGAAGCCTATTTCGGCGGCGTCGAAACCACGGTTGTCAAAAAATACCCCCAGATAGGGCACCATGACACCGAGTATGCCAAAGAAGAAGAAATAGCAGGCAGAAAGCCAGGCGAGCTGTCCCCCTGCGGGAAACAGTCCGCGCATTTATCGCATTCCAAGTACAGGTGTAAGGCTGCTGACATCCTGGTTTTGGGCCCGATGACGCAGCAAGTGATCCATCAAGACTATCGCCAACATGGCTTCGGCAATGGGCACGGCGCGGATCCCGACACAGGGGTCGTGCCGCCCCTTGGTCACCACTTCAGCCTCAGTGCCCTGCACTGTCATGCTCTTGCCTGGCACGCTGATACTGGAAGTGGGTTTCAGCGCCATATGCGCCACTATGGGTTGCCCGGAAGAGATACCCCCGAGCACACCGCCGGCATGGTTGCTGTCAAACCCGGCAGGCGACATCAGATCTCTGTGCTCTGAGCCCTTTTGGTTAACAACGGCAAAGCCATCACCGATTTCAACGCCCTTGACCGCATTAATCCCCATCAGCGCATGGGCAATATCGGCATCGAGACGGTCAAATACCGGCTCGCCAAGGCCGACCGGCACATTGGTGGCCACCACACTGACCTTGGCACCGATGGAATCACCGGACTTTTTCAGCTCGCGCATATAGTCATCCAGCGCTTCCAGCTTGGAGACATCGGGGAAGAAAAAGGGGTTCTGTTCTACCTGAGCCATATCCAGAGTGTCAGCGCAAATAGGCCCAAGCTGGGAGAGATAACCTTGGATCTCAATGCCGTGTACCACCTTGAGGTATTTCTTCGCCACAGCCCCTGCCGCCACCCGCATGGCAGTTTCCCGCGCCGAGGAGCGGCCACCGCCGCGATAATCGCGCAGGCCATATTTTTGCTGATAGGTATAGTCGGCATGCCCGGGACGGAACAGATCTTTGATATTGGAGTAGTCCTGGCTGCGCTGATCGGTATTTTCAATCAACAGGCCGATGGAGGTGCCTGTGGTCTTGCCCTCAAACACGCCGGAAAGAATACGCACCTGATCCGGCTCGCGCCTGGCAGTGGTATAACGGGAAGTACCCGGACGGCGACGGTCGAGATCCTGCTGCATATCGGCTTCGGTCAGCTCAAGCCCTGGCGGGCAGCCATCGATAATGCAGCCCAGTGCAAGCCCATGGCTTTCACCAAAAGTGGTGACGACAAAGTTCTGACCTATGCTGTTTCCCGACATCCGCTTAATTTCCCCCTGGAGATAAAATGACCGAGCGCCGAGGTTCGGCCATCCGAACCTCGGCTTTACTGGCCCATTGGCTAATGGGCCGCTTTATTATTCACTGTCTTTAAAGATGGCGAACAGTGATTGATTTTCAACTAGCTGATCTTTTGTCAGCACAAACACCCCATCACCACCATGTTCAAAGCTGACCCAGGTGAAAGGCACATCGGGGAACTGCTCAATCAGGTGCACCATGGAGTTACCCACTTCAACCACCAGGATACCGTCATCTGTGAGGTAATCGGCGGCGTTGGCCAGAATGCGTTTAGTGATATCCAGGCCGTCTCGACCGGACGCCAAACCAATTTCCGGCTCATGGCGATACTCATCCGGCATATCGGCAATATCTTCGGCATCAACATAAGGGGGGTTGGACACAATCAGATCGTACTGCGGCGCTCGTGGTACTGCGCTGAAAAGATTGGACTGCATGGGAAACACCCTGTCCATCACGCCGAGCGACTCAACGTTTATCTGCGCCACTTCCAGTGCATCCTCGCTGATATCCAGCGCATCGACCTCAGCCTCTTCAAACTGATAGGCACAGGCGATAGCGATGCAACCGCTGCCGGTGCAGAGATCGAGTATCCGTCTTACCGGCTTGTTGTAGAGCCAGGGACCGAATCCGTTTTGGATCATCTCGGCAATCGGTGAGCGAGGCACAAGCACCCTTTCGTCCACATAGAAGTCCAGCCCGGCAAAACGGGCGGTGTTGGTCAGATAAGGCACGGGTAAACGCTCGCGTACCCGGCGGATGATAAGCTCAACTATCTTGTGTTTTTCGCTGCTGGTGAGATTGGCGTGGATCACCTGCTGACCAATGTCATCGGGCAGATGCAGGGCATGAAATACCAGGGAAACCGCTTCGTCCCACGCGTTATCTGTACCATGACCATAATAAACATTGGCGTCATTGAAACGGCTGACGGCCCAGCGCAACATGTCGCCTACCGTCCGCAATTCGGTGACGGCTTCATCCACAAAGATCTTATCCAAAATCTGACTCCGGCTTTATTCTTATTCCGCCCCATTGTAACTGAAGTCTGTTCAGAAGAAACAGGATTCAATAAAATAGCCTAATGAACGAAGAAAACGACAAAGAAGGCCTGGCGGAATTTCAGGCACTGGTATCCGGGATCACCCCGCTCGACCAGGATAAACGCCATTTCCGCCCGCCGAGCAAAACCAAGAAGCAACTGGCTGAAAAAGAAGTTCAGATCCAGGCGGACAGTTATTTTTCAGACGTTTACCAGCCATTATTGCCAGTTAACGGCCCTATGCGTTGGTGTCGGGACGATGTGGACGCCATGGAAGTCAAACGTCTGCGTAGAGGCGATTATGTGCCTGACTTTCTTTTGGATCTGCATGGTTACCGCCAAACCGAAGCCAAGCTGGAACTGGCGGCCTTGATCCAGGCCTGTATCCGTGAACACAGCCCTTGCTGTAGTGTCATGCACGGCTACGGCACCGGCATTCTCAAACAGCAGTTACCCATGTGGCTGGCGCAGCACCCCAAGGTCAAAGCCTTTCACCAGGCCCCCAAAGAATGGGGCGGCGATGCGGCGCTGTTGGTACTGATAGATATCGGTGAACATCCCCACAGACGCTAGCCGCAGTAGAGCCGCCCCTTTTAAAGACTTAGCGCGATAAATGCAAGGAACCCGGCCATGGCCGGGTTCCTTGTTTAGCTGGTGCTTTAAGATTCATCTTTTAATCACATAAGGCGCATGATTTCAGATTTCAGGTTAGTTGCAGCACTAAAGGCGGCTTTAAACTTGGGGAAAGCACTAGGCGATATTGTGCGGCCCTTGCTGCCACATCACGCTTGCCTGCTGACCATGTACATCAATAAGTGCCACTGACGAAGTCGCAAATAACGGCGGCTCAATGCCGGCCACCAATTCACTGACCATATAACCCAATAGTGGCATGTGGGCTATCACCAACACCTTGTCTGCCTTGAACTGTTCCGCGTAAGCCTTCACCAGGCTGGCAGCCATTTCAGGGTCGGCCGATGGTACCAATTCATCCAATACCATCCATTTACGCGGTTCAGGAAAATGCTTTCCCAGTTCTTGCCAGGTCTGCTGCGCTCTGAGGTAGGGGCTTACCAACACCAGATCAAAGGCAGAGACTGAATCATTCAGCCAGTTGCTCATCTGTGTCGTATGGAGGCGTCCGGCATCAGTCAGCATTCGCTCCCGATCAGAGGGTGCTTCGAAACTGGCCTCACCATGGCGCATTAGAAAAAGCTGCATACATCACTCACTACAGAAAAAGTTCTTATGGTTCTATGTCAATTGTAGCCGTTTATAGCGCGGCAACAAACCGCACAGCTCTCAATCTTTAGTCGAAAAATCCAAGAGATATTTGCCAAAAAAGCATAAGGCTATCAATATATAACAATCTGTCTATACGGGAGTTATCCCTTGAGCACTTGCCAGTCTGTCATTTCCAGCCCCAATGACCACCGCAGCTATCGTCATCTGACTCTGACCAACGGCCTGCGGGTGTTGCTGGTGCAAGATATGCATTCTGCCCAGGCCGCCGCATCCATGGCGGTCAATGTCGGCCACTTCGATGATCCTCAATCCCGCCCCGGGATGGCACATTTTCTCGAACACATGTTGTTCCTGGGTACAGCCAAATTTCCCGAGGCAGGAGGTTATCACAGCTTTATCAACCAACATGGCGGCAGCAATAATGCCTGGACGGGCACAGAGCACACCAACTTCTTCTTTGCCATAGATCCCCTGGTATTTGCCGAGGCACTGGACAGATTCAGCCAGTTCTTTATTGCACCTTTGTTCAATCAGGAGTTGGTGGACAGAGAAAGACACGCCATAGAATCTGAGTTCAGTCTCAAGCAGAAAGATGATATCCGCCGTATCTATCAAGTATTGAAAGAGACGGTCAACCCGGCGCACCCTTTCAGCAAGTTTTCCGTCGGTAACCTGCAAACCCTGGGCGGAGACGAGCAACAGCTCAGGGAAGAACTGCTTGCCTTCTACAAGAGCCATTACAGCGCCAATCTGATGACCCTGTGTCTGGTGGCTCCCATGGCAATCGATGAGCTCGAGCAGTATGCCAGACGCTATTTTTCGGCAATAGAAAATCATGATCTGCAAAAAACCTATCCCGAACTGCCACTGTTCGCCAGTGAGCAACTGCAAAAGCAGATCCATATAGTGCCGCTTAAAGAGCAAAAGCGCCTGACCTTGAGCTTTGCCCTGCCCGCTATCGATCGCTTCTATCGCAGTAAGCCACTGACCTTTATCAGTCACCTACTTGGGAGTGAGAGCCACGGCAGCCTGTTTTCCAAACTCAAGGAAGCCGGTCTTATCAACGGGCTTTCCGCCGGTGGCGGCATCAACGGCTACAACTTCAAGGAATACAGCATCAGCATTCAGCTGACCGACAGAGGTTTGAACCAAACCGACAAGGTGGTTGCTGCTTGCTTCGGTTATATCAAACTCATTGCAGATACTGGGCTGGAAGACTGGCGCTATCAGGAAAGAGCCAATCTGCTCAAACTGGCATTTCGCTACCAGGAACAGATAAAAGCCTTGGATCTGGCCAGTCATCTCAGCATCAATATGCAGCATTATCAGGTTGAAGATACCGTCTATGGCGACTATCGCATGGATGGCCTGGATGTCGCTGAAGCCAGAGCACTGATGAGCCTGATGACCCCGGATAATATGCGCCTGCAACTGGTGGCCCAGGATCTGGATACCGAGCAACAAGCGGCCTGGTATCACACCCCCTATCAAATTAAGCCCATAGAAGAAGCCAGGCTGGCACTGTGGCGCTGCGCCGAGGCTGAAACCGGGATGGAGCTGCCAAGGCCTAACCCTTTCATCGTTGAAGACGCCATAGCCCGAGGCGAACCCAGCCGGCATCCTGAGCCGGTGATTGTCGCCGAAGGTGCCGGTTACCGTATCTGGCACAAGAAAGATGATGAGTTCAATGTCCCCAAGGGGCATCTGTATCTCTCGCTCGATTCGGATCAGGCCAGCCCCACGCCGAGACATGCCGCCTTGACCCGGCTGTATGTGGAGATGCTGCTCGATCATCTGACCGAACATACCTATCAGGCGGAAGTAGCCGGCCTCAGCTACAACATCTACCCCCATCAGGGCGGGCTGACCCTGCATTTAACCGGTTTTACCGGCAACCAGGAAACCCTGTTGGCGCTGCTGATAGACAAAGCCCGGGAGCGCAGTTTTACCCAGGAGAGGTTCAACCTTATCAAACGCCAGTTACTACGCAGTTGGTATAACCATGCCCAGGCCAAACCCATCTCCCAGCTGTTCACCAGCTTGACGGTAACCTTGCAAAAACGCAGTTATGAACCACTGCGGATGGCAGAGCTGTTGGAAGATATCACCCTGGACGATCTGCATGACCATGTGAGCGCCTTCTATGAAAAAATCTATCTGGAAGGCCTGGTCTATGGTGACTGGCTGGAACAGGAAGCCCAGTCTCTGGGAAAACGACTCAGCCATATTCTGTCGCTGGTTTCCAAGCCCAGCCGTGAATCGGCCAGGGAGTTGGTCAACCTTCAGGGGAAAGGAACCGTACTCAGGGAGCTGAACATAGCTCACCCGGACAGCGCTATCATAGTCTATTACCAATCCGTGTTTGCCACTCCGGAGAAAATGGCGTTGTTCAGCCTGCTGAATCACACCATGTCGTCAACATTCTTCCACGAGCTGCGAACCCAAAGACAACTCGGTTATATGGTGGGCACAGGCTATCTGCCGCTGAACCGCCACCCGGGGATGATCTTCTATGTACAGTCACCGACCGCCGGGCCACTGCAATTACTGGAAGCCATAGATGAGTTTATCGCCGACTTTAACTACGCCGTGATGCAGATAACCAATGAGCAGTGGGAAAGCACCAAGCAGGGACTGATCAACCAAGTCATGGAACATGATGCCAACCTCAAGACCCGCGGCCAACGTTATTGGGTCAGCATAGGCAATAAGGATTACCACTTTAATCAACGTGAGCTGGTGGTAGCAGAAATCAAGCGCCAAACCCGGGCCGGCCTGATTAAGTTTATGATGGATAAAATGCGCACCAAACACAGCGATCGTCTGGTGCTGTTCAGCACAGGAGAACAACACAGACATCTGGAACGTCTGCAAGCCGGTTCCTTGATCACAGATTTACGCGCCTTCAAGCAACAGGCTGAGCAGTTTAACCTTTAATCCCTGGACTTCCCTTGCTCAAACGAGGAATTTTTCTCCATTCCAATTGGTATCGAAGATTGTTCCAAGACAAAGGGCTGCAGCAGTTATAATCAAAAGGTATTATATTCAATAACAGCACAGCATGCTTTTAAGTGGATGGCACAGCTCGATTTATCACCACATATCTGGGGCAGAAATGAGATAAACGTATGTGATAGAAAGGTTTAATTTTGACAATCAGGCTACTTTCTGAAAGAGTTATCATTCAACGGTACTGGCATCACTCATTATAAAATTTACTAAATTTATGCCTAAATCACTGCACGGTCTCACACTCTCCTTTTCGCTGGTGCTTGCTGTTTTATTCACTTTGGTATCATCACTTCCTGCCTCAGCCATCCCAATCCAACTGAAAGCCGATGTTTACAGCGTCCCCGAAGGGTTATCACAAAGCACTGTTACATCAATTGCTGAAGATCCGGATGGCTACATCTGGGTTGGTACAGTAAATGGGTTAAACAGGTTTGATGGAAGGTCCTTCAAACAGTTTTTTTCCAACGATGGTTCTGGATTGAAAAGCTCATTCATCCGCTCTTTAATCTATTCAAGAAAGTACCAAGCACTCATTGTTGGAACAGATTCTGGGCTATCAAAATACGATCCGGAAACGGAAAGATTTATTGATGTGAACTTTTCAGAACCTGTACTAAGCATAGATGAAAGTGATGACAAACTCTTTATCACAACCCCAAAAAATACCTATATTTTCAATGAAATAGAAAAAAGCCCTATCCACAAGAGCTCAACATCTGTAAAAAATATTAAATCCGGTATCTTAATAAAAAATAGTGAATATATTCTCACTTACTCGGGTGAGTTATTACATAACAATAAAACTATCAGCCTAAACATTGAAAACATTGAGAAAATTTCTGATTCCCTGTATGCAGCAAAAAAAGATGAAGTCATTGAGTTTATTGATGGGAATAGAGTAAATTCCATTTCTGGTACATACGACTCTTTAGGTGGTGACAGTGAGCACCTTTACTATACCTATGGCAACAGTATTTTTAAGCTGAACAAAGATAATTCAAGCTCTTATATCGGAAGAGTATCATCAAAAAAGTACTCGCTTAAAAGTCCATATATAAAAAAAGTTAAAAATGGAATCTTACTTTCAAATATAAATGAAGGGTTCGTTTATTTGAAGAGTAGTAAAAATCTGTTAAAAAAGCTTGACATAACCAACAAACCGACTTGGTCATTAAGCTTAGACAGTAGCGATCATGTCGTTATTGCAGATCAAAGTGATAAAATACGAATATTAAACAGTGACCTTGTTAAAGGTGAAAGTTTTGATAGTAAATTTACTGGTCCAAAGTCAGTACTGAGTGACAATAATAGATTCTTGATTGGAAATAGTGACGGGTTATTCCAACTGTCTAAAGATACTATGTCTATTAGAAAGATTATGGCTACTCCTGTATCCGTTGTGAAAAGAATAAAAGATCAGTTTTTAATTGGCACTGTTGATGGTCAGATAATATCTTTAGATACAGAAAATCTAACCAAGATAGAAAGTTTTACTGTAGATACTCAATTCCCAGTTTTTGATATGATCAGCTATAACAATGAGTTATACATTGCAACACAAGGTGGCTTGTATAAAAAAGATAGTAGTGGCATCAATAACATTTATTCTCATGATATGGTTTTCTGCTTGTCAGCAAATAAGAATAGCGTTTATTTTGGCACGCCTAAAAACATACTTAGATATGATGGGAAAAACACTTCATTATTTTATTCTAACAATAAATCCATTTTCTCAATTGTCGCAACAGATGAATTAATTGCCGCATCATCAATAAAAGAAGTTGTAGTGTTTAAAGACAGCCAAGAGTTTGTAATAAATTCGAGTTATGGCGCTCAGTTGGAATACAACTCTCAAAGTGGCGTTATAATTAACAACAAATTACTATTCGGGGGTAACTCAGGCGTAAGTATACTAGATATAAGCGAGCTATCTGAGTATATAAACTCTCAAGAAAGAATCATTCCAACCATTGACTCCCTACTCATATTCAACATAGAGGAGAGTGTTGGTGACGGTGTACTGGATAAGTCTATTCAACATACAGAAAAAGTCGTATTAAAGCATTCAGACTACCCTTTTACTCTAAAATTCAGTGCGCCTAGCAGCGATATAGATAATATCGAATTCATGTATAGCATGGAGGGACTTTCTGATGACTGGATTTCATCGAAAGGAACGAACTCAGCAACCTACACCAACTTATCTCCTGGTACCTATAACTTTCATGTTTATGCGATTAATCCTTTGACTCAGCAACAAGGCATCACCAGAACACTGCAAATTGAAATAACCCCTCCTTGGTGGCTTTCCACGCTTGCCAAAACTCTCTATGTATTGGCGATACTGCTGATACTGACGGCTATCACCAAAGCCGTGCTGCGCAAGAGAGAGATCCAGCGTCAAATAGCCTTGAGTGAGGAGCGTCTAAAGCTCTCCCTCTGGGGTAGCGGTGATGAGATGTGGGACTGGGATATAGAAACGGGGCAGATATACCGCTCCAATATCTGGGGCTCTCTCGAATTTCCCCGCGACGGCCAGCGCTCCGGCCACCATGGTGAAGAGAGCAATATTCACCCTCAAGATAGAGAGCGGGTAAGAGAAGCACTCAATAAACATTTTTACGGTGAAACAGATCATTTCGAAGCAACCTACAGAGTCAAAAGCAAGAGTGGTGAATGGCTGTGGATCCTCGACAGGGCCAAAATTGTTGAACGGGATGAGCATGACAATGCCCTTCGTATGACGGGAACCATCAAAAACATCAACAGTTTCAAGACAGCAGAAGAGCAGCTGCGCCTGTTCGAGCGGGCGATAGAGAATATCTCGGAAGGCATGTTTATTCTGGATGCCGATTTCCATTATGTTGAGGTTAACGAAGCCTGCTGTGAACTAACCCAACACAGCCGAAACCAGTTGCTGGGCACAACGCTGCAGTTCAGCCGTTATCCTGACAATTACAATCAACAGATAAAACAGTTATTGCAGCAGTACGGTCGCTGGAGCAACGATATAGAAGCCATTAAGGGCGACGGTTCAGAGTTCTTGATGGAGCTCACCATAGATGCGATTTACGATGAGCAAGGGATCCTGACCCATTATGTTGGGGTGTTTTCCGATATCTCCCGTCGTAAACAGCAGGAAGAAGAGCTGCGCAAGCTCACCAATAATGATCTCCTGACCGGTCTTCCCAACCGCTCCAACCTGCAAGTCACCCTAGGCAACCTGGTGAAAAAAGATCATCACCACACTCTGATGGTCCTTGACCTGGATAATTTCAAAAAGATCAATGACTCCCTCGGTCACCAAATAGGTGACGAGCTTTTGATCCTGGTCGCAGAAAGGCTGCAGCAATCTATACCCGGACACACCAACCTTTATCGCCTCGGTGGTGATGAGTTTGCCATTTTGGTAGACAAGAACCCCGATATAGGTTCCAGTGCAGTGATAGCCAGCCGCGTCATAGACGCATTCGGTCAAGCCTTTGAACTGGTAGGCGAACAGCTGGTTGTCGGCGTCAGCATAGGCATAGTGCTTTATCCCGAAGACGAGCAAAATGAGCAAGCACTGCTGAGAAAGGCCGATATTGCCATGTACCATGCCAAGTCTGCCGGTGGTAACCGCTATCAGTTCTACTCAGAATCATTGAACCGCAATGCAATCCGGCAGTTGGAGGTAGAAAATCTCATCCGAGAAGGCCTAAAAGACGATCTGTTTGAAGTCTATTACCAGCCAAAAATCAATCTGCGCAGCGGTTTGGTGTCGGGTATGGAAGCCTTGGTTCGCTTGAATCATCCTCAACACGGATTGATCCCACCCAATGACTTTATTCCGCTGGCAGAGGAAAATGGCCTGATTGTTGAAATAGGTGACCTTGTTATGCGAAAAGCCTGCTTTGCTGCCCAACAGTGGCGTGAGCAGGGATTGTTTGATGGCCGTGTGGCTGTCAATTTGTCGTCGCGACAATTCGCGCTTCCCGATCTGCAGCAAAGAATCGCGTCAATTTTACGTCTGACCCGCCTGCCACCGGCTAATCTGGAACTGGAAATCACCGAAGGGACTGTTATCAAGCATCCGGAAAAAGCCATTAAAGTCATGCAACAACTGGCTAAAATGGGAGTCTGTCTGGCACTCGATGACTTTGGTACCGGCTATTCATCTCTGTCCTATCTGAAACGATTCCCCATTCACAGCTTGAAAATAGATAAAGCCTTTGTCGACGATATCGATAAGTCTGACAGAGACCTAAAGATGGTCGATTCCATCATCACCATAGCCCACAATATGGGGCTTTCCGTTGTGGGAGAAGGCGTGGAAGACTCATCACAACTCAGTATTTTAAAAGCGTTAAACTGTGAAGAAATACAAGGGTTTATTTACAGCAAAGCCGTACCGGAAGCTGAGTTTTCCGAGTATCTGAAACAAAATCTGCCCGCATTTACAGGAAAGAAAAATACAATTTAAGAACCAAATTTAAACCGCATATAAACCGATAAAAAGCCAAAATAAAACCAATTTAAAACTGAAATAACACTTTGGCATAACTCCTGCTTTATCTCTCTCAGCGTCAAGAAGTTAACCGCTGACTGTTACCACTACCCTGAGAGAGATAAAATAATGATTAAATCAATACTTGCTACCGCCGCCGTTGTTACCAGTTCACTGGCTTTTGCCGCCGTCCCTCACATTAAAGTACTGGACACCCAAGTCGCTGCTGTGCCACACATCAAAGTGTTGGAGACTCAAATAGCTGCAGTGCCACATATCAAGGTGCTGGAGACTCAAATTGCTGCTGTACCACACATCAAGGTGCTGGATACTCAAATTGCCGCAGTGCCACATATCAAGGTGCTGGAGACTCAAATTGCTGCTGTACCACACATCAAGGTGCTGAATACTCAAGTTGCCGCAGTACCGCACATCAAGGTGCTGGATACTCAAATTGCCGCAGTACCACACATCAAGGTGCTGAATACTCAAGTTGCCGCAGTACCGCACATCAAGGTGCTGGATACTCAGATTGCCGCAGTGCCACACATCAAGGTGCTGGATACTCAAATTGCTGCGGTGCCACACATCAAGGTGCTGGAGACTCAAATTGCTGCGGTGCCACACATCAAGGTGCTGGAGACTCAAGTCGCAGCAGTGCCACATATCAAAGTCGTTAACTCTGTTGAGAGCATTGCGTAAGGGGTTCCAATATGATCATATCAATCAAGAAGTTATTGGGTCTGACCAAACCAGAGCGTAAACGGGTGAAACTGCCGGAGGGTCTGTGCCACCTGGAAGTGGTTCCTGCCAGAGGTTGGTGGAACTGATGAAACAGCGAAAAAACAAGGGAGCATTTATGCTCCCTTTTGCTGTGATTTGGAATCAATAGAGGATTCTAGAAGGAATGCTTGCTATCGCCGGACCGAGTGGTTTTGCGGTACGCCAATTGCCTATGTGCATTAAATAACAACATGGCAGCGGGTCCCAGCAACAACCCGGCAGCCACCCAACGTTTAACCCCCATCCCCGCCTTGAAGGCTGAATGTCCCAGAGTGTAAGCGGAGACGCCCAGAGTCCCCGCCAAAGCCAAAGCGCCTGCCAGTATCAGTGTCAACTTGCCTCACCTCACTTGTTGCAGCGCATCCCTTCACTGTCCAAAAGAAAGCCGGAATACTACCCCAGCAGCGCTCAAAATAACAGCAAAAGGTCAGTAATTCGCCACCCGAGCCTGGCAAAAAATGGTTCGACAAAAATAGCCTGACAACCAATCCCCCGGCATTACTCAAGCCTTAACAGCTCACCACAGGACTTTTGCAGCAGACTGCGACAACGCCACAGGCCAAGCAGTGCCACCAACAAGGCGCCACTGAGGGGAGCCAACAGCCACCATTGCCAGTGAGGGCTGACTCTGAGTTCAAACACCTGAGTTTTCAAAAGCCAGAGCGCAAACTCCGCCACTGTGACCGCCAGAATGCCCGCCACGGCACCTAGCAGTGCAAACTCCAACGCCGTGGCAAGCTTAAGCAAGCTTCCCGGCGCACCAAAGGTGCGTAGAACCGCCAGTTCTCGTTGGCGACTGGCCATGCCGGCTTCGGTCTGCGCTATCATCACCAGGGCACTGGCCAATACCACCAGCACCAACACCAGCGTCAGTGCCAAAGATACCTGGGCGACTATCTCTTTGAGCTGAGCCACCATGGCCCCCACATCTATGATGGAGACAGTGGGGAAATTACGGATAAGCTCAAGCACAACAGCCTTTTGGCCATCATCCAGATGAAAACTGGCCATGGAGGTATAAGCAAAGGGGGCCAAGGCTTCCTGACTGAAAATCATAAAGAAGTTGGGTTGCAGAGTTTCCCACTGCACAGAACGAATACTGGCCACTTTGACAGTCAGCGTTTGGTTATCGATAACAAAACTCAGGCTGTCTCCGACAGTAATTCCCAAGCGCTCGGCCACCCCGGACTCCACCGACACGTCATCGGTTTGCCGATTAAAATGGCCCTCAAGGATCTCATTGTTGGGCGGCAAGGTATATCGCCAGGTGAGATTCAGTTCCCTTGAAATCCCAAGACGCCCTCTCTGCCCCTGTTCCTGCTCTTCGGCAGTGATCACCTCCTCACCATTGATAGCGCTGAGCCGACCACGGATGACAGGATAGATATCTGTGGCAGCAATCTGGCGCTGAGCCATAAAGTCCGCCAGCGGCTCTACTTCGTCCGGGGCTATGTTAACCAGGAAATAGTTCGGCGCATCCTCAGGCAACTGCTTCTGCCATTCGCTGAGCAAGTCCTGACGCAACGCCATTATGGTCAGCAATAACACCAAGGCGCTGGAAAAGCCCACCAGTTGTACAGCGTTTTGTCTGGCACGGCGCCGAAGGCCCGCCAGTGCCAACGACAAGGGGTTGGTCGTGCGCATGCCAACACTCTGCCCCAGGCGGATTAACAAAAAACCCATCAGGCTGAGCAGCACCCCGAGCAACACCACGCTGGCCACCACGGTCAGGGTCAAAGGCAAAGAGCGCGAGTAGAGCCAGCCGAGTAATCCCATGGCCGCCAAACTCAGCAGCAGATGCAACCACATGCCCAGACGTATTCCTTCTAGCTGGCGTTGCAACACCCTGAGCGGCGGAATAGCCAGCAGCCGCATCAGCGGATAGGCACTGAACATAAAGGCGCTGATAAACCCTGTAGCCAACCCCAAGAGAAGCGGTCTGAGCATAGGCGGAGAATAGGCGGCAATTTCCGCAGGCAAGGCTCGGCTGATGAGATAATCCAGCACCAGGCCACCGAAGATCCCCAAGATCACTCCAAGAAAGGTCACCAGCAGCAGGTGCAGACCGAACAATAAACGGATTTGTCTTGCACTGGCGCCAAAGGTTTTCAACATGGCAACCACATCATAGTGACGCTGGCAATAACGCTGGGCGGCAATGCCGATGGCGGCGCAGGCAAGGGCTATCCCCAGCAAGCTCGCCAGCAGCAAGAATCGCTCCGCCCGCTGCACCGCCCCGGCAATCGGCGAATCGCCGGATTGTACATCAACCCAACGTTGGCTACTGGTCAGCAGTGGCTTGGCGTATTCCTCAAAACGGCTCAGCGCCTGGTTGTCCCCGACAAACTGATAAAGATATGTCACCCGGCTGCCGGGTTGAATGACCCCGGTTGCCGCCACATCATCAAGGCGCATTAACACCAAGGGGGAAGAAGCAAATGGATTGAAACCGGCATCGGGCAGCCTGTCTATCTCCTTGGCCAGCGCCATCTGGGCGTTACCCAGCTCAACACTCTTGGGATACCCCAGCAAGCCCCCAAGACGCATTTCAAACCACAGTTCACCTGGCTGCGGCAAGGCACTGGTTTCTCCTTGACGCAAGACAATTTTGCCCTTGAGCGGATAGGCATTATCAACTGCCCTGACAGTGACCAACTGAAAGGCATCACCGCTGTAAACCATAGAGTTGAACTGCAAACTCTGAGACTGCTTCAGCCCCAACGCGTTGGCCTGCTGCAGTATGCCTGCATCTATGGGGACGGGTGAATTAATGATTCGGTCGGCGGCAATAAACTTGGCCGCCTGGCCATTGATGGCGAGCTGCAATCTGTCACTGACCCGGGCCAGACCGGTGACAGACAACACCGCCAGGGTCAAGGCCAGCACAATCAATACCAACTGCCCTTGCTTGAGTTCGCGGCGAAACAGGCGCCATGCCAGCGTCCATTCCATCAGCGCCCCTCCTCTGCCGTTACCGATGCCGCCGGCACCCGGCTCTCTGTCTTGGCCTCATGCAAACCGGCCTCTTCCGGCAGGGTTTGCTGCCCCTGTTCATACAATCGCCCTTCGTGCATCTCCAACTGGCGCTCACAGCGACTGGCCAATTGCATATCATGGGTCACCAGAATCAAGGTGGTCGAACTCTCGCGATTGAGCTCAAACAGCATGTCGGCAACCCTGTCGGCGTTGTGTTTGTCCAGGTTGCCCGTGGGTTCATCGGCAAACAGCACCTTGGGTTCGCTGATAAAGGCTCTGGCGATAGCAACCCGCTGCTGCTCACCGCCGGAAAGCTGTTTCGGGTAATGATTGAGCCTGTGCCCGAGGCCAACTCGCTCCAGCATGGTTTTGGCTCGCTCTCTGGCATCCTTGATACCCGCAAGTTCAGCCGGCAGCATGACATTTTCCAGGGCGTTGAGGGTATCAACCAACATAAAAGACTGAAAAATAAAGCTGACTTTCTGCTTACGCAGCGCAGCCTTCTGCTCTTCATTCAGCCCGGCCAAGGCACTGCCATCGAGCCAAATCTCACCGGACGAGGGGGTATCCAATGCCGCCAGCAAGCCCAGCAGAGTTGATTTACCTGAGCCTGATGGCCCAAGAATGGCCACACTCTGGCCCGGCTTGACATCCAAATTGATGCCACTCAGGATAGTCAGGTCACCTTCCTGGGTAGTGACAGTTTTTACGAGATGGGAAACCTTAATGGCACTGTTCTTCAAAATTGCTTCCTTATGCTTGCGTCCGCTGGCATTGATACCAGTCATATTCTTGTTCTCTGCGCTGCCCGTCAAGGCCGCTGATATACTGATCCTGGGGGACAGCCTGGGAGCCAGTTACGGCATGGCCGAGAAACAGGGTTGGGTCGAAGGGCTGAGACAAGCCTTACCCGAGCATAACATTGTTAATGCCTCTGTCAGCGGCGAAACCACGGCCGGTGGCCTCAGAAGATTGCCTCAGTTGCTGAAGTCGGTAAAACCCTCGCTGCTGTTGGTGGAGCTTGGCGGCAATGATGGTCTGAGAGGCTTTCCGCCAACGGAGCTGAAAAACAATCTTACAAAAATCATTGCGCTGGCCCGTCAATCCGGCGCCAAGGTGCTGCTTTCCGAAGTCATGGTGCCGCCAAACTACGGCCCCAGATATGCTAACGCCTTCAGCGCCGTTTACAGTGACCTGGCCAAACAGCCCAACGTCACCCTGATGCCCTTCTTTATGACAGAGATAGCGCCCTTCCCCGAGTTGATGCAGGCCGATGGGCTGCACCCGAACGAAAAGGCCCAGCCCAAGATCACCGCCTTTGTGCTGCCCTGGGTTGAATCGGCAATCGAAGCCATCAAAGCCCCTGCCACAGACGCATCTGCGCCGGCAACAGGCGGATAAGGCAATCACCGGACATAATTGCAGCCGGACATAATAGCCGCAGGACGACATAGCTAAAAACGACTAAAGACTGCAGCTGAATACCCTCACCTTGTGCCCCATCAGTTCACTTTCTTCCTGCGGCAGCATACCCAACTTAAGGGCTATCGCTTCCGAGCCCAGGTTGCCATCCATGATCAGGGCTATCAACTCATTCACGGCGCAAATCGCTTTTATTTTGGGCAATGCATGGCTGGCGGCTTCATAACCCAGTCCCTGGCCCCAGTATTCAGGCAGATATCGGTATCCCAACTCAACCTTGCCGAACTCCGGCAGGAACTTGGGGCCGCAAAAACCTATCACCTTGCCATCGGCCTTATGCTCAACAGCCCAGCGACCATAGCCATACTTGCGGTAGTCGGCCAAAATGACCTTTTCAAGCACCTGAGCGGCCTCTTCAATATCCTTCAATGGCTCGCCGGGAATATACCTCAGCACTTCGGGAGTACTGTTCATGGCAAATAAAGCCTGCTGATCACCATCACGGAACTGTCTCAAAATTAATCTGGGGCTTTCGGTAATCAAGATTAACGACTCCTTGTTATTCAGTTTGTTGCCTTAAGGTTGGCTAAAGTTTATTAATGTTTAATAAATCATAACCATAGATTACACTAGGGCGGGCGCGATAAGTCCATACCCGATCGGATTGAAAGTTGTTTTGTCGCAATAAGATTGCAGTGCAACCCGGCTAGTATGCCCATACCGGCCTGATAACATAAAACAAGGAAAGCGTATGTCCCAGCAAAAAGTCTATATTCCCCTGGCCACCCGTACCAGCCAGTACATCATGGCTGAAATACTGATGACAGATGCGCTGCTCAGCCACTATGCCAGTTACGAAAACTGCTACCGCGAGATCAGCAAGTTGGTATTCCAGTTGGCAGAAAAGGAAGATCTGCACAACATTCATGTGATCGCCAATGACAAACTGCCTGTGGTGCGTTTTCACACCGAGGCCTACTGCTTCCAAACCGCCGAACAGATCCTGTTCTTTTACAACCCGACCTACCATGAAGCCCAGAACCTTTTCTTCCAGCCGGACTACAAGGCCCGCAAGTTAAGACTGCTGTTTTTGGCTACAGGTAAAGAAATTCGCGCCAACGCCGCCAATTTCCACAGCCGGGTCAATGCCGTATTGAATGGAGTGTTGGACAACCTGCCGGAGCAGGAATTAAGGGTCAAAGTCCGCGATCACCAGCACATGGCCTACGATCTCTTCGCCCGTGCCAAGGGGGAGAAAAAGACCTATGGCTACAAGCTCAGGGATATTTATCAGCGCTACAAGTCGCGCAAGTGCAAACTGCCGGAAGATCACAGCTCATTGGCCTATGTCACCGTCAGCCTGCCGCTGAGCCGCCGCCTGAAGCAGAGCGTGTTGGAAGAAGAGCATACCGAAGACTTCAGCCCGCTGTACCAGTTCCTTGAGGACAAGTTCCGCAGCGCGGCGGCCGGCAAGCAATTGCACCGCATCGCCATGGTGGCCAACGGCCTGATGCCTTTGGTTCGCAACAGTAAGTTCGAGAAGGTGGAAAGTACTGCCGAAGCCCAGATGATAGGCTTTGATCCTGCGGCAACCGACACTCAGTTTGTCAGCCATTGGGATGGGCGCAATCTGGTAGAATCGGTGCACTTTTTGCTGGTTGCCGGTAAAGAGGACTACACAGAGCCAGGTTATGGCCGCTACATGAACCAGGTGGAAGCAGCCTTGAAAGACTTTGCCGAAGCCATAGGCTTGGATCCGGATCGCCGTGAACTGGTGTTGAGATTCCATCAGCACATCAGTTACAAGCGTTAAGACTCAAAAAAGCCGGGCTAGCCTGCACAATGCAGCTCAGTCCGGCTTTTTACCTTGTTATTATGAGTGTGCTATGAGTGAGTCCCCGGTGCTCGGTTATTTCCGCCCTGTGACCACATTGATTCTGGCAACGTCCACCAGATCGCTCACCTGATACTTGTCGAACAGATCCAACAAGGCATCGCTGCCCTGCTCCAGTTTCAACATCATCTCTTCTTCATAAAGCGGCACCAGGCTATAAAAATTGATGCACTTGTCCTGGTCAATCTCCAGGGTGTGGAACCCCTCATCAACCAGCAGTGACGGCAGAACTATCATGCCGTTTTGACGGGTATTTTCGACAAAGGGTTCGGCAGGATCACCATTGGGTATTGTGTGTCCCCAGCCCAGCCAGCTGTCGTATTTATGCGGAAAGCGCGCCAAAAACTTAAGCTGCCTTACAGGCCAATACCACTTTTCATCGCTGAAGGCTTCCTGACTTATCTGCCAATGCGCCGGCAAGGTGATCATCAGCTCCATAAACCTGGGGATATCCGCCTCTTCGGGGGTACTCATAGGCAAGTCACTCATGCCGGAAGTCACCAGAGTATGGAAAGGTCGCTCGTCTGTCGGTGCCACATAATGCACATCAATATGCACAGTATCCGAGATAACTTCATGAAAGACCCAGGTGACTTCACCAATATGGCGCTCAATATGTTCGCTTATCTGGACGATACACTCTTCACCCATAGGCGACTGCCATTCCTTTTCACCATCCGTGTATCTGAAAATGGGATCACCGGAAAGACTGTATTCTTGTTCATCCTTACTCATGCCAACTCCTTTTGATTCTGACGCATGAGGTTTTATCACTGCCGGCGAACTAAATCCAGAATAAATGATGAAAAACAAACTGTTGTTAAAATAGTGTTTACATATGGCGATAACATCTCAATCTGTTATTTGCCGCTACTTGCATTATTTGGCGCTAATTTGGCCGGATTTCACATTGTCAGTCGGGAAATGAATCGGGATCTTGTTAACGGAATAATAACAATAATCAGGAGAGATTATGTTCAACAAGAAAAACCCCCTGACTTTGGCGTTGCTGGCAGCCGGGTTAACCGTGGGACTCATTGCCTGCTCGGATGACGACAATACGTCTCAAACCACTGAACCGCCGGTCGTGACGCCACCGCCGGTAACCAGCCCCTTCCCCGAAGGCGCCATCATGGTTGAAGCCGGAGACAATTTGACAACCCGAATTCAGGAAGCTCTGATCAACGCCCAGAGTGGCGCTGTAATCGTGTTGCCAAAGGGCCGATTTGAGATAGATGCCACCTTGTTGTTTGACGGCGATGTCGACGGTGACGGCAGCTATGCCAGCAATGTCACTGTCATGGGCTATGGCCGCGATGAAACCATTCTCGACTTTGCCAATGCCAACGCCGGTGACGGTATCTTTGTACAAAATGCCCTCAATATCACCATCAAGGATCTGTCGGTCTATGAAGCCAAAAACAACGGCATCAAGCTGAAAAATACCAATGGCATCATACTGCGCAATGTCTCCGCCGTGTGGGAAGGTGAGCTGGATCAAGGCAATGGCGCCTACGGCCTTTACCCGGTGGAATGCGAGAATATTTTGATTGAAGACAGCTATGTCCGCGGCAGCGCCGATGCCGGTATCTATGTCGGCCAGTCTGAGTACATAGTCGTCAGGCGCAATATCGCCAAGGAAAACGTTGCCGGTATCGAAGTGGAAAACTCGCGTTTTGCCGATGTCTATGACAATGAGGCCATGGGCAATACCGGTGGTATTCTGGTGTTCGACCTTCCCATTGGCAACCACAAGTACGGCTCCAGCGTACGGGTATTCAACAACAAGGTTTATGACAACAATACCCACAACTTCGCCAACGCCTCTGCCAACCCGGCCGGAGTGCATATTGTTCCTCCCGGCACCGGGGTGATCATACTCTCCACCAACGATGTGGAAGTGTTCAACAACCAGATCAGCAACCACGATACCCTGGCGGTCACTGTCTCCAGCTTCTTTATCGCCGAGCCGGATGTATCCGCCTTTGCCGCCAGCTATGCCCAGCCGGGTCAGGCCATTGAAGATGGCTGGCGCGCCACACCGCGCAACATCTATATCCATGACAACCAGATAAGCGGTTTTGCCACCAAGCCCAACGGTTATCTTATCGAGGATATCATCAAGGCCTACATCTACAGCCATGGCCGCTTCCCGGGGATCCTCTACGATGGCCTGGGTGAACTGCTCGCCAACAATGGTACCGGCGCCTATCTCGGATTTGGTGAACTCCCCTTCAACCCTGACGGCAGTGAAAATGTCTGTGCCAGCAACAATGGAGATGTCAGCATTGGCCAGCTCTACGGCAACAGCAATACCGATGTCAGCATTCCCGATGTCATGTATGAAGCCAAGCAGCAGCAACTGTTGCAATGCTCTTTGGTCAGCCTACCTGTGCATACCGTCACTTTCGGCGAACAGATCTTCGGCTGCGGCGTGGATGATGATACCGAAGGTTGTGACGGCGGCGTTCTGGTCGGCGGTGGCGGTACTATAGGAGAAGGTGAAGGCGGCCTTGAAGGCGATGGCGACCTGTCGCTGTGCAGGGCTCAAGGCTCTGGTGTGAACTGGGATGCTCTGATGGGTGCCAATTGCAGCAGCCTGGCACAATACCGCCTGTTTGCCGACGCCTCTATGCCGGCGGCCATGCCAAACAGTGGCGGGATCCCTTACGATCTCAACACGCCGCTGTTTACCGACTATGCCAGTAAGTATCGCTATGTGTTTGTGCCGGAAGGGAAACAAGCCAACTACAGCAGCAATGAGGCCTTTGACTTCCCGGTAGGCACAGTACTGGTGAAAACATTTGCCCTGCCTGCCGATACCGCAACCAGAGGCGTGGACAATGAAACTCTGATTGAAACCCGGTTGTTGATCCACAGAGAGTCGGGCTGGACCGCCCTGCCCTATATCTGGAATGCCGAGCAAACAGATGCCACTTTGGCCAAGGCCGGTGCCATTCACGGCAAGAGCGTGGTGCACAAGGGGCAAACCCTGAACTTTGACTATGTTGTCCCGTCAATGAATCAGTGCAAGCAGTGTCATCAGTTCAAGGCCGACAGCGCCAGTCAGGCGGTGTTTATGCCGATTGGTCCCAAGGCCCGCCATCTGAACCGTGACTACCCCTACCAGGATGGCAGCGCCAACCAACTGCTTCATTGGCAAAGCGCGGGTATTCTCAGCGGCCTGCCAACCCTTACCAGCGTCGACAAGGTACCAGCCTATGTGGATGGTGATGAAGCCACTTTGACTCAGCTCAGTGACAGCGAGCTGATGCAAACTGCCAAGGGCTACCTGGATATCAACTGCGCCCACTGCCACAGACCCGAAGGCAATGCCTCCAATACCGGGCTGAAACTGGAATACCAGCGCAGCTATGATGAAGACAACGGCTTCAGCCACGGCACCTGTAAATCGCCTGTCGCCTATGGCGGCGGCACCCTGGGCTACGATGTGGTACCAGGTAATCCGGCCGAGTCCATCATGCATTTCCGGATGCAGAGCAATGAGCCGGGCGACAGAATGCCCGAAATTGGCCGTAGCCTCAGCCACGATGAAGGAGTCGCGCTGATAAGCGAATGGATTAAACGTTTACCGGCAGCCAGCTGCTCCAACTGAAGCTGGAGCCAAGCAGACTGAAAAACGCTTACCGCAATAAGCAAAAGGCCCGGGTTTGACGACCCGGGCCTTTTTAGTCTTCCTGCCCCAAGCGGCTGAAATAGCCTGGTGGATAACCGAGCCAATGCTTGAAGCTCTGGCGAAAATGACAACTGTCGCTGTATCCCAAACGCTCGGCAATCTCACTCACCGATAGCCGGCCCTCAAGGATCCAGCTCACCGCTCTTTGACACCTTTGCTGATCCACCAGGCGTTGATAGCTGCTGCCGAGGGCCGCCAGCTTGCGCCTCAGGCTGCGACTGCTCATGTGTAACCTGAGTGCCATGGTTTCCAATGGCGGCACAGCGGGAAAGTCGCCATCCAGCTCGGCAATAATCTTTTCAATCAGCGAGCTCTGCTGCTGACAGTTTTGGCTGTGATCGGAAAAATGACTCAGATCCACAGCCAGCGCCAGGTAGGATTTATCGAGGCGCCATTCATTGAAGTCACTCTGAAACTCCAGCTGTTTGGTCAGTTTTGCCAATCCCTCAGACGGCATCAAAGTGCCGGTAACACAGATACAGTTAAAGCTGACCTCTTGACCGGTTAACTCCCGCGCCAAACTCAGCAGCGCACCTATGCTGTGAAGAAATTCGCCGCGATAGATTAACGACTCGGCCCGGCCGGTATTGAGCCAGCGCAGGCGGATTTCCCGCTCATCTTCCAGCAGCAACAGATCGGCAAAACTGCCCACCCACTTGGGATGGTTGAGCACAAAATCCAGGCATTCACCGAGATCCCGACAATCCCCAAGCAAAGGCAACAGAAAGCCCAAGTCGGTTACCTGGGTATTGAGACCAGCCAGCAGGCTGATATCCTCACGTCGACTACGCTGCATGAGAAACGCTATGGTGGCGCTGAGCTGCCAGACCCGCACCAATTGGCACTCCTTGAGTTCATTGATACCCGTGCCTATGTGCCGGCATATCTCTTCGGCAGCCTCGGCTCCCAATTGTGACTGAATAAAACGAATAAGGTTGGCCAGTTCAAAAGCCGGGTACGCCTGATCCCCAACCATCATGTTGGCTCGGTATTTGATCTGCATAGTTATTGTTATCTTTTTGTTAATCCCCCAAGGCTGTTTTAACGTATCCAGCCAGAGAATTAAAGGCGTACTGCATAAAAAGGCCTAAATACCTCTGTTTATGAATTTTAAAAGCATTAATGTCGGTGTTTTATGCAAAATAGCGTCAATTAGCTGCTCGAATTGGTCTGCGCTTGCGGTCGTTTTCTCAAACTCATCCGGAGACAGAAGCAGCCAAGGTATTAAGCACATTAGGAATGCATTCGGCCGAGGTAATCCTGTGGCTGAATGGTTTTGGTAGCGACTTGAGTGACGATAACGCCGGCACGGCTTTGCCGGAAGAATAGTGGCATAAAAAACCCCGGCGTGCCGGGGTTAGATTAGCGAATGGATTAAACAGCAGGAGTTACATTGGCCGATTCATCTCGGCCAACTTGTTGTAGCAGGCGTTGAGCATCAAAGAAGCGCTGTGGGCCAACTTGTCGGCCAGTTTCTTGCGCAGCTGATATTTTACCTTGATCACAGTGCGATCCGCGGCCAACTTCAGCAAAAGATCATCACTGGTGCCGACTTCATCTATAAGCCCCAGCTCTATGGCCTGCTGACCATACCAATGTTCACCGGTTGCCACCTTGTCCAGCTCCAGTTGCGGCCGATAACGCCCGACAAAGTCTTTGAACAGCTGATGGGTTTCTTCCAGTTCCTGTTGGAACTTGGCTCTACCCTCATCTGTGTTCTCACCGAACAGCGTCAGGGTGCGCTTGAAATCACCGGCGGTATGCTGCTCATAATCAATGTCATGCTTCTTCAGCAACTTGTTAAAGTTCGGCAATTGGGCAACAACACCTATGGAGCCTATGATAGCAAACGGCGCGGCAATAATGCGGTCGGCGACGCAGGCCATCATATAACCGCCACTGGCAGCCACCTTATCGACACATATGGTCAGCGGCAGCCCGGCATTGCGGATCCTGTCCAGTTGGCTGGCCGCCAGGCCATAACCATGAACCATGCCGCCACCACTCTCAACGCTGGCGACTACCTCATCACCTTCCTCGGCGATTGCCAGAATGGCACTGATCTCTTCCCGCAGTGACGCCACTTCGGCCGCTTCTATGCCACCTTTGAACTCGACGACATACACCTTGGGATCTTTGGCTTCCCCGGCATCAAGTGCCTTGTCGTGAGCCTTTTGCTCGGCCTTGAGCTGTTTCTCATAGGCCTTGAACGCCTTTTTGCCCAAAAGCTCTGCCTTGAGGTGATGCTTGAGCGATTTAAGCTCATCGCTGAGATGAGTCAGTTTCAGCTCGCCCCTGTCACTCTTTTGTTTTACCGCCGATGCCACCACAATTACCACTATGGCACCCACTGCCACCACCAAAGTGATCGCCTTGGCCAGAAATAATCCGTACTCGTATAAAAATTCCACTACAGGGTTCCTTTCACCGCGAGAAAGCACACAAAATCGCGCTATTCTAGCAGCCCTTGCATAGATAAAAAAACCCGGCATTTCGCCGGGTTTGTTACAAAAAACATATGAGTAACCGCTTAGCCACCGCAGCTTTGCAGAACGGACGAGTCGGTCACCAAAATGCTGGCACCATCTTTACCGGCAGAAGAGGCAAAAATAGACACCTGAGACTGCATTTCTGCCGTCGCCTGAGCCGCCATGCCATCGGTCACGCCCGGTACTTCGGATGGGTCGATGAGTGAGCTGTGATGCCCCTTGGCAAAGCGCACAGCGCCGCCACCGGCACTGGTCTGATCGACGCAGTTAAGCCCCAGAGTCGCAATCAAAGGCTCAGTGCCGGACAGCGGGAAGCCCGCGACAGTACCAGGCAGAACCTGATCGCCCTTGTTACCTGCACCATCACCGACGATTTCCACCAGATGCACCGGCAAACCCGTGGCCTTGAGCATGGCAGTCTGGTTGATAGGATCGGCTGACTCTATCCCGGTCTGCACCGCAAAGGCGAAGGTAGGGATAAATTCGGCGTATACCTCCTGAACCAAGGCCTCATATTCGGCCGAACCCGGCTGATATCCTTGTTTATTGGCCGCGTCCACCAAGGCCTTGAAGGTATCGGAAGCCGTCACATTGGCAAACAACAGAGGTGCGAAGGTGGCTGAACCGGCGAAAGAACCCGCCAGGCCGCCGCTCGGCGCCACCAAAGATGCGCCCTTGATGCCATAGTAGTTGGGCAAGGCTGTGCCGGATGCAGGGTCTTTCAAACCTGTGCTGGCATAGGTCGCGAAGTTGGTGCCGACAATGGCTCCAAGGCTAAGCCCCTGAGCGGTTATCTGGTTATTGTCAAACACCTGAGGCGCGCCCATTTCGGCCAGTTGCGCCGACATACCTGTTATCGCGGCTCTAAGCGCCAGATGATCCATGGTCGCCTGACGGAAGTTATCCCGTACCGACAGCGTGCTTTCTATGTTGACAAATACCAGCGGATTGCCATTTTGGAAGGCATCCGGCTTGCCGACAACATTGCCATAGGCAGCACCTGAGGCCGACACTTCATAGATGCCGTCACCATTGGCATCAAATGAACGGGCACCGTGCAGCGGCATATCTATGGCCACTGTAGCCACACCGGCAGCGGCATAACTACCGGCATAGGCCAGCGACATCTCTTTGCCGCCACCCAGACCATGCAGCGCTATCGTGGTAGGCCAGCCACTGGTTGGTGGCGTGAAAGGCAAGCCCTGGCTGGCATAAAATGCCGCAAGCTTAGTGGCGTTGGGCATGGAGATCAGCACAGGCACAGTTTCGTAGTTGCGAATCGCCGGAATGGGATTAAAGCGGGTCAGGTGCTTGGTGGCATCGGCCGCACTGTCATCATCCAGTTTCCACGCTTTGCCGGCCAACAAGGAAGGATTGGCCAGTGCAGCGGCGGGATCTATGTTGTAAGCCATCGCCTGGGCGGCAAAGTTCTCCTGGCTCAGAGTACCGGCCTGCAGCGCCAGCAACACAGATACCGGGCTGTCGCCCTGGGCCTGCCAATAGCCGTTAATGCCGTCACAGCTTGCCGATGAACAAGTGCCGTAAACCGGTACTTCAATGGCCGCAGTGTAGACATCGGCCAAATCCGCCAATACATAGGCTACGCCGTCAGCAGGGGTAAGCCCAGCTGCCATCGCCACTGTATAGCCGGCTGGAGTCGGAGTTTGCAACCACTTGGGCGCATAGGGTGAGCCGGGTTGCAGCATCAGCAGCTTGGTGGTTTCATAAACATCGGCCACCGACTGGGTGGTAAACAGGCCTGAATAGGTAATGCTTTCCTTGTCGACGCCATGAGCCGCCGCCATGCCCTTTTCATAACTGTTTACCAGAGTTTGCAGCATCAATTGATCGGCGGTTTCCAGCGGCGCTGTGTCGATATCCAGTTTCAACAGGCCATAGGTGTAGGAAGGCGCTATCGGGCGCTCGGCCGAATCCATGATGAGTTTAGTGGTGGCATAGATATAAGACTGAGCTGGCTTAAGTGGTTTCAGTGGAACAATGACAATCTTGTTGCCGGACGCTTGAGTGATAAAGTCTTCCCCCCAAACCAGCTCTTCACCCACTTCACAGGCAGAAACCGAAGGCTTGGTCTGGCACTCGGCTTTGGAAGAAAGCGGGCCGCCGCTGACGGCTTCAAACATTCTCACCGCTCCAGGCTGGGCCACGGAAGATGCCAGCAGGCTCAGGGTATTGCCGCTGTTATCTTTGGAAGGTTCAATATCTATGGTTATCGGTTGCGTGGTTGACCAGCCATCCAGCGCGCCCAGCGCCAGCTGCGGATTGGTATAGTCACCGGAGGCTTCTCCGGGAATATTCAAGGTACCGTCTGTGGTGCCGTTGAGCAGTAGGTCGTTTGGCAAGGGAACTTCAGCTTTGGCAGGATCAAACACCAAATGGGACTCAGGGATGAGCGGCTCTGTCTTATCCTTAAGTTCGTTATAGCTGTCTTCACCACATGCTGTCAGTCCAAGTGCAGATGCGATTGCAACACCCAAAATGAGTCTTTTCATCTTTTTTCCCCAAATCTTGTTGTAATAATTTTGTTTTCCCCAAGAAATTGGTCACAATACCCCAGACACTGTGACCAGAGGAGCTGAAATCAGTCCTCAGCTCGTCTCAAGTTAACGTAAAAATATTGAGTTAGCTACATTTTTGTCACAGTTGCACGCAACGAAAAGTAACAATGAACAGTCATTTGTTTTAAACAGATGTATACCGCTGTAGTGAGTCGAGTATTGGCGGGCTTTAGCGCGAAGAGGAAACAACTCCCCATGTTGGAATATCAAGCAGCAAAAGATCTTCTCAAGGGCAAAACTATTCTGGTAACCGGTGCCGGCGACGGCATTGGCAAAACCGCAGCCAAGACCTATGCCGCCCATGGCGCCACAGTGATCCTGCTGGGCAAAACGGTCAAGAAGCTAGAAGCCGTTTACGATGAAATTGAAGCCGCCGGTGGCCCGACTCCAGCGATTGTGCCTCTGGATCTCAAGGGCGCCAGCGAACAAAACTACCGCGACATGGCCGAAACCATAGAGCAGCAATTCGGCAAGCTCGATGGCCTGCTGCATAATGCCAGCCTGTTGGGCGCTTTGGGGCCATTTGAACATATTGATATTCAGTCACTGGAAGATCTGCTCAAGGTCAATGTGGTGGCGGAAGTCATGATGACCAAGGCACTGTTGCCTGTGATGCGCAAGGCCGAGCACGCCTCAATTATTTTTACCTCCAGCAGTGTTGGCCGTAAGGGCCGCGCTTACTGGGGCCCATATGCCTTCTCCAAGTTTGCTACCGAAGGCATGATGCAGGTGCTGGCTCATGAATGTGAAGGCACTCAGGTGCGCGCCAACAGTATCAATCCGGGAGCAACCCGCACCGGCATGCGCGCCAAGGCTTATCCGGCAGAGAACCCTCTGGATCTCAAGACGCCAGAGCAGATAATGCCCGTTTATCTGTATCTGATGGGCGACGACAGCCTGCAGGAAAACGGTCAGGCCTTTAACGCCCAGTAACATTTTCCTCAAGAATAAACGCAGTCCAATGGGCTGCGTTTTGCTATTCATACGCCATTCATACACGTTTTATAAAAGAAATAAGGAGGCAATCCATGAGTCAAGAATACCCTATAGGCACTCCAGGTACTCCCTGGGGGGATGCCGAAAAATCCGCCTGGCGCGCCACCCAAAACATCAAACGCAGCTACCATGAACAGGTGCTCGACAAAATCGATGCCCTCAAGACAGCTTTTGAATGCCGTCAGTACGGCGCCTTAAGTTATGACCCGGAACGTTATCCCCTGCTTGCCCTGCAGAGTAAATCGCCACAGGCAGATAAGCCCTGGGTATTGGTCACAGGCGGGATCCACGGTTATGAAACCAGTGGCGTTCAAGGTGCGCTGCAGTTTCTTGAGCAGGAAGCCGAACGTTATCAAGCGGATTTCAACCTCCTGGTCGTCCCCTGTGTCAGCCCTTGGGGGTACGAAGTCATCAACCGTTGGAATCCTTTGGCTATCGATCCCAACCGCTCCTTCTTTGAACCCAGCCCGGCAGAAGAGTCTGCCGCATTGATGGCTCTGGTTGCTAGCCACGGCGCCCCTTTCCTGGCTCATATCGATCTGCATGAAACCACAGACACGGATGAAACCGAGTTTCGCCCGGCGCTGGCGGCCCGCGATGGCAAAATCATAGCTCCCGGCGAGATCCCGGACGGTTTTTATGTGGTAGATGATGAAGCCATGCCGCAACCTGAATTCCAACGAGCCATTATCGAAGCGGTCGCCAAAGTGACCCATATCGCTCCGGCCGACAAAGACGGCAATATCATCGGCTCTCCTGTGGTCGACCACGGCGTTATCCGTTATCCGCTCAAGCAGCTTGGTCTATGTGCCTCGGTTACCAATGCCCCATACACCTGCACCACAGAAGTCTACCCGGACAGCCCGCAAGCAAGCGATGAACAGTGCAATGCCGCCCAGGTCGCCGCGGTTTGTGGCGCGCTGGATTATCTAAGGAAGGTGCGAATAAGTCCTCGTGGCACTCTGGCTTGCACAGCAATTGGCGTTCAAGGCATCTGACTGAAGGCATGCCGGGGCCTGTCGAAGTCGGATAACGCAGAGAGCCGGTTGCTGTGAAAGCCCCGAAGGGTGTGGCTTACAGGCCTGCCTGCTGTGTTGTGCTTCTTGCAAAGGACTAGGGCCATTTGCTGCGAACCACGCCTTGCATCCAGGCCCGTAAGCCGACGCAGAGCACACATGGGACTTGTTCGTACCTTCCCTAAAGCTAACCCGGAATTAAGTTTTCAGGATTGAAGCTGGAGCCTTGAAACTTAAGTCTTGAGGCTCAAATAACTAGACCCGGCACTAAGCTTTGTGCCCCAGTGCCGGGTCTTAATTAACTTATTTTCCTCGCCTTTTGGCGATGTGACCTCACAGCAACGCCAGTTTGGCACTAAGACGCTTCACCATGGTATCCGCATCGGGATTCGGCGCATTCAACCCTTCAACCAAGGTCATAAAATAGCAATCCATCATAATGGTTGCCCTCACTGCATCATAATGAGGCACACAGGTAAACAGCAGCTCTTTGAACTGGCGGATCTGCTCATCAAAGAAAGCTCCTTGCCAAATTAAGCCTTGCAGCAAGGTTTTACTGAACTCCACATGCTGCAAATAGAATCCGTATAAATGCCTGGCATAATGCTGCATCTTCAACTTAGGTTGCTCAAAGTCATCGCTGCTCTGCGCCTCGCTGATAACTCCGGCGATAAGCTCCAACATCAACGCCTTCAACAACTCTTCTTTATTGCTGAAGTGGCTAAACAAGGTGCCATTGGCAATCCCTGCTGCTTTGGCAATATCGCGGGTCGATGTCGCTTCAAAACCTTGCTCGATAAACAGCTCCCATGCGCATTGGCAGATGCGCTCGCGGGTTTGGCGTTTTTTAGGGGTCATATTTGCAGTCAAAAGTGAACCTTTTACTTGTAGTTGAGCGCGCTCAATAAATATAATGAGCGCGCTCAATTTTATTTATACCAAGGTAAATCACATGAAATCAGTCGTTAAGATTCTAACACTCGCAGTAGGCTATGTCTTATACATCCCCTTTATCTGCTTCTATTCGTATATCTTGGGGCCGATACTGAAAGCCGTCCTGATACCCGGTGGACTAGTGCTTATTGCGTTCATGATGGGCCCCAAGGCGGCATGGCAGGAGTGGAATAGTGCCAGGCAGCCGCAAAACAGCCCCCAGTCAAAGCAGGAGTGATGCCGCTCATCGCGAGTCAGCAAACAACAAGCCCCGGCAAAATCAAGAAGTAAGTCAGTCTTTCAACTTTCACTCTTCTGATACTGGGGCCGGTGTAGGTTATAGTGCATATAACGGAGACAAATTATTTTAGGGGAGGTTTACACAGTCGGAAACTTTGACAAAATTAAGTGTATCGACCTTGAGTTCTTTAAAAACCTTAACAATCTTCTCGTGAACAATGACATGAGGAAAGTCAGAGTATTCAGGCATAAATACCAAACGTTCATTTTCGGGTATAGTTTGCATCTTTTGCTTGCAGAGAGAGTATCGTTTTATTGCATACTCGTCTTCACCTGGCTTGTAGTTGTTAATCAAGCACTCTTCAAGGTTCAAAACATCCATATACTCAAAAATATTGAATACCCAAAAGCCTTCATGATAATTTTGCTCGTCGTCGACAATCACAGCGGGGTATAACTGAAAAAACTCATTGTCTACCTCACCAAGCTCCCGTTTGATCTCGTCATCAATAATAGGGTAGTTAATTGCCATATGCGCTTTTTTAATTGGTCGCTTAACCCCTTTTGCAAGGTCCTCATCCCGATAGCCATTTTTAAAAAACATAGGGGCACCGGCCGTTAGTTTCGTGAACTCATAATGTCTCATGGCAGAACGCATTTCTGGGCTAAGGTCAGGGCGGGATCCCACTTTAAATTGAACTTTTACGGTTGGTCATGATCTGATCTGCCTTGCCCTTAATCCACAGATGACCATGACCCTTTTGAAACAACTAGAACAGATTACCGATCCCCGTAAGGACATCAATCTAAAGCATAATTTAGTGGATGTGGTGTTCCTGACACTCAGTGCTATCCTCAGCGGTGCGACTGGGTGGAAGTCCATTCAGGAATTCGGAGAAGAACAGCTAGATTGGCTCCGTCTGTACCGAAAATTTGAAAATGGCATCCCTAAAAGGCATTGTATCAGTAATATAATCAAAGCATTGGACAGCGAACTGCTCCTTCAAGCCATATTTGGCTGGATCAATGAGCAACGGCAAACGGAAGGGAAAACCGTTATCGCGCTGGATGGAAAAACCCTGCGCGGGGCGTGGAGTGAGGATGCTAAGAATGCACTCCATGTTGTCAGCGCATTTGATGTCGGCAACGGCATTACACTTTACCAAGACAGTTCACATTCTAAAGGGAAAGAAGCTGAAGTCGCCCGCAACATGATTGATGCTATGGCACTGGATAATGCCGTTCTGACGCTGGATGCACTGCATTGTCAGGTGTCTACCATGAACAAAATTAAACAGGGGAACGGTGATTTCATTATTCAGCTCAAGTCGAACCAGCCGGGATTATTTGAAGCAGTCAAAACCAGCTTCAGTAAAGCGTATGAGCAGCCAGAACTGGCTATATTTGAGCAGTTCAACATGGGTCATGGCCGCAGGGAGCGCCGAACAGTCATGCAGATAGAAGCAGAATTATCAGCGGAACTTAAGAAAAAGTGGCCGCACATCACCTCATTTATCGAAGTTGCCAGTGAACGGACAGTCGATGGAATAACATCATGTTCTTCACGCTGGTATGTCAGTTCCTTACCGCTCAATGCCGAAGAGGCCGCGAGGACTATTCGAGAGCATTGGGGGGTAGAAAATCAGCTCCATTGGGTGCTGGATGTGGTCTTCCGCGAAGATGCGCTGAAGGTAACGGATCCTGATGGCGCAAAGCATCTCGCCCTATTTAACCGAGCGGCTCTGAGTGCGATAAGGCAGCACCAAGGCAAAAAAGACAGTCTGGCAGGTAAGCGCCGCCGTGCTGGTTGGAGTCCTACATTTCGCTCAGAGTTGTTATTTGGTTAAGATATAAGCAAAGTGGAATCCCGCCCTG
>NZ_JBKORJ010000031.1:0-24627 GCF_047314585.1 Shewanella sp. BJSY2023SW005
CTTCAGACGCTCATCCCTGATTCGACTGGCGCTGCTTCGGCATCCATGCCTCAGCCACGTTATTTGCGCCAACGGCTTTCGGCGACACCGAGGGGAATTTGGTGCAACTCTGCAATCATAGCGTTGCTTGAAATTGCTTATATACCCACAGATATACGCCTATTTCCCAGGCACAGGTGGAACTGTCACCTTCCGAGCCAGGGATGGCGAGGCCGAGGCCGTTCTCGGACGTCCTGTCCTTCACTGCATTCAGGCTTCCTGCCTATCCGCACCGCAGGTGATGGGCTACATAGTGGCCGGAAACCCGGCAAGCGCCTAATATGCAACTTTAGGCTGAAAACTATGGTATGGCGTAAAAAACAAAGGCAGCGGAATGCTGCCTTTGGGATCAGAAGATTGAGCGGCCAACGGCCAGCCTGAGTTGCTCCAGCGCTGCCGTTCCGGCGAGTGAGTTGCCGCTGCGGTCAAGCTCCGGCGACCAGACACAGATGGACATGTCACCGGGGATCACGGCGATTATACCACCACCGACACCACTCTTGCCCGGCATGCCGACCCGGTAGGCAAACTCACCGGCGCCATCATAAAGCCCGGATGTAGCCAAAAGCGCATTGAGTCTGCGGCTCTGCAGCGGTGATATCAGCTCTTTGCCATCCATTGCCTTACCGCCTTGGACCAGATACATCATGGCCCGGGAAAGATCGGCGCAGCTCATTTTCAAGGCGCAGTAATGGAAATAGCTTCGCAGCACAGTATCCACATCATTGTTGAAGTTACCGAAGGACTTCATCAGATAGGCAATCGCGGCATTGCGGGCACTATGCTGATACTCGGAATCGGCCACCACCTTGTCGTAGCAGATATGCGGATTACCCGCCAAACGGCGAACCACTTCCAGCATTCTGTGCTTGGGCGCTCCGAGGCGGCTCTGCAGCAAGTCGGCTATGACCAGCGCACCGGCATTGATAAAGGGATTACGGGGAATGCCGCGCTCCAACTCCACCTGCACCAGAGAATTAAATGAGTGACCCGACGGCTCTTTGCCTACCCGGCTCCAGATTTCGCTTTCTTCATAGAGTGTCAGCGCCAGTGTCAGGCTGAACACTTTGGAAATACTTTGAATGGAAAAAGGCTCTAAATAATCCCCTGCCCCCACTGTGGTGCCGTCGGCCATGGTGACGGCAATCCCCAGCTTGTTGGCATTGACCCGGGCAAGGGCCGGAATATAATCCGCCACCTTACCCTGGCCAATCAGAGGGCGAACCCTGTCGAGCACCTGCTCAAGCAAGGCCTCGTCCGGGATTAACTCCACCAAATGTCGTACAGCTCAGTAACTTCCAACTCGCTGATTGGCTGAGCTTCCCAGAATGCCTTGACTGCGCTTCTGTCATCTTCGGTGCACTTGCCAATTCTTTGGGTGGCAATAATGCCTTCCCATTCTCTGTGGCCGCCACCGTGGAAGCCCAAGCCTCTAGGTTCTATGACTTCATCAATAAAACGGTCGACCAGGGGATCTATCTGTTCCTCCGACACAGAGTCGGCAAAACGCCAACTAACGTCAAATCCCAACTCCTGGAATTCATCAACACGCAACTTCTTGCGCAAACGACGACTGCGAATAGCCATACTGCTTCTCCCTCAGGTGTAATTACTCTGTACGTTCGAACATCAGATCCCAAACACCGTGACCCAGGCGCTGACCGCGGGCCTCGAACTTGGTCAACGGACGGTAATCCGGGCGTGGCACTACAGTGCCATCGCTGGAAAGGTTGCGATAGCCAGGGGCTGCATTCATCACTTCCAGCATATGCTCGCTGTAGTTTTCCCAATCGGTAGCCATGTGGAACACACCGCCAATTTTCAGTTTACGACGCACCAACTCGGCAAAGGCCGGCTGCACTATGCGGCGCTTGTGGTGGCGTTTTTTGTGCCATGGGTCGGGGAAAAACAGCTGCAGCCGCGCCAGAGAATTATCGGCAATGGCATGCTCCAGCACTTCCATGGCATCGTGATGGAATACTCTCAGGTTGGTGACTCCGGCTTCGCCGGCATCGGCAAGACAGGCGCCCACACCAGGCTTGTGCACTTCGATACCGATAAAGTTAAGCTCGGGGGCTTCCTTGGCCATGGTCACCAGTGAGGCACCCATACCAAAACCTATCTCCAGCACTGTGTCTGCCTCACGAGCAAAAACGGCGTTCAAATCCAGCGGCTCTGGGGAATAATCCAGCCCCATGCTGCCCCAATGCGCTTCTATGGCCTGGGCCTGGCCCTTGGTGAGGCGCCCCTCACGCAGCACAAAGCTTCTTACTTTGCGCAGATACTTGCCTTCTTCGTTAAACTCGGCCGTTGTGACTTCGCTCATTTTTGCCCCTAGAGAGGTTTGAAAAAAGAAGGGCATTATCCAAAGTTCACCATACAGTGCAAGCCCTGATGCTGAAAAAGTATACCAACAATCCACAAGAACGAAATAAGTCAATCATTTGGGGGCATCAATCTCCTTGTTTCGCCCCTTGGCTGCGGCTACACTGCGCCGATGAATAAAACAGCCTCTTTCGCAGAACGTATCGTAAAATGGTACGACTTGAATGGTCGCAAGACTCTGCCATGGCAACAGCAAAAGACCCCATACAAAGTATGGATTTCTGAGATTATGTTGCAGCAGACCCAGGTCGCGACTGTTATCCCCTACTTCCAAAAATTCATTGCCCGTTTCCCTGATGTCGTCAGCCTGGCCAATGCCGACACGGACGAAGTGCTGCATCTGTGGACAGGTCTGGGCTATTACGCCCGCGCCCGTAACCTGCACAAGGCCGCCATCAAGGTGCGTGATGAGTTCCAAGGTGAGTTTCCAACCGACTTTGACTCGGTGCTGGCACTGCCGGGCATTGGCCGCTCAACCGCAGGTGCGGTACTGTCGCTGTCTTTGGGGCAACATCACCCCATATTGGATGGCAACGTCAAACGGGTACTCGCCCGCCACGGCGCCATAGAAGGTTGGCCCGGGCAAAAGGATGTGGAAAACCAACTCTGGCAGCTGACCGAAGCGCTCACGCCCAAGGCCGAGATCCAAAAATACAACCAGGCGATGATGGATATAGGTGCCACCATTTGCACCCGCTCCCGCCCCGCCTGTGACCAGTGCCCGGTCGCCCGCGATTGCAAGGCGCAGCTAATGGGGCGCCAGGGCGAATTCCCCGGTAAGAAGCCGAAGAAGGCGATTCCGGCCAAAGAAGCCTGGCTACTGGTGCTGGAACACAATGGCGAGATCTTGCTGCAGCAAAGGCCACCCGCCGGGATCTGGGGCGGCCTCTGGTGTTTCCCCGAGTTCAGCAACAGACAAAACCTGCTGCAAGCCGCCAAAGAGTTGGGGCTTGCAGAGCACAGCATCACAGAGCTACCCGGTTTTCGTCACACCTTCAGCCACTTTCACCTGGACGCCCAGCCTATGCTGCTGCGGCTAAAGAGCAAAGTAGTCACAGACATGCTGCTGGACCAAGGTCACAGCGCCCAGAGTAAAGACAGGGTAATGGAACCCAAACCCTGTCTCTGGTATAACTTAAACCAACCTTCCCGGGTGGGACTGGCCGCTGCAACAGAGCGGGTATTGGCCAGCCTGGAACCGAGTCTGACCAAGGAGTAAACATGGCACGCACAGTTAACTGCGTCTATCTCAAGAAAGAAGCCGATGGCCTGGATTTCCAACTGTATCCCGGCGAACTCGGCAAGCGCATTTTCGACAATATCAGCAAAGAGGCCTGGGGCCTGTGGCAGAAAAAACAGACCATGCTGATCAACGAAAAGAAACTGAACATGATGAATGTCGATGATCGCAAACTGCTGGAAGAGCAGATGGTCGCCTTCCTGTTCGAAGGTCAGGAAGTACAGATTGAAGGCTATGTGCCACCGGCAGAAGATGAATAAGCCGCTGTAGCTGTAGCGAGCGAAATGAGAAAAGGCCCTTAATGGGCCTTTACGTTTAATCGTCTTTCATCATTATGGATGCGTGTTTAGCTCTGTGGATAGGAGATTAATTGATACCTTGCTCGTACTGAGCGACCATATCATTTATAGAGCCCAAACACTGAAATAGCTCTTCACTATGCTCTTTCAGCTTTGTGTAATCTCGGCAATTTAAATATTTATATGTTTTGCTTGATAATTTTTTAACAAGCTCACTCAACATCTGAGGAGATTTTGTTTCAGAGTTATCAGCCGCACATAACTTATCCAGAATTCGAGCATCACCAGCCAAACTTTTAATAATGGATTTAAACTGGCTCTCTTTACGTCTTATTGCGTCTTCAGTGCTCTCAGCAAGAGTTTTCTTTTTACCCAAATAAACCTGTAGCAAAGGTATGTGAAGTAAATTAGCAGCTGATTCAAGTTTACTTTCGTAAGTAAGCAGCAAATTATTAAACTCGGTTACTTTTGTAAATCTGGCTGCACTGTGTAGTTGTCTTCGCCAACTATCAACACCTCGTAATGCGGCATAGGCGCCAATAAAAGCTGCAAGTGCGGTCAATACCTGCCCTAGCTCAACTAATGTTTTTAAAAACGGCTGCAAAGATTTTATAAAATGAAAGAAGCAAGCCACTAAAACAAACACAACGACAAAAAGCACTACTTTTTTCCATGCACTGTTGTACAACTTTTCTATGCGTATCACTTTGCTTCCTCACAGAATCTACAAGTTTCATCATTTTACCATGAAACATGTTTAAACCCGTTTAAATCCACCATTAAATAATTAAATGGGTCTAAACCTCCGTGTTCATGACAGCTCCGCTCAGGCGTTTTGACCGGATTGTTCAACTTACCCTATGATATTGCCAACATGATGCACTCATTACTCAGCCATTAAAGGAAGGCCCATGCCAAACGATGCCCCAACGTTCCCACAACGAATACTCTCCGTGTTCGCCACCACAGCGTCCTATCTTATTGCCGTTTCAATGTTATTGGCATTGAGCTTGTTCATCCTCAATTTGTATTTCACACAGCTTGGTTGGCCATTGGGTAATAAAGAAGACTTTGGCGCCTTTGGTGACTATATCGGCGGCACGCTGAACCCGATCCTAGGTTTTATCACGGTCGTCTTACTTATCTGGTCACTGCGAACCCAACAAAAGGAACTCGCATTGACCCGCCAAGAGCTGGCAGATACCAAGCGAGAGACAGAGCTGAGCCGCAAGGCGATGCAAGCACAGGTCAAGCATTTAGAGCGAGAAGCGAAACTGAATGAACTGATGCGGATGCTGGACGGTGTTCGCTCAGATAATAGATTACTGCTTTCCAAACGTCCCCAGTTTCAAAGCTATACTTGTCAAGTAGGCTTTGACGTCGAGGTAAATCCAAATAGTTATGAAGAACTGTTAATAATCAAAGCCTATGAAATCCAGGATGATGACCGTATATATGTAACTAGCGACTTGTATAATTCCAGTGAAGATACCCGAACTTTAGTGAGTATTTACAATAAGACTGTTCTCCAACTCAGGCTAGTTAATAAATATATTGAGCTATCACCAAGCAAGGAGCTTGCTGACATGCATTACAGGGAACTCGAATTTCTTTTATCTGGTTTCCAAATCCTTTGCCCTGACATAATCGAGCAATATGTAAAACACATGTTGGACCGACTAAAATTAGCCCGCAGATAGCCACTCACTCAAAATCGCCATCACCTCTCCCTCATCCTCACCACTCAGGCCCAGGAACGGGCGGGAAGCTCCCCGGGGATCATGCTATTGGGTGAAGTAGTGCCACCGAATTGCTGTATGGCGGCATAGACCAGCTCCAAACCATTGTCGCCTGCCTGGCATAGCAACTGCTGCTGCAAGATATCGTTAAGCCGTAGAGGCGTAGCTTTATTGCACGGCTTTAATGGTGATAGCGTTGAGAGGCGCGCTGCGAACCGTTAACGCTATCCTACTCATGAACAGCGAAGGCCACACCTGAACAAGCTCAAGTGTGGCCTGCAAGCTTATAAGAAGCTATTTACTCTGCCGCCGCCCCAGCAGGATAAAGCCCGCAGCTAACAGGGAAGAGATAAAGATATACACGGCTATGGTGGCCGAGGTTCCGGGCGGGATCAGCTTTATCAGCACACTGACCATCAGGCTTAAGTACAGGCTTTCCAGCGCATAATAAAGCGCCGTTGCCAAACCCGCCGAAGCGGAGAAGGCGTGCAGCGCGCCGTTGGCCGAGACTGCACAAGTCAAGGCAATATTGACTCCAATCAGGTACATGGGAAGCATAAAGCCCAGCAGGGTAACGCCAAAGAGCCACTCGCACAGATAGAGGATAAGCCCACTGACAAATAGCCCCGCCAGCCCTCGAAACACTGTGCCGCTGATTCCCCAACGCCCAACCAAAGGCTTGACGAACCTGGTGGTCAGTACCATCACAATCGCCACCGAGCCGAACCAGAGGCTGAACTCGAGTTTACTCAGGCTCAAGGTATCCATCAGCACCGAGGGCGAGGTGGAAAAGTAGGCGAAGAAGGTTCCCATTGCCGTTGCATAAGCCAAGGTATAACCGATAAAAGTCTTGGACCCCAGGATGGTGAACAAGCTATTGAAACGAAACGGCTGGGTTTTGGCCGGCCGGGTTTCTGGCCATTTAAACACTGTGTGCACGGCAACCACGGCAGCGAATATTCCCAGGAAGTAAAATATGCCCTGCCAATGCCACTGCTTTTCTATCAAGGCGCCCAGAAACGGAGCCACTGCCGGTACACAAGCCAACACTGAACCCATGATGGCGTAAACGACTACGCCTTCTTCCCTTTCTGCAAATACATCTCTGACCGTGGCAAACGCCGCAACCAATAGTGCAGACGCGCTCAGCGACTGTAACAATCTCAGTCCCAGAAAGTAATCGAAGTTCGGACTTAAGGGAATAGCCAGGCTGGACAATGAGTACAAGACAGCGCCAATAACGACTATCGGCCTTCTGCCAAACTTGTCCGAGAGGGGGCCAAACAGCAATTGCCCAAGGCCTAGGAGTGCCATATACATGGTCAGCGTCAGCTGAACCAGCTCCCTTCCTACCTTGAAACTTGTGCCGATGTCATTCACTGCCGGAAGGTATAAGTCCATCCCCAGTGAAGCAAGCAGATCGAAAGGTACCAGAAGTACCAAAGAGTATAAGAATGAGTAATTCCAGATATTGTTTCTATTCATTTTCGCGTCCAATTATTGCTAAGAATCTATTCAAGCGATAATTGGACTGCCTTCACTGCTCTCTTCATAATCTAACCTCTATTTTGCGGCGCCTTCGCGCCCGCATGACTATAGCGCCATGTTTGAACTCTGCCAAAGAGCAGCAAACCGGCCGGCGCATATTGGCACAAATAATCTTGGTCTGCCACAGCCAAATAACGAACGCCATGTCCGCTGTTTTCAGGCCGGGCGCACCTCTATCGATAGCGCTTCCTCGGCCGTTGGCACCTCAAAATAGGCACTCACCTGCCGAAAGACGGTTTCATTGTCGAAGGCTGCCCGCTCCGGGCATTGAACTCTTCTGAGTGCCAGACGCTCGAGACACAACTCATCATCTGCCTCTAAATAGACCAGCAGATGCTGCGCTCCGGCCACCTCGGCCAGGGCCTTGAACCCATGACGCTGCACTGCGGTATTGGCTGGGAAGTCCAGCACCACATCGACACCGCAACCGAGTAAGGCCTGAATATGTGCGCTCATAACAGGTTTGAGCCGGGCCGAAAACTTGAGATAGTCGCCAAAGTTTTGGATCTCTTGTGGGAAAAGAGCGGCAAGCCACTGATCTTCACTGATACAGACGGCGCGCCGCTCTGAAGCCAACTCTTGCGATAGAGTCGACTTGCCCGCGCCCATCTTGCCGCAGAAAAAGATTAAGGTACCCACTTGATTCATGCCTGTGTCTCCCTTTGAAACTGATAACGATTCTTTACCAATTGCCCCAACAGCAACTGTGATGACACCAGCTTCAAGTTCACAGAACCAGGCAAGGTATCAAATAGCCGGATCCCGCCCCCCAGCAACACAGGCACTGTGGTAATGGTCAGCTCATCGACCAGAGCGGCGGCAATAAAGGAGCGAATAAGAACGCCGCCATCGAGATAGATGTTGTGGTACCCCTTTGCATGCAAGGCGCTGAGCATTTCAGTTGCCGAGCCGCAAATTAACTCGGCTTTGCCGGCAAAACCCTCCGGTAATTGCTTGAGACTACTACTGGCAACAAATACGGGTTTATCGTAGGGCCAGGCATCGAAGGCGGCCACCACTTCAAAAGTGTTGCACCCCATGAGCAGAGCATCGACCGAAGCCATAAACTCGGCAAATCCCAGATCGCTGCCCTCCGGGTTATCTATTGCCGCCAACCAATCAAGCTCACCATTGGGTCCGGCAATAAAACCATCCAGACTCTGGGCCATATACACCCTATTTTTCATCTAACTACTCCTTCAGGGAAGGTGCGAACAAGTCCCATGTGTGCTCTGCGTCGGCTTACAGGCCTGGATGCAAGGCGTGGTTCGCCGCAAATGGCTTAGTCCTTTACAAGAAACACAACACAGCAGACAGGCCTGTAAGCCACGCCCTTTGGGGCTTTCACAGCAACCGGCTCTCTGCGTTATCCGACTTCGACAGGCCCCGGCATGCCTTCAGTCAGATGCCTTGAACGCCAATTGCTGTGCAAGCCAGAGTGCCACAAGGACTTATTCACACCTTCCTTAGCTCCGAACTCAATAACAGAAAGCCCTGTCGATTATTTTCCCTAAGACTCAAAACTGAGCCGATAGGGCCTGTCGATTGCCTCTCGCAGATCCGCCAGAGAAAATACCCGCTGCAACTCGGCAAACTTTTCGCCGTCAAAATAGACCTGCACCACGGGCAGACTGAAGATACTCATCTGGGCGGATAGCTGCTGGCCAGCGCCCTGACAATCGATATAGGCCGCCTGCAATAGTGGATACTCGTCGGCCAACATGGCGCTTATTCTGGGCTTCAACGCCTGGCACACGCCGCAATGCTCGCCGCCGAACAGCAGTAATACCGCGGGTTGGCTTTCGAGCAGTTGTTTAAGCTGCTCAAGGGTTTCGATATTCAACATGGTTTCAGCTCACAACGATGCGGCGGCCCCAGGTACCCGGGCTCTATTGTTTGTATTGGCGCTCATTGTGCCATATCGGCGCTAACTTTCGGTGACTTTCGCTGCCCGTTTGTGGGCCAAAGAAAAAGGCGCCGACGGCGCCTTCTGTAAAAACTATTGTGGGTTACTGCTTGACCCCTTCAACCACCAGGTCGAGTTTGACGTGAGTGGAAGCCGGGCCCAGATCGGTAGTAATCTTGTAATCCTTGAGGGCAAACTCGGTAGAGCCGATAAACCCGGCGCGGTAACCACCCCAAGGGTCCTGCCCTTCACCGATAGCCTTGGCATCTATGGTCAGCGGCTTGGTGACCCCATTGAGGGTAAAGTCACCGGTGATCGCCAATTCGCCATTCCCTTTGTCCTCCACCTTGGTGGACTTGAAGCTGGCCTTGGGATACTTGCCGGCATTGATGAAGTCGGCTGAACGTAGGTGCTTGTCCCGCTCGGCATGGTTTGAATCCAGGCTTTGGGTGTTGATGGTCACATTCACCTTGGCATCTGCCGGGTTGGCCTTGTCAAAACTGAAGCTGCCTTCAAATTCGTTAAAACGCCCGACCACAAAGCTGTAGCCAAGATGGTTGACTCTAAAGTTGATAGAGGCATGGGCGCCCTGGGTATCAATCACATAGTCGGCGGCATTCACGGTGCAAGGCAATAACAGCGCACTGCCAAGCAAACCGGCAAACAGGGTCTTTTTCATTTTGCTATCCTCTCTTGAGTTTAATCATCCTGACGAGTGTCTGATCTTTATCGATAAAATGGTGTTTCAGCGCAGCCAAGGCATGCAGCACCACCAGGGCTATCAAGCTATAGGCGGCGTATTTATGTATCGCCCCGGCGATATCGGCCTGATTGTTAAACAGCTCACCGACACCCGGCAGCTCAAACCAGTCAAATACCGCGATACCCCGGCCATCAGCGGTGGAGATCAATATGCCGCTCAACATAATTAGCAGCAGCAACAGGTAGAGTCCCCAATGCGTCAAACAGGCCGCCTTCTGCAGTAAAGGCTTGTCCGGTATCGCCTGTGGCGACGGGCTCAGCAGTTTCCACAACAATCTGACCAGGGTAAGCGCCAACAACAAAATGCCGATACTCTTGTGCAGATGCGGCCCCTTCTGATACCAGGCACTGTAATAGGTCAAGTCAACCATCCAGTAGCCGAGCCCAAACAGGCCTATCACGGCAATGGCCGATAACCAGTGGCTCAAAATGCTGACAAGGCCGTAGCCCTGACGAGTGTTGGCAAGCATTTTCTATCCTTAAGCTGTGTCTTAAGCACATCATATGGAGGCTAAATGAAAACTAAAATCATTAAATATTGGCCATTTCTTTCGAAATTTTAGAAAGTAGGACAAAAGGTGGGCTTAAAGAGCCACAGTGATGCGGGTAACACGGCAGATTGCGGCGAAGATAGTTTGATGCAATAGGCGGCCTGCTGGCTTTTCAAGCGATATCAGTTTGATTTCAGCTCAAAAAGACCAATTCTGAGCATTAACTGAGCGAACACAGGATTTATGCGGAAAAAGCACTTGCAGGAAAAAATTCAGAACTATATTATACGCGCACTCCGAACGACACGGGCCTCAACTCCCGGTTCGAAGTAGATGACTGACACTCAGTTCAGTTGCCCGAATAGCTCAGTTGGTAGAGCAGCGGATTGAAAATCCGCGTGTCCCTGGTTCGATTCCGGGTTCGGGCACCACAATTTAGCCGGCATAGCTCAGTTGGTAGAGCAACTGACTTGTAATCAGTAGGTCCCGAGTTCGACTCTTGGTGCCGGCACCATGAAACAACAAAAACGCCACTCACTGAGTGGCGTTTTTGTTTATATCATTCCCGCTGACTTCAGCCATGGTTTGACCCGATTTCTGCGGCAGACCGCCCTTTCCCTCTCTCTTTGCGCTAACTCATGGCTTAACCCCAAGCCGCTTTGCTTAAGCATAAAAAGCCAGCTAACCTTAAGGATAAACACCAGAAAAGGTCATTTTAATGCTTGAAGGAACAGCAAGTTATGAAATTCACTCCTGCAATAACTGCCTAAACCAAAAGGAGTTGGGGTTTGATTTCTCAATGGCTTTTCAACCCATAATAAACATCAAAAATAACAGCGTGTTTGGCTATGAAGCACTGGTTAGGGGATTAAACAATGAGGCGGCAGGCCAGGTATTTTCCAAGGTCAACGACCACAACCGCTATATCTTTGATCAGATGTGCCGGATAAAAGCCATCTCGCTGGCCTCGCGACTTGGCATAGACTCCATGTTGAGTATCAACTTTCTCCCCAATGCCGTATATAAACCCGAGCGCTGCATTCGAACCACTCTGGAAGCGGCCAGAAAATACAACTTCCCTACCGAGAGGATCATGTTTGAATTCACTGAGGTAGAGAAGATTGAAGACAGCAATCACGTTAAACGTATTGTGGAATGCTATCGAGCCCTGGGCTTCATAACCGCCATAGATGACTTTGGTTCCGGGTATTCAGGGCTGGATCTGCTGGCAAATTTCCAGACCAATATCATAAAGCTTGATATGGCGTTAATCCGGAGTATAGATACAGACAAAGTTCGCCAATCGATAGTGACACATTGCCTGAGCATGTTTCAGGATTTGGGCATCATCCCTTTAGCCGAGGGAATAGAAACCCAAGGAGAATGTTTTTGGCTCAAAACAGCAGGAATCGAACTGATGCAGGGCTACCTTTTTGCCCACCCGGGTTTTGAGAGCTTGCCCCAGGTCGATTTCTCCAATCTCTAAGCCACAGGTTTGTAGTGCACTCCCTATTTATGGGGACTTGTGCCTCTATCAAAAACCAAACACAAACTACATCTATACACGCCTTTCAGCCTGAGTAATTTTTGCTACCGTAAATTTCAATAGAAAGATCATTGCCTTATGATTCTTGCCAATTATTCAGGGCGAAGACAATGGGTAGCGTAATAACACTTGATGGTTATGCTCAAAGATTTAAGTGGGTAAATGCCATAGCTCACTTCCTGGATGATGGGTTTAAAAACCAGCGTATCGCCAGTACCTCAAGCTGTAACCGGGTTAACTCCAATCCCCCTTCGCGAACTCGATATTGATAGTGGTCAACGCCTTTCGACTGCGGTGAAAAAGCCATTCGGGTTTGAGCCAGCCGTCATTGACTTCTTTATGACACAAGAGCTGTTTTGGGTTCAATGTGACTGAGACATCAGATAAAACGAGGTCCCCGAGCCAAAAGGCTCGGGGAATTGAAGCAAACGGCTATTACCGCCCATGAGCAGTTAAGTCACCAAGGAGGGCTAAACTCTCGCAGTTACCAACTGCGCATCTTATGGCCTTTCAGCGCATAGAAGAGGATAAACAGATAACAGGGCAAGCCTATCCAGTAACCCAACTGCACATTGTCACTGAAGTGGGCAATCTTGCCGAATATCAGCGGCAGTATGGCGCCACCTGAAATACCCATGATCAGCAGCGCCGAGCCCTGGGCCGTGTACTTGCCCAGCCCTTCCAGCGCCAGCGGCCACACAGAGGGCCAAACCAGAGCGTGAGCCAGGCCCATCATGGCGACGAAGGTGACTGTATCCGGAATAGTTGGAATACCGCTCCACCCCCACAGCAGCGACGAGATAGCATGGCTCTCGGCCGATGAGAAGATGATGCCAAAGATGCAAGCAATACCCGCCAAGGCCGAGGCGAGCAAAGCCTTTTCCTGGCTGATAAAACGTGGAATACAGCTAACCCCCAAGAGGTAGCCGATAACCATAAACACCATGGTGTAGGAGGTCAGGGATGCGAAATTGTTGACGTCTAGGCTGGCACCATAGAGACCTATGGTATCGCCGGCAATCACTTCAACCCCCACATAGGCAAAGATGGCTATGGCGCCAAGGATCACCTGAGGGAAATGCACTATACCGCTCTTGTCGGCGTGCTCTCCCTCTTCTCCCTCGAAGGCGATTTCAGGCAAAGCAGAAAACTTCACCAGTGCGATCAGTACCACAAGCGCCAGCGTCATATAGATATAGGGCATCACCAGACGTGAAGACAGTTCGCTTATTTGGGCTTCTCGCTCGGCCGGGGCCATGGCAGCCAGATGCCCGGCGGTGAACCCTTCCAGATCAGCCAATACCAAAGCGGTAAAAAGAATAGGCACTATCACCCCGGCACCCTTGTTAATCAGCCCCATGATGGAGATCCGCATGGCGGCGCTCTCCTTAGGACCAATATGCACCACATAGGGGTTGGACGCCGTCTGCAAAATGGTCAGGCCGGTTCCCAGTACAAAAAGCGCCAACAGAAACATTAAAAAGTTGGCGCTGAAGGCGGCGGGAATAAACAGCACAGAGCCGACTGCCATGATCCCCAGCCCCACCGCCATGCCATTGCGATAGCCGGTGCGACGCAGGATCGACGACATGGGCAGCGCCATCACGGTATAGGCGATGTAGAAGGCAAAGGTGACAAACAGTGCCTGAAACTCATTGAGCTCACAAATGATTTGCAGAAAAGGGATCAATGAACCATTCAACCAGGTCACAAATCCAAAGATAAAAAACAGCGCACCTACGATAGTCATAGGCAGAAAACTGCTTCTTGAGGCTGCATCAGCCGGGGTAGCAACTGTCATGTTCATAAACCTGCTTCTTATAGTAATTTATTGTTTGGCAACCAAATTTATCGGCGCCCCATCCATCTTGAGTGGTGTTTAACGCTTGAAACCTTGATGCCGCGGCAGCTTTATACACGGCTTTGTTTCAATAAAGTTACGTCATAATAACAAAAAAGACAACGCTGTCATTAATTTTAAACCAGGCATATGGCCGCTTGTTCGCCTCACTTAGGCAAGCTAAGGAAGGTGCGAATAAGTCCTCGTGGCACTCTGGCTTGCACAGCAATTGGCGTCCAAGGCATCTGACTGAAGGCATGCCGGGGCATGTCGAGGTCGGATAACGCAGAGAGCCGGTTGCTGTGAAAGCCCCGAAGGGCGTGGTTTACAGGCCTGCCTGCTGTATTGTGCTTCTTGTAAAGGACTAGGGCCATTTGCTGCGAACCACGCCTTGCATCCAAGCCCGTAAGCCGACGCAGAGCACACATGGGGCTTGTTCGAACCTTCCCTAAGCCTCAAACCCGAATAAACAACTGCCTGCGATACATCCACCAGAGCAGCAACCATTGCACCCCGAGCATGGCCAATACACCAAGCAGTGGCTGCCAGTTCTCGGGGGCGCTATTGATAAAACCGCCAAACAGACTTTCGCTGCTATAGCGCCACTGAACCAGACTGGAAGCGAGATAGATTATGATGGCGTTGCAACCAATCACCACAAAGGGGAAACCCAACCAACGCAGCCCAAGCACATCGATAACGGCGTAGAACAGTGCCAGCAGCAACAGGCTCCAGCCGCTGCTCACCAGCACAAAACTGCTGGTCCAGAGATCTTTATTAACCGGGATCAGAGGATTAAGCAGCCAGCCAAGCCCCAAACAAACCAGCCCGGCCAGACACAGCAAACCCACCCTGCCCCAGGCTGAAAAACTTTGCTGCTGCAAAAAGCGGCCCACAAACACACCGGCCAAAGCATTGACCACTGCGGGAAGGGTCGATAACAGGCCTTCCGGATCATAAGGCTTATGTTGGTAGCTGATCCCGGGCAGGAAATGACTGTCTACCCAGGCATTGATGGAACCGGCGGCGCTAAAGTCCCCGGCACTGCCGCCCGGGACCGGCAGCCACAGCTGCACCATGGCGTATCCCAGCAAGATAGCGACTGCAACATAGATCTGGGTTCTGAGCCCTGTGTGCCACACCAGCATGGCGGCAAAAAACCAGGCGAAGGCGATACGCCCCAAGACGCTGGCATAGCGTATCTCATCCAGGGCCGCCGGCATGCCCGTCCCCCAGCCGTGATTGTAGAGCACGCCAAAAAACAGCAGTAAAGCCAAACGCTTAACTGCGTGCTTATATTTTGGGAGTCGCTCGGCAAACGCCAACTTGTCCAGACGCTTGGGAGACAAACCCAGGGCAACGCCGGAGAGGAAGATAAACAGCGGGAAGATAAGATCGTAGAAGGTAAAACCATGCCAACTGCTGTGGTGCATCTGGCCATCGAACCAACGCCAGCCACTCCAAGTAGTCAGCAGCAAGAGGGCGGCAAACAGCGCTTCACCGCCAAGGATCCAGAACATGTCAAAGCCCCGCAGCGCATCGAGCGACATCAGCCTGGGCTTGTTGGCGGTCTCAGTTACCGCCGCTATCTTTTCAGTCATAGGGCTTCCCTGTTGTTATTATCTTTATCCGGGTAAAAGCTGCACTGCTTATGTGAAGAGGGTTAATCGCGTTCTTGGCGCAACGGCTTATTTCAGCACACTCTTTCCTCGGCGGCGTAAACCAATTGACCGCCGATATAGGTGTTTTGCACCTTGAGTTCATTATCGAGCACCAGAAAATCGGCACGTTTGCCCGCAGCCAAGTGGCCTTGCTGCTCGAGTCCAAGAAATGCCGCCGGATACTCGCTCGCCATCCGTATGGATTCTTCAACACTGAGCCCCAGCAGAGAGACAGCGTTTCGCACCGCGGTATTCATATCCAGCACACATCCGGCCAGCTCTCCTGTGATGGCGTTGAGTCTGTCGCCCTGGCGCAGCACTTGCTGGCCAAAGAGCTCAAAACTGGCATCTTGATCCAACCCCACGGGTGGCATGGCGTCCGTCACCAAGAGCATCTTGCCTTTGGCCTTGGCGCGGATGGCCACCTTGGCTGCGGCAGGATGCACATGGTGACCATCGACGATAAGGCCACACCAACTGGCCTCGTCCTCTATGGCGGCGCCCACCATACCCGGTGCTCTGGAGCCCAAGGGCGACATGGCGTTGTAGAGGTGAGTAAAACCGCTGGCACCGGCCGCCAGGGCCGAACGCACGGTATCATAATCGGCGTTGGAGTGACCTAGACAAACACGGACACCGGCCTCGACCAAGGCACTGATAACCTCAGGCGCCACATTTTCCGGTGCCAGGGTCACCAAGCGAACACCCAAGTCCTGACGGCTGAATAATACCAGCTCGGCATCGGAAATTCGGCGGATATATTGCTGTGGATGCACGCCTTTCTTCGGCACAGACAAGTGCGGCCCCTCAAAATGTATCCCCAACACCCCTGTGCTTTGCCTGGCTATCGCCTCGGCCACCGCATCGGCCGCGCGGTTCATCACTTCGATCCTATCGGTGATCAGGGTCGGCAAAAAGCCTGTGGTGCCGAACCTGGCGTGGGCCCGGCCTATGGTTGCGATACACTCGAGCGTAGGCTCGCCGTTAAACAGCGCGCCGCCACCGCCATTGACCTGCACATCGATAAACCCGGGTACAACCAAGCCTTGCAGGCGGATAGCATCTGAACCTGCCGCAGAGCCCAAGGCCTGCAGATTACCGTTCTCCACGGCAAAGCTCAGATTGTGATGATATTGCCTGCCATCGAACAAGCGCTCGGCGATAAAGGTTTGCGTCATTCTCTGCTCTCCACTGCGTTGTCCCGTTTAGGCACGTCGGCCACTTTAATCAAAGGGTTTGGGTGACTTTCTTAAGCCCGGCCGGTTGATCCGGATCTATGCCTCTGGCTATGGCCACAGCGGCCACATCGATATAAAAACGCTGCAGCAATGCCAGAGGCGCGACTCTGGGATGAACCTCATTGGCGGTTTGCTTGAGGTGAACCAACTCAGCGCCGCGGCGCCCGACTTCGGCTATCTGCTCAAGATGGCTGGCATAGGATTCATCGGCCACACAGACATCGACTATTTTGAGGTGGTTCTCCACCAGGGTCACAGGGCCATGGAGAAATTCGGCGCTGGAGAAGGCCTCGGCATGGATAGAACAGACCTCCTTGAGTTTGAGCGCTATCTCTTTACTAATGGCATAACCCAATCCTCGTCCCAGCACTACCAGATTGTTGCTGTGTTGCAAAGATTCGGCAGTCAGTTGAGGCTCTGCATCCACAGCCGCCTGCAGCGCCTGGGGCAATTCATCTAAGGCGCGGGCCAACTCAGGGCTCTGGGTCCAGGCAGCAGCCAGTTGCAGCAGCGCCGACAGGGTAGCCAAATAGCTCTTGGTGGCGGCCACCGCCTGCTCCTCTCCGGCGCGAAGCGGCAATACAAGATCGACTATGTCCTTAATGGGGGCGGTTTCATCATTGACCAGCGCCACGCAAAAGGCACCGGCTTCGCGGGCCATCTTGGCCTGGGCCAGAATATCCGGGCTGCGTCCCGACTGAGAGATGACTATCACCAGACCACCGGCCAACTGCAAGCGCTTGCCATAGACACTGGCCACCGAAGGCGCGGCGGCAAAAGTAGGCACACCGGCCTCTATTTCAAACAGATACTTGGCAAATACCCCGGCGTGATCGGAAGAGCCGCGACCCACAATCATCACAAACTTGGGAGCAAACTCGCGCAGCCGCTGCCCCAGTTCTCGGGCTAACTGGTCATTGGCCTGCAACTGGTTGGCAATCTTCTCGGGAGCACTGCGAGCCTCGCGCTCCATTATGGTATGGGTCATGGTTTCACCTTTGCTAAGTCGTATGCGCCGGCATCGGCCGGACGGGCTGAAAATTGCGAGTCTTGATGTTGGTGCATGGCAAAGTGCACGGCACCGATTTCCGGTGGCGCCAACACGGGGGCGATTCGTTCGACCACATCGTCGGCCAGCCAGGGCCTGAGCGGCTCGGCCAGGCCGCCTATCATGGCAAATCGCGGCGGATTGAGTTCAAACAGGCGCCGTGCCAACCGGCTGATATAGTCGGCACCTTCGCTGACTATAGCGGTAGCGGTATCATCGCCCTCGGCCGCACAGGACAGCACTATTCTCGCCAGAGCGGCATAACAACTGGAGGAGCGTCCGGCGAGGTTTTCCACTATCCCCAGGGCATCGGTCACCCCGAAATGGGCCAGCAGTTTGGCGCCAAGGGCTGTTTGCGGCGCAAAACCATCGAGCGACAACAACACCTGCTCCGCGGCTTTCAAGCCCATCCAGGCGCCGCTGCCCTTATCGCCCAGAGCAAAGCCATGACCACCGAGAGACAATTGCCGTTCGCCCACATGGGCATAACCACAGGAGCCAGTACCTGTGATGATGACGGCACCATCGTCCCCTTGGTGGGCGCCTATGCAGGCGGTATGCAGATCTGTGGTCAGGTACATGGCGGCAAAGGGATGCCTCCAATCGAGGATCTCCTGATAAAGCCTGGGAATATTGACACCGGCAAGCCCGAGACCGGCCACCATATTGGCGCAATCGGCTTGCCGCAGACCGGCATCGGCCAGGGCCAAACCTGTAGCACTGATGATGGAGTCGAAAGTTTGGCTCAGACCGTGCAAAGGATTGGCCCGACCGGCAACTCCGGTTCCCAGCACACCCTTTTGCCGGCAGTAGACGGTTGCCCGGCACTTACTGCCGCCGCCGTCTATCCCTATATACACTTGTGCATCCGGTGTCGGGTTTTCCCCCATGGCAGACCTCTTTCTGTTTCTTTTATGGTCACGGCGCAATCTGGTGCGGCGGAACACTGACAAATCGCTGCAGTAAGGCGCCTTTCAGGATTAACCCGGTGACATTCCACTGAGCGGACTCAAGTTAAAGCAATCGTTAACCATGTGGTTAAACTAATGTTACATCAAAAATGACAGCGTTGTCATTTATTTTTAATCAGCAGAAATCAATAGACTCATGGCTAGGACTTTGACTTGATTAATATATTGAAAATTAACCAATAAATACTCAGTAAGCCGCTATATTTGAGCGACTCAAACTTCCTTAACCACTCTTAAACGCCACTCAAGCCTTAAAAACAAGTCAGGCATTAAAAGTGAGCCCGGCATTAAAAATAAGTCAGGCAGCGTGGCTGGCGTTATCTGTTAACGCCAGCCCACATCAGTACCTGCTTAAAGACTAATTCAGTGGCTGAACCCGGCTATAGCGGCGGCCATCGGGTGAGACAGTGCGAAGCTCAAGCGGCGCTGCAATTGCCACAGGGCCGCGATACTCCTGCCACTCAGCTCCTGGTAGGCGATATTGGATCTTGAGCCCGGGAAAGATGATATTGGCCTCAAGCTTGCCATCCTTGATTCTGCCGCCCGGCAGCGGCAAACGGTAATGCACCCCGGCCTTATCCAGCTTGGCCAGCTCCTTATGCCCCAGGATGTTGGCCAGTCGATGCCAATCCTCTGCCTGCGCCTGTCGCTGCTCGGCAACGAAGTAACCGGAATCCTGGCTGTAACTTGCCCCCTGATGCCGGTAAGCCAGTTCCCAGTCCGGCTTATGCCAGGCCTTTTCCGCCAAAACCAAGAGGCGAGGGAAAATCATATAGGCTGCGGTCGTGTCGCTGCGAATCGTCTCGCTCCAGAGTTGCCCCTGCAGGCCAATAAAGCCCCTGCCCGGCGCCATTGGGCCGCTGAGACGCTTTCCTTGTGGGCTGAGTTGCTCTGTGTCATCGGCAATAAAAGGCCTGGCCTCAATATCGCCCCACTGCTCGGCATTGGCCGGCAGGTTATCCGGCATAAAGCTGTGCAACTTGCGACTGTTGCTGCTGCGGCTGGCCCAGTAATAGCCGGGCTCTTTCGGATCGGCCGCCGGCGGCATATCGAAATAGAGTACTTCCGGGTTGGACAGCACAGTATCCCAGCCGAGATTGGCCTGGGCATGCGCCCGTTTGAAGCCGCCGTGGGCGACTATGTCCCAGATATTACTTTGCACCGGGCTCGGCATATTGGCCGGGTTGACGTGACTCATGCCATCGCTCCAACCGGCCGCCTCTATGCCGCGCTCGGCCAGCATCTGCGATACCCGCTCAATAAAGTAGGCGCCGAGGGCAGATTTGTCGGCCACCCGCTGCGAATTGGCCGCAATAAAGCGTTCACAGGCCGGCGAGTCGAGCCAGGCACCGGCGGTCTCATCGGCACCTATGTGGTAGCGCTTAAGCGGTACTCCGGCGGCCTGATGCAGCTTGGCAATTTCATCTATCACCTTGGCGACAAAGGTGTAACTGGACTCCATACAGACATTGAGCGTGTTGTCGTTGTAGTACTGAATGGAGCTGTAGACAGTGGCATCCTCGGGATCCGCCAGCAGATATTGGCTGGCGGCCTGACTGTCGCCCTGAGCCAATAGCTTGCGGCTACGGGCCCGCATCGATTTGATAGCGGCGCGGGAGTGCCCCGGCATATCCATCGACGGGATCACCTGGATCTGTCTTGCGGCGGCAAACTTGAGAATATCTATATAGTCCTGGGTCGTGTAGTACCCGTTGACTTGAGTCTCAGGATTGGGGCCACTGCCCAGTTGCGGCAGCAAACAGCGGTTTTCATCGAGATCGTGGCAGCGTTTGCTGCCAATCTCGGTCAGCTCCGGCAGACCGGGGATCTGCAGGCGCCAGCCTTCGTCGTCGGCCATGTGCAGATGCAATACGTTGAGTTTATAGGCCGCCATCTGCTCCAGCAGGTTCAGCACAAACGCCTTGGAATGGAAGTTGCGGCCAACATCCAGATGCATACCGCGAAACGGGTATCTGGGGCCATCTTGAATGCGCAGCTGTGGCAGTGCTATTGATTGGGTATCATCGGCAGGCAACTGCAGCAAGGCGGCAAGACTCGCCAAGCCATAGGAATAACCCGCGGCGTCTGCGGCGGCTAGGTTAATTCCGCCGGCCTCAATCTCGAGTCGATAGTGCTCGCTTTGTCCGCCCTTGAGCGGCAGCAAGTTAAGCGCCAATCCTTGCTCACTCTGGCTGACACCCAGCCTTTGTAGGCGCAAGAGCGCCGCCTCAAGTGATTGCAGCTCGACTCCGTTAGCTATGTGGATCGGGTCAAGCTTAATCCCGGCATTGAGGGTGACAGGTGTTTTTTCAAGCCAAGTCACTGAATCCGGCTTAGGAATAAGGCTTGCCACCGCAAGGCCGGCATCATCGGGAGTATCGGTATTTTGGCCGAAGACGACACTGGCGGTATCCCAGGGCAGCTTATCCTGTGAGCTGCGGCGATATTGTTTCTCGGCATCCGTGTAAGGCTGCACATAGGGAAGCAACTCAAGCCCGGTATCCGGGTCTTGCTTAACTTCAGTGCTGGCGATGACCTCCGGCTTGAAACCCTCAACCACCATGTAATAGTTGGGCATGGCATCGATTTCCGACAGCTGCCACAGCTCACCGCGAAAATTGATGATTTCGCTGACACCCTTTTTGAAACCGCCGAAGGCGGCGGTTGGCGTCAGACGATGCAGATCGCCCTGAATATGCTCTATATGAAACTCAGGTGAGGCAACCGAGAGTACCGGACGCATCTGGCTAAAATAGATGGCCCAGTCAGAAGCGCTGAGATCTTCGCTCGGAGTCAGGCGAATTTGCGCCTGGAAACAGCGGCCTTCGGCACGGCTCGGGTCGCAGTTGTCATCCGGCACATTGGACAGCACGGCATATTTCAACTGCAAACTCTGGGCAAAGCTATGCAGCTTATTCTGAGTCAGATCTTCGTTCGAGGCTTTTGACGAAGAACCGGCTTGGCTCTGCCCTGGTTCAGTCCCGGTTGCCGGCGGCTTGTCAGAACAAGCCGTCAGCCCCAAGCTCAAGGCAATGGCTAACGCCGCGATAGTTAACTTCATTCCGTTACTCTCCTGTCCTTATTATTGTTTTCACCATGATGCCATATTCCCTGTCGACTCAAGCAGTGGCAGTCACCTCAACAAGCTATGTTGAGTGACAACCGGGATAAAAAAATGGCCAGGTACTGAAATCAGCACCCAGCCCACTCTAGTTTCCGGGGAGAGACTACAGTATTGAAAACACAGTTGCGCAGCCGCCCGACAGATACTCAACTGTGGAAGGCATGTAAAGGAGACCTCATCCTCGACATGCAGACCTTACAAGACAACATGGCCATAGACACAATAGTCACACAAGTAATGACAACGCTGTCATCGATAAACATACACAAGTACAAACCTTATTTCTACATTTTTTTGACAATTTTTATTTCCCCAAGCCCTCTTGAAAACAGCGCTTGCGAACATATTTTTAACAATGACATCCAGTTTGACCACTGTTAACATCCGCAGCATGCTTGGGGTCACAAGCCAATAAGTCTCAAGCTGAACTTTTTTACTGGTTTGCGGTACTAATACAACCGAAGAAGCGGTTCTGGCGCCGATATTTCAGTGACGATTTATTTTCCGGTGCGTCAGTTGATTGGCTGACGGAACCTCAAATAACAACAAGGATAAAAAGACAATGACAGCACAATACGTCCCGCTCAACAACGGCGCACACAAGGCTCTGAAAGTCACTCCAGGCATAGATTTCAGCGAATTTGAGAAGCACCATATGTTGCCTTTGCTGGTGCAGGAATTTTTGCCTGCCGCCACCAGTTTCCCGATCATTTTCGCCAAGAACAGCCAAAGTGGAGATTTCCAGCCGGTTGCCATCACCTCTCTGAAGCCTGAGAGCAACTGCTTTATCAAGGACAACACCTGGACCCGACGTTACCTGCCAATGCAGTGCCGGATGCAACCTTTTGCCGCCGGAGACTCCAGCCAGGAAAATGTACTTATCGGTATCGATGTCAACAGCAAGCATGTCAGCGAAGACAAGGGCGAATCCCTATTTACCGAAACCGGTGAGCAGACCGAATTCCTGAAAAACCGCATCGAATTTATCGGCAACCTGATTGAGTACCGTGAAATCACCAAGCAGTTCGTCAAGACCCTGACCAGCCATGAATTACTGCAACCCAAGACTCTGACAGTAACCAACAAACAGGGTGAAAAGAGCAATATAGATGGCCTCTATATCGTCGATGAGCAAAAGCTCAACGCCCTGAGCGATGAGGTTAAACTGGAATTTGCCAAGCGCGGCGTCTACTCACCGGTTTATGCTCACCTGTGTTCACTGAACCAAATCGACTTGCTGCTGGATTAATCCCAATACAGAGATCAGAAGGTTGCCTTGGCAGCCTTTTTATTGGCTCACTGTCTTACCTGTGCAAGGGGCCGCACTAGAAAGGGGAGTAGGTACAATTCTTCCCAAACAGAGTCATTGGAAGCTACAGATATACACATATATTTCTGGCACAGACGGAACTGTGACAGTCGAAAACAGGGCCGAATTTTGTTCCAGACAAATTCGGCATACACTCCATATATGGACCCATCCCGTTTGCAAGACATTTGATTTCAATTTGAGAAGAGTTCATTGCACCCATATATTCGGCCTGTTACTGAGTTAAATCTCTGGCCCTGATGGATATGTGCTTCTACTTTCCTCATCATCCTTGCGGCTTCACGATGAGCCTATGGATTCAACAGGTTTTAAGTAGAACAGTCTGACTGTCTCATCATCAAATCAATTGTCACCGCAACTTGGTGATAGGTTGGCATTATCTTACTTCACAACCTGATTTATAAGCTTCATGTCGCCGGCCGATACGTTTCTTCTTTGGCCGCTATGACCCAGGCAATTCTGGCAAGCTTGTTGGCTACTGCAACGCAGGCGCGATTAAAGCCTCGACGCTCCACGAGGGCCTTCGCCCACAGGCTGAGCTTATCGGTTTTGTGCTCGCAGTGACGCAAAATGGACCTGGCACCATGAATGAACAAGGTTCGTAGATAGGCATTGCCTCGCTTACTGATCCCCAGCAGATTATCCTTGCCGCCACTGCTGTGCTGCCTGGGCACCAGACCGCACCAAGCTGAAAAATGGCGGCCATTGTGAAATGCCTTCCCCTCCCCAACAGCGGCATAAAATGCCGTCGCAGTGACAGGACCAACCCCCAAGACGGTGCCTAATCGTTGGCAGATAGGATTATCAGCATTTTCCTGCAATACCTGCTTTTCACACCCTTTCAGCCTGTTCTCAAGTTCGACAAACTCATTATACAGTCCATGGAAAATCGCTCGACCTTTGGCTGTGAGTGCATTCTCACCGTCTTCCAAAATGTCGGGCAATTGACTGCGAAAGGCCGTTTTTCCCTTTGCCAGCACGATGCCATATTCGGCCAACATGCCTCGAACCTGATTCACCAAGGCGGTGGTTTGCTGTGTGAGTCGCTCACGAACCCTGTGCAACATCTGCACATCTTGTTGTTCGATAGATTTGGCGGGCACGAAGCGCATGTTTGGTCGCTGAGCCGCCTCCGCTATGGCAAGGGCATCGTTGTAGTCATTTTTATTTCCCTGCCGATAGGGAATGACATATTGAGGAGGGATCAACTTAACCTGATGACCAAGGGCAGTAATTTCCCTGTTCCAATAGTGAGCGCCACCACAGGCTTCAATCGCGACCAGGCAAGGTTCCAACTTAGCGAAAAAACCGAGTACTTCTTTTCGTTTAAGCATTTTCTTGCGCACCAGCTTACCTGCTTTGTTGACCGCAACAGCGTGGAACACCAACTTTGCGATATCCAAACCGATGGTTGTAATCTTCATAGTGGACCCATCCTCTTTCCAGATGACTTTCAACAA
>NZ_JBKORJ010000032.1:0-6918 GCF_047314585.1 Shewanella sp. BJSY2023SW005
TCCATCGCGATTGGGCAGATCAGAGTTACTGTCATCTTGATGTTGTCACCTGGCATTACCATCTCTACGCCTTCTGGCAGTTCGATAGTACCGGTCACGTCAGTTGTACGGAAGTAGAACTGTGGACGGTAGCCTTTGAAGAATGGGGTGTGACGACCACCTTCTTCTTTAGACAGGACGTAAACTTCTGATTCGAACTTGGTGTGTGGAGTGATTGAACCAGGCTTAGCCAGTACTTGACCACGCTCTACTTCATCACGCTTGGTACCACGCAGCAGGATACCGCAGTTCTCACCGGCACGACCTTCGTCCAGCAGCTTACGGAACATTTCTACACCAGTACAGGTAGTCTTGGTAGTGTCGTGGATACCCACGATTTCTACTTCATCACCAACTTTGATGATACCGCGCTCTACACGACCTGTTACTACAGTACCGCGACCAGAGATTGAGAATACGTCTTCGATAGGCAGCAGGAATGGCTTATCGATATCACGCTCTGGCTCAGGGATGTAGGTATCCAGTGCTTCAGCCAGTTCGATGATCTTGGCTTCCCACTGAGCATCGCCTTCCAGAGCTTTCAGAGCAGAACCCTGAATTACTGGCAGGTCATCACCTGGGAAATCGTACTCAGACAGCAGTTCACGAACTTCCATCTCTACCAGTTCCAGCAGCTCTTCATCGTCTACCATGTCACACTTGTTCATGAATACGATGATGAAAGGTACACCTACCTGACGAGACAGCAGGATGTGCTCACGAGTCTGTGGCATTGGGCCGTCAGTAGAAGCTACTACCAGGATTGCGCCGTCCATCTGGGCAGCACCGGTGATCATGTTTTTAACATAGTCAGCGTGACCTGGGCAGTCTACGTGGGCGTAGTGACGAGTTGGAGTGTCATACTCGATGTGAGAGGTATTGATGGTAATACCGCGCTCACGCTCTTCTGGAGCGTTATCGATCGCTGCGAAGTCACGCGCCTCACCACCGTAAGTCTTAGACAGTACAGTTGAGATAGCAGCAGTCAGAGTGGTTTTACCATGGTCCACGTGGCCAATGGTACCCACGTTAACGTGGGGTTTACTACGTTCAAATTTAGCTTTAGACATGGTATTGCCTCAATCTAAGATTTTCTGGTGGTGAAACCATATATAGTGAAAAAGTCCGATGCAAATGAATGACATCGAACAGATTATAAAAGGCAGAGGTAAAATTTAAGATAGGCTGGTGCTGATAGGCAGATTCGAACTGCCGACCTCATCCTTACCAAGGATGCGCTCTACCACCTGAGCCATATCAGCATGCAAATTTGGAGCGGGCAGCGGGAATCGAACCCGCGTTATCAGCTTGGAAGGCTGGAGTAATACCATTATACGATGCCCGCGCAACCTACTTAAGGCTACCTACTTACCTTGAAAATGGTGGAGGGAGAAGGATTCGAACCTTCGAAGGCGGAGCCGTCAGATTTACAGTCTGATCCCTTTGGCCACTCGGGAACCCCTCCGATAAAATTGGTGCCGGCACCAAGAGTCGAACTCGGGACCTACTGATTACAAGTCAGTTGCTCTACCAACTGAGCTATGCCGGCACTTCATTTCGGTAGCGGATATTAGGTAAATGTTGGGGCGAGTGCAATAGGAAATTGGCTTTTTTTCGAAAAAAAGCCCTGAATGGTGCTTTTTTACTCTGACACTACGTAGGTATTCAACTCCTTCTTAACCCTCTGTACACGGGATAAACAATTCGGCTTGGCATAGGGATTTTTTATTGTTCATGAATAATTCATGGTGTACTGTGCCTTGCCTGAGCAGAGGAAATCAGATGACAACAGCCAACTCAATTCAACAGGCATTATATATGCCGTTTCACCGCCAGCAATGGGCTGAACTTCGCGAGTCGGTGCCTTTGACCTTGAGCGAAACCGAATTGAAAAAGCTGCGGGGGATTAATGAAAAGGTTTCCCTCACTGAAGTTACCGACATCTATTTGCCCCTCAGTCGTCTGCTTAACTTGATCGTTGGCGCCAAGCAGCAAAGAGGTTTGGTGTTAAATGAGTTTTTGGGGCAAACCCCGGCCAAGAGTCCTTACATTATCAGTATTGCCGGCAGTGTCGCCGTTGGGAAAAGTACCACAGCCCGTATCCTGCAGGCACTTTTGAGCCATTGGCCCGAACACCCTAAGGTCGATCTGATTACTACGGATGGTTTTCTCTACCCGCTGGCCGAGCTGAAACAAAAAGGGTTGTTGCAGCGTAAAGGCTTTCCGGAAAGCTATGACATGAAACTATTGGTGGAGTTTATCGCTGCCATCAAGTCAGGCGCCGAATTGGTCGAGGCTCCGCTATATTCCCACATCAGTTACGACCGTCTCCCCGAAGTGCAGCAGGTCAGACAGCCGGACATTTTGATCCTGGAAGGCTTGAATGTACTGCAGACAGAGCTGGATTCTCCCGTGAGTATCAAGCGGCCATTTGTTTCTGATTTCGTGGACTTCTCTATCTATGTAGATGCGGACGAATCACTGCTGAAGCATTGGTATATAGATAGGTTCCTGCAGTTCCGGCATACGGCTTTTGCCAATGAGCGCTCCTACTTCCACCACTATGCCAAGCTGAGCGATGCCGAAGCCAAATATATAGCCGCCAATATCTGGGACACCATCAATGGCCCGAACCTGAATCTGAATATTGAGCCCACCCGCGAGCGGGCACATCTTATTCTGAAAAAGGGTCAGGACCACCTGATGGATAAAGTGCTGCTGCGAAAATAATCAAGCGCCGCGTAAGCTGATTTCCCCGCCGACAAAATGCTGTGGACCCGTTTCTGTCTGTAGGATAACGCCACCTTGCTCATCCACTCCCAGGTAGTGGCCGCTAATCTGCTGCTCACCCAGCAGCAATTTGACCTGTTGACCGGCAAAGATATCGGCACTCTGCCACCTGGTGCTGAATGCCGCCAAGCCTTGGGTTTCAAACAGCTTGAGATCTTTCAATAGCTGTCGGTGGAGATTGATAGCCAACTCAGTCTTGTCCGGCATAGATTCAAGCCCACTGAGATCGCTCCAGGGTTGATCCAGTTGTTCACCCAGTTCAGCTGGCATAGCCATATTCAAGCCTATCCCGATCACCAGATCGCATTCGCTGTCGGCAGTACCACTCATTTCAATCAGCACACCGGCAAGTTTACGGCCATCGAGATAGATATCGTTGGGCCACTTCACTCCCAAACCGGCAATACCGAAAGACTCCAACACACTAACCAGTGAACAGGCAACCACCAGACTCAAGCCCATCGCCTGAGAAAGGCCTTGAGAGAACTGCCAGTACATAGAGAAATAGAGGTGACTGCCGTAGGGCGACACCCACTGGCGTCCTCTACGCCCTCGTCCGGCCGATTGGTACTCGGCAATACAGAGATCGCCATTACTCAATTCATCGACATGGTTGAGCAGGAATGTATTGGTACCACCGAGTTCATCAAAGTAGAAACAACGGTTATCTATAGCGGAAAGCAAACGCGGCTTATCAATAAGGTGCAGGCTTCTCGCCAACTTATAGCCTTTACCTTTCACGCTGAAGATATCGATCCCGAAGGCAGTCAAGGCACTGATATGTTTGCTGACAGCCGTACGGCTGATACCGAGCTGTTCGGCCAGCTTTTCGCCGGAGACAAACTCCCCCTGCTGCAACAGCTGTAATATTTCCCGCTTGCGCTTCCACTGTTCGGTCATCGTCAGAGACTCCTCTCTCCTGTTGCCGCAAAAATTCGCGGTTCGGGCTGCAATTCTACACCGAAGCGCGCTTGCACTTGCCTGATAATTTCCCGCGCCAAATTAGCCACATCCTTACCCTTGGCGCCACCTTTATTCACCAGAACCAGGGCTTGCTTATCATGGACTGCTGCCGCTCCCATCTGGAAACCTTTCAAACCTGCCTTATCGATAAGCCAGCCTGCGGCCAACTTAACAGTACCATCCTGCTGAGCATAACCCACCAAATCAGGAAAGCGTTCGGCCAACTTAAGATAGTCGGCAGCAGCAACCACAGGATTCTTGAAAAAGCTGCCGGCATTGCCAAGCACTACAGGATCCGGCAGTTTTTCCTGACGAACCTGACATACCCGCTCAAAAATCATGGTCGCGGTCACCTCTGTCTCTTCAGCAAGCGACTGCAACGGCCCATAACTCAGTTTGGGCTGCCAGGCTTTAGGCAATTTCAAGCCGACAGAGGTGATCACAGCCTTACCCTTGAGCTCATTTTTGAAAATTGACTCACGATAGCCAAAATCACAATCAGCGGCCTCGAGACGAGTTAGCGCGCCGGTCTGCAGGTCTAGATACTCGACCCAGTCACACAACTGACACAGCTCAATTCCATAGGCGCCTATGTTTTGAATAGGCGCTGCACCAACTGTCCCCGGGATCAGAGCCATATTCTCAAGCCCCGGCATCCCCAGCTTAAGCGTTTCGCAAACCAAATCGTGCCAGTTTTCACCGGCGGCAACCTTTAGATAAAAATGCTCTTGATCCTCACAGACATCGATTCCCTTGGTACCGATTTGAATCACTGTCCCTTGATAATCTTCAAGCAGCAATAGATTACTGCCACCACCGAGGATCAGCATAGGGGTCTCATCGCCCTTATGCTGCATGCAAGCCTGGACAAGCTCCGTGGTAGAACTCACTCTGATGAGTTCCCGACAGCAACAGTCGATTCCAAAAGTGTTCAAAAATTTAAGGGAGTGGACTAGAGTTGGCATCTAAAGCTTTCACTGCAAATAAAAGCAGCATTGTAACGGGATTAGCCTGCTATTTCAGCCGTAAAACACCCATAAGCGAATAACGGTTAGTTAAAGGCGTGTATGGGTTTATATGTATCCAGCGGCAAGCTACTCGGCTGCTACCGAATCAAAGCTGGATTAAGGCAAATCTCACAGGCCCTAAACGCAAAAAAGCCACCTTATTCAGGTGGCTTCTCTACTTAATTGGGCGTCTGGCGATGGCCAGCTTCGAGCAAGCTCTCCGCGTTCGTCTGGCGCATCAAACTGAGTTTGATAAACGCGACAACCTCACCCTACTCCACATGGGATTGTGCCTCACTACGTTCGGACTCTTTATCTTCCCCATGTGAGAGTGGACATTTCAAAATGCAATTAAAACGAAAAATCCCCAACACAAAGTGCTGGGGATTTTCATTTTATTAGGCGTCTGGCGATGACCTACTCTCACATGGGGAGACCCCACACTACCATCGGCGCGATTGCGTTTCACTTCTGAGTTCGGGATGGGATCAGGTGGGACCACAATGCTATTGTCACCAGACATATTCTTACTGGTTAATTGTCCGTCTGACGGTATTGTTTCCTCGCTACGCTGCTCATGTACTTCAGTACACTGCGCGGCTCGCTCGTCACGGCTTTGTCAGCCAAACAATTACCTGCGTCATTAACCTTTATTCTTCAATTCAGAAAGCTGTGCTCTTCTTCAGAGCCTGAGTTCAAACTTCAATCAAGTATCTAACTTCTTCAAGTCCGTAAAACCCATCTGGGTTGTATGGTTAAGCCTCTCGAGTCATTAGTACAGGTTAGCTCAACGCCTCGCAACGCTTACACACCCTGCCTATCAACGTCCTGGTCTCGAACGGCTCTTCAGAGGGCTCTAGGCCCTAGGGATGACTCATCTTGGGGCTCGCTTCCCGCTTAGATGCTTTCAGCGGTTATCGATTCCGAACGTAGCTACCGGGCAATGCCATTGGCATGACAACCCGAACACCAGCGGTTCGTCCACTCCGGTCCTCTCGTACTAGGAGCAGCTCCCCTCAATCATCCAACGCCCACGGCAGATAGGGACCGAACTGTCTCACGACGTTCTGAACCCAGCTCGCGTACCACTTTAAATGGCGAACAGCCATACCCTTGGGACCGACTTCAGCCCCAGGATGTGATGAGCCGACATCGAGGTGCCAAACACCGCCGTCGATATGAACTCTTGGGCGGTATCAGCCTGTTATCCCCGGAGTACCTTTTATCCGTTGAGCGATGGCCCTTCCATTCAGAACCACCGGATCACTATGACCTGCTTTCGCACCTGCTCGACGTGTCTGTCTCGCAGTTAAGCTGGCTTATGCCATTACACTAACCGTACGATGTCCGACCGTACTTAGCCAACCTTCGTGCTCCTCCGTTACTCTTTGGGAGGAGACCGCCCCAGTCAAACTACCCACCAGGCACTGTCCCTAACCCCGATTAGGGGCCCAGGTTAGAACATCAACACTACAAGGGTGGTATTTCAAGGTTGACTCCAACAAGACTGGCGTCTCATCTTCATAGTCTCCCACCTATCCTACACATGTAGGGTCAATGTTCAGTGCCAAGCTATAGTAAAGGTTCACGGGGTCTTTCCGTCTAGCCGCGGGTATACGGCATCTTCACCGCAATTTCAACTTCACTGAGTCTCGGCTGGAGACAGCGTGGCCATCATTACGCCATTCGTGCAGGTCGGAACTTACCCGACAAGGAATTTCGCTACCTTAGGACCGTTATAGTTACGGCCGCCGTTTACCGGGGCTTCGATCATGAGCTTCTCCGAAGATAACCCAATCAATTAACCTTCCGGCACCGGGCAGGCGTCACACCGTATACGTCATCTTGCGATTTTGCACAGTGCTGTGTTTTTGATAAACAGTTGCAGCCACCTGGTATCTGCGACTCCCGTCAGCTCTGAGAGCAAGTCTCGTCACCAACAGGAGCGTACCTTCTCCCGAAGTTACGGTACCATTTTGCCTAGTTCCTTCAGCCGAGTTCTCTCAAGCGCCTTGGTATTCTCTACCCGACCACCTGTGTCGGTTTGGGGTACGATTCCTGCTAACCTGAAGCTTAGAAGATTTTCCTGGAAGCATGGCATCAACCACTTCATCCCCTT
>NZ_JBKORJ010000033.1:0-17790 GCF_047314585.1 Shewanella sp. BJSY2023SW005
GACCATGGTAAAACCACTCTGACTGCTGCTATCTCAACTGTACTGTCTAAGACTTACGGTGGTGAGGCGCGTGACTTCGCAGCGATCGATAACGCTCCAGAAGAGCGTGAGCGCGGTATTACCATCAATACCTCTCACATCGAGTATGACACTCCAACTCGTCACTACGCCCACGTAGACTGCCCAGGTCACGCTGACTATGTTAAAAACATGATCACCGGTGCTGCCCAGATGGACGGCGCAATCCTGGTAGTAGCTTCTACTGACGGCCCAATGCCACAGACTCGTGAGCACATCCTGCTGTCTCGTCAGGTAGGTGTACCTTTCATCATCGTATTCATGAACAAGTGTGACATGGTAGACGATGAAGAGCTGCTGGAACTGGTAGAGATGGAAGTTCGTGAACTGCTGTCTGAGTACGATTTCCCAGGTGATGACCTGCCAGTAATTCAGGGTTCTGCTCTGAAAGCTCTGGAAGGCGATGCTCAGTGGGAAGCCAAGATCATCGAACTGGCTGAAGCACTGGATACCTACATCCCTGAGCCAGAGCGTGATATCGATAAGCCATTCCTGCTGCCTATCGAAGACGTATTCTCAATCTCTGGTCGCGGTACTGTAGTAACAGGTCGTGTAGAGCGCGGTATCATCAAAGTTGGTGATGAAGTAGAAATCGTGGGTATCCACGACACTACCAAGACTACCTGTACTGGTGTAGAAATGTTCCGTAAGCTGCTGGACGAAGGTCGTGCCGGTGAGAACTGCGGTATCCTGCTGCGTGGTACCAAGCGTGATGAAGTAGAGCGTGGTCAAGTACTGGCTAAGCCTGGTTCAATCACTCCACACACCAAGTTCGAATCAGAAGTTTACGTCCTGTCTAAAGAAGAAGGTGGTCGTCACACCCCATTCTTCAAAGGCTACCGTCCACAGTTCTACTTCCGTACAACTGACGTGACCGGTACTATCGAACTGCCAGAAGGCGTAGAGATGGTAATGCCAGGTGACAACATCAAGATGACAGTAACTCTGATCTGCCCAATCGCGATGGATGAAGGTCTGCGCTTCGCCATCCGTGAAGGTGGCCGTACAGTTGGTGCTGGTGTTGTAGCCAAGATCATCGCTTAATTGCGAGACAGGTTACTTTGAGAAAGGAAGCTTCGGCTTCCTTTTTTGCTTGCTGGCGTAAAGTGTCAGGCTTTCTCTTGGTTTCGCCCTGTGTATCCTTGATAACAAAGCTGATTAAGAATACAATCTATGGCCGATTTTTGTGCCCTGAGCCGGAGAATTCTCGTCAGGGGCGAGTTCGAAAGCGGGCTGGCGCTGATTTAAGCCTTAAACTTACTCAGCTGTCCCTTGGCTCAGGTCGTAATGAGTAACGGAATTAACCGATGACAACAAATACTGAAAACCAGGGCAACTCTCTGGATATCGTAAAGTGGGTAATAGCTATACTACTGGTGGTAGTGGCTATCGTTGGCAACCAGATGTACAACAACAGTGAAATCATCACTCTGCCAATCCGCGCTGCGGGTGTGGTTGTTGTATTTGCTATTGCTGGATTTATTGCTCTGCAAACTGTTAAGGGTAAGCAAGCATTGGCCTTTGCCCGTGAGTCTCAAATTGAAGTACGCAAAGTCGTATGGCCGACTCGTCAAGAGGCGTTGAATACCACCTTTATCGTACTGGCTGCGACAGGTATCCTGGCCTTGATTCTCTGGGGACTGGATGCGGTATTGCTGCGCATTGTCAACTTTATTACTGGCGTATAGGCACTAGAATGACTGAAGCTAAAGAAGCTAAGAAAAGATGGTATGTGGTTCAGGCTTTTTCCGGTTATGAAGGCCGTGTATGTAAGTCTCTGCTTGAACACATCAAAATGCACGGTATGGAAGAGTTCTTCGGCGAAGTCCTGGTTCCGACCGAAGAAGTTGTGGAAATGCGTGCCGGCCAACGCCGCAAGAGTGAGCGCAAGTTCTTCCCCGGCTATGTGCTGGTACAGATGGAAATGAACGATCAAAGCTGGCACTTGGTGAAAAGCATCCCACGTGTGATGGGCTTTATCGGCGGCACTTCAGATCGTCCTGCTCCTATTTCCGATAAAGAAGCCGAGGCTATCCTGCGTCGTCTGCAGGAGACTACAGATTCTCCGACTCATCGCGTTATGTTCGAACCCGGCGAAGTGGTTCGAGTTACCGATGGTCCGTTTGCCGACTTCAATGGTACTGTTGAAGAAGTGGATTATGACAAGAACCGCGTTAAGGTGTCTGTGATGATCTTCGGTCGTTCGACTCCGGTTGAGTTGGACTTTAATCAGGTAGAGAAATCCTGATTAAATAAAATACAAAATCCGTTTGGCAACGGGTGCGGATTTCTATATAATCCGCACCCGTTGTTTTCGGGGAGCTCAAGGCATGTCGCCTGAGCGTTTGAACCCAAACTGAGGAAATGTCAGATGGCAAAGAAAATTGAAGCTTACATCAAGCTGCAAGTAGCAGCCGGTGCTGCAAACCCGTCTCCACCAGTTGGTCCAGCTCTGGGTCAAAAAGGTGTGAACATCATGGAATTCTGTAAAGCATTCAACGCTCGTACTGAAAAGTTCGAAAAAGGTATGCCAATTCCAGTAGTGATCACTGTTTACAACGATCGCTCATTCACTTTCGAAACCAAGACTCCACCTGCAGCCTTCTTGCTGAAGAAAGCCGCTGGTCTGAAGTCAGGTTCTGCTCGTCCTAACACTCAGAAAGTGGGTACTATCAAGCGTAGCCAGGTTCAGGAAATTGCTGAAACCAAGGCAACCGATATGACTGGTGCTGACATTGAAGCGATGACTCGCTCAATCGAAGGTACTGCGCGTTCCATGGGTTTGGTAGTAGAGGACTAATATAATGGCAAAGCTGACTAAGCGCATGCGCACCATCCGCGAAAAAGTGGACGTAACCAAAGCATACGACATCAACGAAGCTGTAGCTCTGCTGAAAGAACTGGCTACTGCCAAGTTCGTTGAGAGCGTAGACGTTGCCGTTAACCTGGGTGTTGATCCTCGTAAATCTGACCAAAACGTTCGTGGTGCCACTGTGCTGCCACACGGTACTGGTCGTGAAGTACGTGTTGCTGTATTCACTCAAGGTGCCAATGCCGAAGCTGCGAAAGAAGCTGGTGCTGAACTGGTAGGTATGGAAGATCTGGCTGAGCAGGTGAAAGCCGGCGAAATGAACTTCGACGTAGTTATCGCATCTCCTGATGCAATGCGCGTTGTTGGTATGCTGGGTCAAATCCTGGGCCCACGCGGCCTGATGCCTAACCCTAAAACCGGTACTGTAACTCCTAACGTTGCCGAAGCTGTTAAGAACGCCAAGGCTGGTCAGGTTCGTTACCGTAACGACAAGAACGGTATCATCCACACTACTATCGGTAAAGTGGACTTCGAAACCGCTCAACTGAAAGAAAACCTGGAAGCACTGCTGACTGCACTGAAGAAGGCCAAGCCTGCTGCAGCCAAAGGCCAGTACGTGAAGAAGGTAAGCATCTCCACCACTATGGGTGCAGGTGTAGCTGTTGACCAGAACACTCTGGACACTGCTAACTAATTTTACAAAATGCGCGCGTTAGCCTATAATGCGCGCACTTTTGTGGGTTGGAACCTATGACGAGTGTTTACACTCAGATGGGTTTCCGTCCAAGACCGCAGGTGTTGACCGTCTGGGATACTTAATTTCCTGCGTAGACGGTGTCAGGCCCCAGATAGATTTATTTCTGCTGGATTATCTGCACCGTAAGTAACTGAGTACGTTTGTATTCAGTATGGTAAACACTGGGGGGATTCCCCAGGTAGAATCCAGGAGTAAAGCCAATGGCATTAAGACTCGAAGACAAAAAAGCGATTGTTGCTGAAGTCAACGAAGCTGCCAAAGGTGCGCTTTCTGCAGTTGTCGCCGATTCACGCGGTGTAACTGTAGGTGCTATGACAGTTCTGCGTAAGACTGCTCGCGCAAACGGTGTGTATGTACGTGTTGTACGTAACACTCTGGCTCGCCGCGCAGTTGAAGGCACTGCTTTTGAGTGTCTGACAGAGGTGTTCTCTGGCCCAACTTTGATCGCTTTCTCTAACGAGCACCCAGGTGCTGCAGCTCGTCTGTTAAAAGACTTTGCTAAAGAGCAAGCCGCTTTCGAAGTTAAAGGTGCAGCTTATGAAGGGGAATTCATCCCTGCAGCTGACATTGATCGTTTGGCAAAACTGCCAACTTACGAAGAAGCACTGGCACAGCTGATGATGACTATGAAAGAAGCATCTGCTGGCAAGTTCGTTCGTACTCTGGCCGCTCTGCGCGATCAAAAACAAGAAGCCGCTTAATCTCAAGCTGGCTGCTTAACAGAATTGAATTCAGAACAATAGGAAACATTTGTTATGTCTATCACTAAAGACCAAATCCTTGAAGCCTTTGCAGCTATGTCTGTAATGGAAGTTGTTGAACTGATCGAAGCTATGGAAGAGAAGTTCGGCGTATCTGCTGCTGCCGCAGTAGTTGCTGGCGGCGCTGGTGAAGCTGCTGCTGCTGAAGAGAAAACCGAGTTCGACGTAGTTATGACTTCTCACGGTGACAACAAAGTTGCTGTGATCAAGGCTGTACGTGGTGCCACAGGTCTGGGTCTGAAAGAAGCCAAAGCTATGGCTGAATCTGCTCCAGTAGCTGTTAAAGAAGCTGTCTCTAAAGAAGAAGCTGAAGCTCTGAAGAAAGAACTCGAAGAAGCTGGTGCTCAAGTAGAGATCAAGTAAGTCATACTGACTTACAATCACCCAAGCCAATTGGGTGGAGGCTGGCGGTTTTTTGACCGTCGGCCTTTTTTGCGCTGTAAGCGTTGGCGATTTTTTTCACCGTTTGTCGCCAGATTTTGCAGTCCCTAGCAGTGATTATTGGTTAGGTTCTTGCCATCAACGGTGATGGGCAAACGTGCTGGATTAACTGTGTTGATTCAGTCTTGGTCACATCTCGCAAGCAGAGGAAACCCATGGTTTACTCCTATTCTGAAAAGAAGCGTATTCGCAAAGACTTCGGTAAGCGTCCACAGGTGTTGGACATCCCTTATCTGTTGTCGATTCAGTTAGACTCTTTTAAGAAGTTCACCGATCAAGACCCTACCGGTGAGCGTGGCCTAGAGGCCGCCTTCCGTAGCGTTTTTCCCATCAAGAGCTTTTCTGGTAATTCAGAACTGCAGTACGTCAGCTATAAGCTGGGCGAGCCTGTTTTTGATGTGAAAGAGTGTCAAATCCGCGGTGTGACATACTCCGCTCCACTGCGCGTTAAGCTGCGCATGGTGCTGTATGATCGTGAAGCTGCCGCCGGCACTGTAAAAGATATTAAAGAACAAGAAGTCTACATGGGGGATATCCCTCTGATGACTGAAAACGGTACCTTTGTTATCAATGGTACTGAGCGTGTTATCGTATCTCAGTTGCACCGTAGCCCAGGTGTGTTCTTCGACCACGACCGTGGTAAGACACACTCTTCAGGTAAAGTGCTGTATAACGCGCGTATTATTCCTTACCGCGGTTCATGGCTCGACTTCGAGTTCGACCCTAAAGATGCGTTGTTTGTACGTATCGACCGTCGCCGTAAGCTGCCTGCCAGCATCATTCTGCGTGCCCTGGAATATTCTACTCAGGATATCCTCGACATCTTCTTTGAGCGTGTCGACTTCAAGATCAAGAAAGATTCTCTGGTCATGACACTGGTTCCTGAGCGTCTGCGTGGCGAAACTGCCAGCTATGACATCAAGGATTCAGAAGGCACTGTGCTGGTAGAGAAGGGCCGTCGTATCACTGCCCGTCATATCCGCCAACTGGAAAAAACCAACACTACTGAACTGGAAGTCCCGGTTGAGTACATAGTGGGTAAAGTGGCGGCTCAGGACTATATCGATCCTGACACAGGTGAAGTACTGGTTACCGCCAACAACGAGATCAGCCTGGAAGACCTGGCCAATCTGTCACTGGCCGGTATCAAAGAGGTCAGCACCCTGTACATCAACGAGCTGGATCACGGTGCTTACATCTCTGACACTCTGCGTATTGACTCAACCACCAACCGTTTGGAAGCGCTGGTTGAAATCTATCGCATGATGCGTCCTGGCGAGCCACCAACCAAGGATGCCGCCGAAGCTCTGTTCCAGAACCTGTTCTTCAGCGAAGAGCGCTATGACCTATCTAAAGTGGGCCGGATGAAGTTCAACCGTCGTCTCGAAATCGACGAGAACGAGGGGACCGGTGTACTGACCAAAGAAGACATAGTTGCCGTAATGAAGAAGATCATCGAAATCCGTAACGGTTTTGATGAAGTCGATGATATCGACCACCTGGGTAACCGTCGTATCCGTAGCGTTGGCGAAATGGCCGAGAACCAGTTCCGTGTCGGTCTGGTACGTGTTGAGCGCGCTGTACGTGAACGTCTGTCTCTGGGCGATCTGAACGAGCTGATGCCTCAGGATCTGATCAACGCCAAGCCAATCTCTGCTGCAGTGAAAGAGTTCTTCGGTTCTTCTCAGCTGTCGCAGTTTATGGATCAGAACAACCCACTGTCAGAAGTGACTCACAAGCGCCGTATTTCGGCTCTTGGTCCTGGCGGTCTGACCCGTGAGCGTGCCGGCTTCGAAGTTCGAGACGTGCACCCAACTCACTATGGTCGTCTGTGTCCAATTGAGACCCCTGAAGGTCCAAACATTGGTCTGATCAACTCACTGTCTACCTTTGCCCGTACCAACTCATACGGCTTCCTGGAAACACCTTATCGTAAGGTGATCGACAGTGTGGTTACCGATGAAGTGGAATATCTGTCAGCCATCGAAGAAGGCCGCTATGTGATTGCACAGGCCAACATCGAGCTCGACAACGAAGGTCGCATTGTGGAAGAGCAGGTTGCCTGTCGCCACAAGGGTGAATCTACCTTTATGCGCGCTTCCGATATCCAGTATATGGACGTATCTCCACAGCAGATCATCTCTGTGGCGGCATCTTTGATCCCATTCCTTGAGCACGACGACGCTAACCGTGCATTGATGGGTGCAAACATGCAACGTCAGGCAGTACCAACACTCAAGTCAGAGAAGCCTCTGGTGGGTACAGGTATTGAACGTACACTGGCTGTTGACTCAGGCGTGGTTGTGGCTGCCAAGCGTGGCGGTGTGATCGACTATGTTGATGCCAGCCGCATCGTGGTTAAGGTTAACGAAGATGAGCTGCGCCCAGGCGAAGCCGGTATCGATATCTACAACCTGACCAAGTACACCCGTTCCAACCAGAACACCTGCATCAACCAGCGTCCATGCTGTAGCGTAGGTGAGCCTGTGGTGCGTGGTGACGTTCTGGCCGATGGTCCGTCAACCGACTTGGGCGACCTGGCTCTGGGTCAGAACATGCGCGTGGCCTTCATGCCATGGAACGGTTACAACTTTGAGGATTCCATCCTTATTTCCGAGCGCGTAGCGCAGGAAGACCGTTTCACGACTATCCACATTCAGGAACTGTCCTGTATTGCCCGTGACACCAAGCTGGGTAGCGAAGAGATCACTGCTGACATCCCTAACGTAGGTGAGTCTGCACTGAGCAAGCTGGATGAATCCGGTATCGTTTACATCGGCGCCGAAGTAAAAGGCGGTGACATTCTGGTTGGTAAGGTAACGCCTAAGGGTGAAACTCAGCTGACTCCGGAAGAGAAACTGCTGCGGGCTATTTTCGGTGAGAAAGCGTCTGACGTTAAAGACAGCTCTCTGCGTGTACCTAACTCAGTGAAGGGTACAGTTATCGACGTGCAAGTCTTCACCCGTGACGGTGTTGAAAAAGACAAGCGCGCCATCGAAATCGAAGAGATGCACATTGCTCAAGCCCGTAAGGACCTGACTGAAGAGTTCAAGATCCTCGAAGAGGGTGTACTGAGCCGTGCCCGTAACCTGCTGCTGAGCGCCGGTTTCAGTGAAGCCAAACTGGCCGAACTGCCACGCAAAGACGTATTGGTTCAGGTTATCGATGATGAAGCCAAGCAAACCGAACTGGAACAGCTGGCTGAACAGCACGAAGAGCTGAAAGCCGACTTTGACAAGAAGTTCGAAGTTAAGCGTCGCAAGATCACCCAAGGTGATGATCTGGCTCCAGGCGTCCTGAAGATCGTTAAGGTTTACCTGGCGGTTAAGCGTACCATCCAGCCTGGTGACAAGATGGCCGGTCGTCACGGTAACAAGGGTGTGATTTCCAAGATCTGTCCTATCGAAGATATGCCATACGACGAGCAGGGTAACCCTGTCGACATCGTACTGAACCCTCTGGGTGTACCTTCGCGGATGAACATAGGTCAGGTACTGGAAGTTCACTTGGGTGCTGCGGCTAAAGGTATTGGTAATCGCATCAATGCCATGCTGGAAGAACAGCGTGAGCTGGCCGAACTGCGTGGCTACATCAAACAGGTCTATGAACTGGGCGATGAAGTGAAGCAGCGCGTGGATATCGATTCATTTACCGATGATGAAGTTCTGCGTCTGGCCAAACACCTGAAGGATGGTCTGCCAACGGCAACCCCAGCCTTCGACGGTGCCAAAGAGAAAGAGATCAAGCAGATGCTTGAGCTCGCAGGTCTGCCGACTTCTGGTCAGCTGAATCTGTTTGATGGTCGTACCGGTAACCAGTTCGAGCGTCCTGTGACCGTAGGTTACATGTACATGCTCAAACTGAACCACTTGGTTGATGACAAGATGCACGCCCGTTCTACCGGTTCGTACAGCTTGGTTACTCAGCAACCTCTGGGCGGTAAAGCTCAGTTCGGTGGTCAGCGTTTCGGTGAGATGGAAGTGTGGGCCCTGGAGGCATACGGTGCTGCGTATACTCTGCAGGAAATGCTCACAGTGAAATCGGATGACGTTAACGGTCGTACTCAGATGTACAAGAACATCGTTGACGGTAACCATCAGATGCAGCCAGGAATGCCAGAGTCCTTCAACGTATTGCTGAAGGAGATCCGTTCTCTCGGTATCAACATCGAGTTGGATCAAGAGTAAGACGCGGTTTAAAGCCTGCGTTTGGCAACGAATTGGTGCTCCGCGAGAGCGGGGCACCGGGTTTAACTCCTTCAGGAGAGAAACGTGAAAGACTTATTAAAGTTTCTGAAACAGCAAAGCAAGACTGAAGAATTTGAAGGCATCAAGATCGGCCTGGCGTCGCCTGATCTGATCCGTTCTTGGTCATTTGGTGAAGTTAAGAAGCCTGAAACCATCAACTACCGTACATTCAAGCCTGAGCGTGAAGGCCTGTTCTGTGCCCGTATCTTTGGCCCGGTCAAAGATTACGAGTGTCTGTGCGGTAAGTACAAGCGTCTCAAGCACCGCGGTGTGATCTGTGAGAAGTGTGGCGTTGAAGTGACCCAGACCAAAGTACGTCGTGAGCGTATGGGCCACATCGAACTGGCCAGCCCAGTTGCCCACATCTGGTTCCTCAAGTCACTGCCATCCCGTATCGGTCTGATGCTGGACATGACTCTGCGTGATATTGAGCGGGTACTCTACTTCGAATCTTATGTGGTTATCGAGCCAGGCATGACCAGCCTGGAGCGCGGTCAAATGCTGACCGAAGAAACCTACCTGGATGCGCTGGAAGAGTATGGTGACGAGTTTGAAGCCAAGATGGGTGCCGAAGCGGTTCTGGAACTGCTGCGCGCTATCGATCTGGAGAAAGAAGTTGAGCAGATGCGCGAAGAGCTGCCATCTATCAACTCTGAGACCCGTCGCAAGAAAGTCACCAAGCGTTTGAAGCTGGTTGAGGCCTTCTACCATTCAGGCAACAAGCCAGAGTGGATGATCCTCAAGGTGCTGCCGGTTCTGCCACCTGATTTGCGTCCTCTGGTTCCACTGGACGGCGGCCGTTTCGCGACTTCAGATCTGAACGATCTGTATCGCCGCGTGATCAACCGTAACAACCGTTTGAAGCGTCTGCTGGATCTGGCTGCTCCGGATATCATAGTTCGCAACGAAAAGCGTATGCTGCAGGAATCTGTTGATGCCCTGCTGGATAACGGTCGTCGCGGTCGTGCCATTACCGGTTCCAACAAGCGTCCTCTAAAGTCCTTGGCCGACATGATCAAGGGTAAGCAAGGTCGTTTCCGTCAAAACCTGCTGGGTAAGCGTGTTGACTACTCAGGCCGTTCGGTAATTACCGTGGGCCCAACTCTGCGTCTGCACCAGTGTGGTCTGCCGAAGAAAATGGCGCTGGAACTATTCAAACCATTCATCTACGGCAAGCTGGAAGGTCGTGGCCTGGCCACTACCATCAAAGCCGCCAAGAAGATGGTTGAGCGTGAAGTTGCCGAGGTTTGGGACGTACTGGATGAAGTGATCCGCGAACACCCTGTGATGCTGAACCGTGCACCAACACTGCACCGTTTGGGTATCCAGGCGTTCGAACCTGTACTGATCGAAGGTAAAGCGATTCAACTGCACCCACTGGTGTGTGCGGCCTATAACGCCGACTTCGACGGTGACCAAATGGCGGTACACGTGCCTCTGACGCTGGAAGCCCAGCTGGAAGCCCGTGCGTTGATGATGTCAACCAACAACATTTTGTCACCTGCCAACGGTGAGCCGGTTATCACTCCTTCTCAGGACGTGGTACTGGGTCTGTACTACATGAGCCGTGAGCGCGTAAATGGCCGCGGTGAAGGTATGGCCTTTGAGTCTGTTGCCGAAGCCGAAAAAGCCTATCGCACAGGTGCCGCCGAGCTGCACGCCCGGGTTAAAGTTCGTATCACCGAAACTCATATCGATGAGAACGGTGAGCGCACCCAACAGCGCCGCATTGTCGACACCACAGTAGGTCGTGCTCTGTTGTCACTGATCCTGCCAGCCGGTATGTCTTTTGATCTGGTTAACCAGAACATGGGCAAGAAGCAGATCTCCCGTTTGCTGAACACCTGCTACCGTCAGCTGGGTCTGAAAGATACTGTTATCTTTGCTGACCAACTGATGTACACAGGTTTCCAATACGCCACTATCTCTGGTGCCTCTGTCGGTATCAACGATATGGAAATCCCGGAAGCCAAGTACAAGCTGGTTGCCGACGCAGAAGCCGAAGTTCTGGAAATCCAGGAGCAGTTCCAGTCTGGTCTGGTTACTGCCGGTGAGCGTTACAACAAGGTTATCGATATCTGGGCCAGCGCCAACGAGAAAGTCTCCAAGGCGATGATGGAAAACCTGTCTTCCGAAGTGGTTATCAACCGCGACGGTGAAGAAGAGAAACAGGCTTCCTTCAACAGCATCTACATGATGGCCGACTCAGGCGCTCGTGGTAGTGCCGCTCAGATCCGTCAGTTGGCGGGTATGCGTGGTCTGATGGCCAAGCCAGACGGCTCTATCATCGAAACGCCCATCGTGGCGAACTTCCGTGAAGGTCTGAACGTACTGCAGTACTTTATTTCAACCCACGGTGCTCGTAAGGGTCTGGCGGATACCGCACTTAAGACAGCAAACTCAGGTTACCTGACTCGTCGTCTGGTGGATGTTGCCCAGGATCTGGTTGTTATCGAAGATGACTGTGGTACTCACGAAGGTCTGATCATGAAGCCGCTGATTGAAGGTGGTGACGTGGTTGAGCCGCTGCGTGAACGCGTACTGGGTCGTGTTGTTGCCGAGGATGTTTACTATCCTGGTTCCGACGAAGTCCTGGCGCCACGTAACACTCTGCTGGATGAAGCATGGTGTGACAAGCTGGAAGAGTACAGTGTTGACGAAGTTAAAGTTCGCTCTGTGATCTCCTGTGATACCGACTTCGGTGTTTGTGCCAAGTGTTACGGTCGTGACCTGGCCCGTGGTCACCTGATCAACCAAGGTGAAGCAATCGGGGTTGTCGCTGCTCAGTCAATCGGTGAGCCTGGTACACAGCTGACGATGCGTACCTTCCACATCGGTGGTGCGGCATCCAGGGCTTCTGCAGAAAACAACGTTCAGGTGAAGAACGCCGGTAACCTGAAGCTGCATAACGCCAAGTTCGTTAAGAACAGCGATGGCAAGCTGGTTATCGTATCGCGCTCGTCTGAGCTGGCGATTATCGATGAACTGGGCCGTGAGAAAGAGCGCTACAAGGTGCCTTACGGTACTGTGCTGGAAACGCTGGAAGGCGCCGAAGTTACCGCTGGCCAGACTATCGCTAACTGGGATCCACATACTCACCCAATCATCACTGAGGTGGCGGGTTATGTGAAGTTTGAGCAGATGATTGACGGTGTCACCATCTCGCGTCAAACCGACGAGCTGACCGGTCTGTCTTCTATCGTGGTATTGGATGTGGCCCAGCGCCCAAGCGCCGGCAAAGAAATGCGTCCAATGATCCGTTTGGTTGACGAAAACGGTAATGACCTGACCATTCCTGGTACCGACGTACCTGCGCAGTACTTCCTGCCCAGCAATGCGATCGTAAACCTGGAAGATAATGCTCAGATCAGCGTCGGTGATGCACTGGCTCGTATTCCTCAGGAATCGTCCAAGACTCGCGATATTACCGGTGGTCTGCCAAGGGTTGCTGACCTGTTCGAAGCCCGTAAGCCAAAAGAGCCGGCGATTCTGGCTGAGATCAGCGGTACCATCTCCTTCGGTAAAGAGACCAAAGGTAAGCGTCGTCTGGTCATTACCCCTGCTGAAGGCGGTAACCCATACGAAGAGATGATCCCCAAGTGGCGTAACCTGAACGTGTTCGAAGGTGAAAAAGTCGAACGTGGTGAAGTGATCGCCGATGGTCCAGAGTCTGCTCACGATATTCTGCGTCTGCGCGGTATCCACAACGTAGCCAACTACATTGTGAATGAAGTACAGGACGTATATCGTCTGCAGGGTGTGAAGATTAACGACAAGCACATCGAGGTGATCATTCGCCAGATGCTGCGTAAGTGTCTGATCACTGAAGCCGGTGATTCTGAGTTCCTCGAAGGGGAGCAGGTTGAGGTGTCCCGCGTCAAGATCGCTAACCGCGAACTGGAAGAGCAGGGCAAGATTCCGGCCAAGTTCGAACGCGAACTGCTGGGTATCACCAAAGCCTCTCTGGCGACCGAGTCCTTCATCTCTGCGGCCTCGTTCCAGGAAACCACTCGCGTACTGACCGAAGCGGCAGTAGGCGGTAAGAGTGATAACCTGCGCGGTCTGAAAGAGAACGTGATCGTAGGTCGTCTGATCCCGGCTGGTACCGGTTATGCTTACCACAACAACCGTAACCAGGCTCGCGGTGAAGTAGCGACTGAAGCACCTAGCATCAGCGCCAGCGAAGCCGAACAGAACCTGGCCGATCTGTTGAACCTGGCTGGTAGTCAGGAATAAGTAGCATAGATGTTATAAAAGGCGCCGAAAGGCGCCTTTTTCATTGGAATACGCTGCAAAAGTTGGCTATTTCTTGACAGCCAAGCCTTACCTTTCTAAAATTCCGCGTCCCACTATTGTGGGATTAGATTTTTCACACCTTATTGTTGAGTTGAAATCAACTGATTCGGAGCTATACATGGCAACTGTAAACCAGTTGGTACGTAAGCCTCGCGCACCTAAAGTCGAAAAGACTAACGTGCCTGCGTTGAACGCGTGCCCACAAAAGCGTGGTGTTTGTACTCGTGTGTACACCACTACCCCAAAAAAACCTAACTCTGCACTACGTAAAGTAGCTCGTGTGCGTCTGACCAACGGTTTCGAAGTAACTTCGTACATCGGCGGTGAAGGCCACAACCTGCAGGAACACAGTGTAATCCTGATCCGTGGTGGTCGTGTTAAAGACTTACCTGGTGTGCGTTATCACACTGTTCGTGGCGCCCTGGACTGTGCTGGTGTGACTTCACGTCGCCAAGCTCGTTCTAAGTACGGTGCTAAGCGTCCTAAGTCTTAATGGTTTTCCGTTAAGTAAGGCCAAGCTAAATATAAATTCCAGTTTTGGAAATACCTGAAGCATACGGAGAATAGTTATGCCAAGACGTCGCGTAGTAGGACAACGTAAGATCCTACCTGATCCAAAGTTTCAAAGTGAGTTGCTGGCTAAGTTCATCAACGTCATTATGCAGGACGGCAAAAAGTCGACTGCTGAAAAAATTATCTACAAAGCACTGGATGTTGTCGCCGATAAGAAAGGCGAAGAGCATCTGGTTATCCTTGAAGCAGCCCTGGAAAACGTTCGCCCAGCGGTAGAGGTTAAGTCTCGCCGTGTTGGTGGTTCTACTTACCAGGTTCCATGTGAAGTTCGCCCAGTTCGTCGTAACGCACTGGCGATGCGCTGGTTGGTTGAAGCTGCTCGTAAGCGTGGTGAAAAATCTATGGCTCTGCGCCTGGCAGGTGAACTGCTGGACGCTTCCGAAAACAAAGGTACTGCCGTTAAGAAGCGCGAAGACGTGCATCGTATGGCAGAAGCCAACAAAGCGTTTGCTCATTACCGTTGGTAATATCGGGCGCGGGATTGCCCGCGCTTTCTCTGACATTGCTAAGATTTTTATCTTAGTCAAGAGGGTATAATCGTGGCTCGTACAACTCCAATTGAGCGTTATCGCAACATAGGTATTTGTGCTCACGTTGACGCAGGTAAAACCACTACCACAGAGCGAGTCCTGTTCTATACAGGGGTAAACCACAAGATGGGTGAAACCCATGACGGTGCGTCTACCACTGACTGGATGGTTCAGGAGCAGGAGCGGGGTATTACTATTACCTCTGCGGCTGTTACCACGTTCTGGCGAGGTATGGATGCCCAGTTTACTGAGCATCGTATCAATATCATCGATACCCCAGGTCACGTCGATTTTACTATTGAGGTAGAGCGTTCTCTGCGCGTACTTGACGGTGCCGTAGTGGTCTTTTGTGGTTCTTCTGGTGTGGAACCTCAATCTGAGACCGTATGGCGTCAAGCCGACAAGTATCATGTCCCCCGTCTGGTGTTCGTCAATAAGATGGACCGTGCCGGTGCCGACTTTGATCGCGTAGTAGGACAGATCCGTAACCGTCTCGGTGCAACTTGTGTGCCTATTCAATTGAATATTGGTACAGAAGAAAACTTTAGCGGGGTTATCGATCTCATCAAGATGAAAGCCATCAACTGGAATGAAGAAGACCAGGGCCTGACTTTCACTCACGAAGAGATCCCAGAGCATTTGCTTGCCAAGGCAACCGAAATGCGCGAATACCTGGTAGAGAGTGCCGCAGAGGCTTCTGATGAGCTGATGGACAAATACCTTGAAGAAGGTGAGCTCACAGAAGAAGAGATCAAAAAAGCGCTTCGTCAACGTACTATCAACAACGAAATTGTGCTGGCTACCTGTGGTAGTGCCTTTAAAAATAAAGGCGTACAGGCAGTTCTCGATGCCGTTGTTGAATACCTTCCTGCTCCTGTTGATGTTCCTGCGATTAAGGGCATCGATGACAGAGAACAGGAAGTTGAGCGTGTTTCTGATGACAATGCACCTTTCTCTGCGTTGGCATTCAAAATCGCAACAGACCCATTTGTGGGTACTTTGACCTTTATCCGGGTTTACTCAGGTGTCCTGGAGTCGGGTTCAGCCGTTTACAACTCTGTAAAAGAGAAGCGTGAGCGTATCGGTCGTATCGTGCAGATGCACGCCAACGACCGTAAAGAACTGAAAGAAGTGCGCGCAGGTGATATAGCTGCTGCTATCGGCCTGAAAGATGTGACAACCGGTGACACCCTGTGTGACCCAGACCATAAGGTAATTCTGGAGCGGATGGAATTCCCCGAGCCGGTTATTACCATTGCTGTGGAACCTCGTTCCAAAGCTGACCAGGAAAAGATGGGCATTGCGCTGCAGAAGCTGGCAATGGAAGATCCTTCTTTCCGGGTTGAGACTGACGAGGAGTCGGGTCAGACTCTGATTTCAGGTATGGGTGAGCTACACTTGGACATTATCATCGACCGTATGCGCCGTGAGTTCAGCGTTGAATGTAACGTTGGTAAACCTCAGGTGGCTTATCGTGAAACTATCCGCAGTGCCGTGGAAGTGGAAGGTAAGTTTGTGCGTCAGTCTGGTGGTCGTGGTCAATTCGGTCATGTCTGGCTGAAACTGGAGCCTCGTGAAGAGGGTGCCGGTTATGAGTTTGTCAACGAAATCGTTGGTGGTGTAGTTCCTAGAGAATACATTCCTGCGGTTGACAAAGGGATCCAAGAACAGATGAAGAACGGTGTTCTCGCCGGCTTCCCTGTATTGGACGTGAAGGTCACTCTGTTCGACGGTTCATATCATGATGTGGACTCGAACGAAATGGCGTTCAAAGTTGCAGGTTCTATGGGCTTCAAGAAGGGGGCGCTGCAAGCTAACCCTGTGTTGCTCGAGCCTTGCATGAAGGTTGAAGTGACAACCCCAGAAGACTACATGGGTGACGTAGTAGGTGATCTGAACCGTCGTCGTGGTCTTATCGAAGGTATGGATGACGGCGTCGCCGGTATCAAGATCATTCGAGCTGTGGTACCTTTGGCTGAAATGTTTGGTTATGCAACAGATTTGCGTTCAGCGACTCAGGGTCGGGCTTCATACTCCATGGAGTTTTTGAAGTACTCTGAAGCGCCGCAAAACGTTGCTAAAGCAGTTATCGAAGCTCGTACCTGATTTAGGTAACGGCATTAACTGTTATTTTGATTGATGGTGTCCGGCAGCGCCGGACTCTTCTGAAAAGAAAGGAATATATCGTGTCTAAAGCTAAATTTGAACGTTCCAAGCCCCACGTTAACGTGGGCACCATTGGTCACGTTGACCATGGTAAAACCACTCTGACTGCTGCTATCTCAACTGTACTGTCTAAGACTTACGGTGGTGAGGCGCGTGACTTCGCAGCGATCGATAACGCTCCAGAAGAGCGTGAGCGCGGTATTACCATCAATACCTCTCACATCGAGTATGACACTCCAACTCGTCACTACGCCCACGTAGACTGCCCAGGTCACGCTGACTATGTTAAAAACATGATCACCGGTGCTGCCCAGATGGACGGCGCAATCCTGGTAGTAGCTTCTACTGACGGCCCAATGCCACAGACTCGTGAGCACATCCTGCTGTCTCGTCAGGTAGGTGTACCTTTCATCATCGTATTCATGAACAAGTGTGACATGGTAGACGATGAAGAGCTGCTGGAACTGGTAGAGATGGAAGTTCGTGAACTGCTGTCTGAGTACGATTTCCCAGGTGATGACCTGCCAGTAATTCAGGGTTCTGCTCTGAAAGCTCTGGAAGGCGATGCTCAGTGGGAAGCCAAGATCATCGAACTGGCTGAAGCACTGGATACCTACATCCCTGAGCCAGAGCGTGATATCGATAAGCCATTCCTGCTGCCTATCGAAGACGTATTCTCAATCTCTGGTCGCGGTACTGTAGTAACAGGTCGTGTAGAGCGCGGTATCATCAAAGTTGGTGATGAAGTAGAAATCGTGGGTATCCACGACACTACCAAGACTACCTGTACTGGTGTAGAAATGTTCCGTAAGCTGCTGGACGAAGGTCGTGCCGGTGAGAACTGCGGTATCCTGCTGCGTGGTACCAAGCGTGATGAAGTAGAGCGTGGTCAAGTACTGGCTAAGCCTGGTTCAATCACTCCACACACCAAGTTCGAATCAGAAGTTTACGTCCTGTCTAAAGAAGAAGGTGGTCGTCACACCCCATTCTTCAAAGGCTACCGTCCACAGTTCTACTTCCGTACAACTGACGTGACCGGTACTATCGAACTGCCAGAAGGCGTAGAGATGGTAATGCCAGGTGACAACATCAAGATGACAGTAACTCTGATCTGCCCAATCGCGATGGA
>NZ_JBKORJ010000034.1:0-25327 GCF_047314585.1 Shewanella sp. BJSY2023SW005
GACCATGGTAAAACCACTCTGACTGCTGCTATCTCAACTGTACTGTCTAAGACTTACGGTGGTGAGGCGCGTGACTTCGCAGCGATCGATAACGCTCCAGAAGAGCGTGAGCGCGGTATTACCATCAATACCTCTCACATCGAGTATGACACTCCAACTCGTCACTACGCCCACGTAGACTGCCCAGGTCACGCTGACTATGTTAAAAACATGATCACCGGTGCTGCCCAGATGGACGGCGCAATCCTGGTAGTAGCTTCTACTGACGGCCCAATGCCACAGACTCGTGAGCACATCCTGCTGTCTCGTCAGGTAGGTGTACCTTTCATCATCGTATTCATGAACAAGTGTGACATGGTAGACGATGAAGAGCTGCTGGAACTGGTAGAGATGGAAGTTCGTGAACTGCTGTCTGAGTACGATTTCCCAGGTGATGACCTGCCAGTAATTCAGGGTTCTGCTCTGAAAGCTCTGGAAGGCGATGCTCAGTGGGAAGCCAAGATCATCGAACTGGCTGAAGCACTGGATACCTACATCCCTGAGCCAGAGCGTGATATCGATAAGCCATTCCTGCTGCCTATCGAAGACGTATTCTCAATCTCTGGTCGCGGTACTGTAGTAACAGGTCGTGTAGAGCGCGGTATCATCAAAGTTGGTGATGAAGTAGAAATCGTGGGTATCCACGACACTACCAAGACTACCTGTACTGGTGTAGAAATGTTCCGTAAGCTGCTGGACGAAGGTCGTGCCGGTGAGAACTGCGGTATCCTGCTGCGTGGTACCAAGCGTGATGAAGTAGAGCGTGGTCAAGTACTGGCTAAGCCTGGTTCAATCACTCCACACACCAAGTTCGAATCAGAAGTTTACGTCCTGTCTAAAGAAGAAGGTGGTCGTCACACCCCATTCTTCAAAGGCTACCGTCCACAGTTCTACTTCCGTACAACTGACGTGACCGGTACTATCGAACTGCCAGAAGGCGTAGAGATGGTAATGCCAGGTGACAACATCAAGATGACAGTAACTCTGATCTGCCCAATCGCGATGGACGAAGGTCTGCGCTTCGCCATCCGTGAAGGTGGCCGTACAGTTGGTGCTGGTGTTGTAGCCAAGATCATCGCTTAATTGCTGATCTAAGCTATCGTAAAAAGGCGACCCCAGGGTCGCCTTTTTATTGGCCGTTTGTCAGTCGTTCAAAAACGGTTGGCAATGAGTGCTAAAGTCAGTATAATCTGCGCCACTTTTTGACAGCGTTAATGCTGTTGATAATTCCGACAGTAGGCTTGTAATCCGTAACTGGATGAGTATAATAGCCTCCTCGCTTAACTTGAGTAAGCGACAAAGTTGATTTAGCCCTAGGGGCTAAACACAAATACAGCGACTCCGATTGGGAGTCGAACGGTTAAATCATCTCGCTCTGTCTTTCCAAGAAAGGAAATGGCTAGAGGGTGATTTTTTATGTGTCCATTTTAGGAGCTCTGGTCAATGCAGAACCAAAGAATCCGTATCCGCTTGAAAGGATTTGATCATCGTTTGATTGATCAGTCTACTGCGGAAATCGTTGAAACTGCTAAGCGTACTGGCGCCCAGGTACGTGGTCCTATCCCACTGCCTACGCGCAAAGAGCGTTATACCGTTTTGATCTCTCCGCACGTTAATAAAGATGCTCGTGACCAATACGAAATCCGTACTCACAAGCGTTTGGTTGACATCGTAGAGCCAACTGAGAAGACAGTCGACGCGCTGATGCGTCTGGATCTTGCGGCTGGTGTCGACGTACAGATTAGCTTGGGTTAATTGAGATCCTTAGAAGAGGTTTGAGAGATGGCTATCGGTCTTATTGGTCGTAAAGTGGGTATGACCCGCATCTTCACCGAAGATGGCGTGTCTATCCCTGTTACTGTAATTGAAGTAAATGCAAACCGCGTTACTCAGGTGAAAACTCTGGAAAACGACGGCTACCGTGCACTTCAAGTTACTACTGGTGCCAAAAAAGCCAACCGCATCACTAAACCAGAAGCAGGTCACTTTGCCAAAGCGGGCGTTGACGCCGGCCGTGGTTTGTGGGAAATGCGTCTGGCAGACGGTGAAGGCGAAGGCATTGAAGTTGGTGCTGAGCTGAACGTAGATATCTTCGCTGACGTAGCGAAAGTAGATGTTACCGGTCAATCAAAAGGTAAAGGTTTCCAAGGTGGCGTTAAGCGCTGGAACTTCCGTACCCAGGATATGACTCACGGTAACTCATTGGCGCACCGTGCTAACGGTTCTATCGGTCAGAACCAGACGCCAGGTCGCGTATTCAAAGGCAAAAAAATGTCAGGCCACATGGGTGCTGAGCGTGTTACCACTCAAAATCTGGACGTAGTACGTGTAGATGCTGAGCGTAACCTGCTGCTGGTTAAAGGTGCTGTTCCAGGCGCTACCAATGGCGACCTGATCATCAAGCCTGCCGTTAAAGCCTAAGGTCTGAGGAGATAGTAATGGAATTGGTATTGAAAGACGCGCAAAGCGCTCTTGAAGTTTCCGAAACTACCTTCGGCCGTGACTTTAATGAAGCACTGGTTCATCAGGTAGTTGTAGCTTACGCTGCAAACGCGCGTCAGGGCACTCGTGCTCAGAAAACTCGCGCTGAAGTGACTGGCTCTGGCAAAAAGCCATGGCGCCAAAAAGGTACTGGCCGCGCTCGTGCGGGTGGTGTCAAGGGCCCAATCTGGCGTGGCGGTGGCGTAACTTTCGCTGCTAAAACCCAGGATCACAGCCAGAAAGTCAACAAGAAAATGTACCGCGGCGCTCTGAAGAGCATTCTGTCCGAGCTGGTACGTCAAGAACGTCTGATCGTTGTTGAAAAGTTTGCTGTTGAAGCTCCTAAAACTAAAGAGCTGAAGGCCAAGCTGAAAGACATGGGTCTGGAAGACGTATTGATTGTGACTTCCGAAGTTGACGAGAACCTGTTCTTGGCAGCTCGCAACCTGTACAAGGTTGATGTTCGTGATGTTGCTGGTATCGACCCAGTAAGCCTGATCGCGTTCGACAAAGTGCTGGTAACTGCTGATGCTGTTAAGCAAATCGAGGAGATGCTGGCATGATCCGCGAAGAACGTTTACTGAAAGTTATTCTGGCGCCTCACATCTCTGAAAAGAGCACTGTGGTTGCTGAGAAGAACAACACTGTAGTTTTCCGTGTAGCTATCGACGCCACTAAAGCAGAGATCAAAGCTGCAGTTGAAAAACTGTTTGAAGTTGAAGTTGATTCAGTTCGCACTCTGGTGAACAAAGGCAAAACCAAGCGTCACGGTGCCCGTGCTGGTCGTCGCAGCGATTGGAAAAAAGCCTATGTTACTCTGGCTGAGGGTGCTGACATCGATTTCGTCGGCGCTGAAGCGTAAGGAGATTACTCATGGCAGTTATTAAGTGTAAGCCAACCTCTCCAGGTCGTCGCCACGTCGTTAAAGTGGTGAACACTGACCTGCACAAGGGTAAACCTTTTGCTGGCCTGTTGGCGAAAAAATCTAAGAGTGGCGGCCGTAACAACACTGGTCGTATCACTGTTCGTCACGTTGGTGGTGGTCATAAGCAACACTACCGTCTTATTGACTTCAAACGTGATAAAGATGGTATCCCAGCGAAGATTGAGCGTCTGGAATACGATCCAAACCGTACTGCGCACATCGCGCTGGTACTGTACGCAGACGGTGAGCGTCGCTATATCCTGGCTGCCAAAGGCATGCAGGCTGGTGACAAAATCGTTTCTGGCGTAGAAGCTGAAATCAAGACAGGTAACGCCCTGCCACTGCGTAACATCCCAGTTGGTAGCGTAGTTCACGCTGTTGAAATGAAACCTGGCAAAGGTGCTCAAATTGCACGTTCTGCCGGTGCTTATGTACAAGTTGTAGCTCGTGATGGCGCTTATGCCACTCTGCGTCTTCGCTCTGGCGAAATGCGCAAAGTGCCAGTTGATTGCCGCGCGACTCTGGGTGAAGTTGGTAACGCCGAGCACATGCTGCGTCAGCTGGGTAAAGCTGGTGCCAAGCGCTGGAGAGGCGTACGCCCAACAGTTCGTGGTGTTGCAATGAACCCAGTAGACCACCCACATGGTGGTGGTGAAGGCCGTACTTCTGGTGGTCGTCACCCAGTGACTCCATGGGGTGTGCCAACTAAGGGTTACAAGACCCGTAGTAACAAGCGCACTGACAAGTACATCGTACGTCGTCGTAATAAATAGTAAGAGGATTCGCCATGCCACGTTCTCTCAAGAAAGGTCCATTCATTGACCTGCACTTGCTGAAGAAGGTAGAGAAAGCGGTGGAAGCAGGTGACAAGAAGCCTATTAAGACTTGGTCACGTCGCTCTATGATCATTCCAAACATGATTGGTTTGACCATCGCTGTCCATAATGGTCGTCAGCACGTTCCTGTGTTCGTAACTGACGAAATGATCGGCCACAAGCTTGGTGAATTCTCACCAACTCGCACTTATCGCGGCCATGCTGCTGATAAGAAAGCGAAGAAGCGCTAATACGGGAGGAGTAAGATGGAAGTTTTAGCTAAACATCGTTTTGCCCGTACGTCGCCTCAAAAGGCTCGTCTGGTAGCTGATCAGATCCGCGGTCTGCCTGTTTCCAAGGCCCTCGAGATCCTGACCTTCAGCCCCAAGAAAGCCGCCGTACTGGTCAAAAAAGTACTGGATTCAGCCATTGCCAATGCTGAGCACAATCAAGGTGCCGACATTGATGAACTGAAAGTTGGAAAAGTCTTCGTTGATGAAGGCCCAACCATGAAGCGCATCATGCCACGTGCTAAAGGCCGCGCCGACCGTATCATGAAGCGTACCAGCCACATTACTGTGGTTGTATCAGATCGCTAGGAGAGAGCAATGGGACAGAAAGTACATCCTAATGGTATCCGTCTGGGTATCACTAAGCCTTGGATCTCTACCTGGTACGCTGATAAAGCAGACTACGCTGCTAATCTGCACGGCGACTGGGAAGTGCGTAAGTTTCTCGAAGAGAAGCTGAAAGCCGCATCAGTATCTAAGATCGTTATCGAACGCCCAGCGAAAAGCATCCGCGTTACCATTCACACTGCCCGTCCAGGTGTTGTGATCGGTAAGAAAGGTGAAGACGTTGAGGTTCTGCGTGCTGAAGTTGCCAAAATTACTGGCACTCCTGCGCAAATTAACATCGCTGAGATCCGCAAGCCTGAGTTGGACGCCAAGCTGGTTGCCGATTCAATCGCTCAACAGCTGGAACGTCGTGTTATGTTCCGTCGCGCTATGAAGCGTGCGGTACAGAACGCTATGCGTCTGGGCGCTAAAGGTATCAAAGTTGAAGTTAGTGGCCGTTTAGGCGGCGCTGAGATTGCGCGCACCGAGTGGTATCGCGAAGGCCGTGTGCCTCTGCATACACTGCGTGCTGACATCGACTATTCAACCTCTGAAAGTCACACTCAATACGGTGTGATCGGCATTAAAGTTTGGGTCTTCAAAGGTGAAGTTCTGGACGGTATCATGCCTCAGATCGAAGAGCCGAAGCAGCAACCTAAGCGCAAGCCTCGTGGTAAATAGGAGAGCCGGCAATGCTGCAACCTAAACGTATGAAGTTTCGCAAAATGTTCAAAGGCCGCAACCGCGGTCTGGCGAACGGTACTGAAGTTAGCTTCGGTACATTTGGTCTGAAAGCAGTTGGCCGCGGCCGTTTGACTGCTCGTCAGATCGAATCTGCCCGTCGTGCAATGACACGTCACGTTAAGCGTCAAGGAAAAATCTGGATCCGGGTTTTCCCTGACAAGCCAATTACCTCTAAGCCTCTTGAAGTGCGTATGGGTAAAGGTAAAGGTAACGTTGAATACTGGGTATGTCAGATTCAACCAGGTAAGGTACTCTATGAAATGAATGGCGTTTCAGAAGAGCTGGCCCGCGAAGCTTTCGCACTGGCCGCTGCTAAACTGCCTATCAAGACTACCTTCGTAACTAAGACGGTGATGTAATGAAAGCGAGCGAACTGAGAGAAAAGAGCGTTGAGGAATTGAACGCTGAACTGCTTGGTCTGCTGCGTGAGCAGTTTAACCTGCGTATGCAACACGCCACTGGTCAGCTGGCACAAACTCACCAGCTGAAACAAGTGCGCCGTAACATTGCGCGCGTTAAGACCATTATTACTTCTAAGGCAGGTGCATAATGTCTGAGAAAATCCGTACTTTGCAGGGTAAAGTCATCAGCGACAAGATGGACAAGTCCATCACTGTAGCTGTTGAGCGTCAAGTTAAGCACCCAATCTACGGTAAGTACATCAAACGTACTACTAAGATCCATGCACATGACGAACAAAACCAGTGTAAAGAAGGTGATTTCGTGTCTATTCGCGAATGTCGCCCTCTGTCCAAGACCAAGTCATGGACCCTGGTTGAAGTAGTAAGCAAGGCCTAATTTTTAATTAGGTTAACTGGTAAACGGCTCCTTTTCGGGGCCGTTTGTTTTTTAATACTATCCATCCTCTATTTATGGTGTTATACTTGCGCGCCATTTTTGACCGATTTGAACGGCAAAAGTGGTGTTTATTTAGCCCCATGGTGGGGATTGTGTAGTAACGATAGCGGAGCACTTAAAATGATCCAAATGCAATCGACTCTCGATGTCGCATGTAACAGCGGCGCGCGCAGAGTTCAGTGTATTAAGGTCTTGGGTGGCTCTCATCGTCGTTATGCCGGTATCGGCGACATCATCAAGGTTTCTGTTAAAGAAGCCATTCCTCGCGCTAAAGCGAAGAAAGGTGATGTGTATAACGCGGTGGTAGTCCGTACTAAGAAAGGCGTACGTCGTCCAGACGGTTCTGTCATTCGCTTCGATCGGAATGCAGCGGTATTGCTTAACGCAAACCTTGCCCCGATTGGTACTCGTATCTTTGGACCTGTGACACGTGAACTGCGTACTGAGCAATTCATGAAGATTGTGTCGCTGGCACCAGAAGTACTGTAAGGAGCTTCAAAATGGCAGCAAAAATCCGTCGTGAAGACGAAGTAATTGTACTGGCCGGTAAGGATAAGGGTAAGCGCGGTAAGGTTACTCGTGTACTTACTACCGGTAAGTTAATTGTTGAAGGCATCAATCTCGTTAAGAAGCACCAGAAGCCTAACCCACAACTGGGTGTGACTGGTGGTATCGTTGAGAAAGAAGCACCGATTCAAGCATCTAATGTTGCGATCTTTAACCCTGTCACTGGCAAGGCGGATCGTGTTGGTTTCCGATTCGAAGACGGTAAGAAAGTCCGTTTCTTCAAATCGAACAGTGAACTCGTTAAGTAACTGGAGTAAACGATGGCGAAACTGCATGATAGATACAAAGAGACTGTTGTTGCTGAACTGACTAAAAAGTTCGGTTATACCAGTGTCATGCAAGTCCCTCGGATTGAGAAAATCACCCTGAACATGGGTGTTGGCGAAGCCGTAGCTGACAAGAAAATCATGGAAAATGCTGTCCGTGATATGACTGCTATTGCCGGCCAAAAACCAGTTGTGACTGTAGCTCGTAAGTCAGTTGCTGGTTTTAAAATCCGTGAAGGCTACCCTATTGGCTGTAAAGTGACCCTGCGCGGTGAGCGTATGTGGGAATTCTTTGAGCGTTTAGTTGACATCGCAATCCCTCGTATCCGTGACTTCCGTGGTCTGAGCGCTAAGTCGTTCGACGGCCGTGGTAACTACGCGATGGGCGTGCGCGAGCAGATCATCTTCCCAGAAATCGACTACGATAAAGTCGATAAGATTCGTGGTATGGATATTGTTATCACTACCTCTGCGAATACTGACGAAGAAGGTCGCGCTTTGCTTGATGCTTTCAACTTCCCATTCAAGAAATAAGGGGTAGCGAAATGGCAAAACTGTCAATGAAGGCACGTGAAGCAAAACGTGCAAAGCTCGTGGCCAAGTATGCTGAAAAGCGTGCAGCTCTTAAGGCTATCATCAGCAGCCCTGAGTCTTCTGACGAAGCTCGTTGGGATGCGGTTCTTAAGCTGCAAGCTCTACCACGTGATTCAAGCGCATCGCGTCAACGCAATCGCTGTAATCAAACTGGCCGCCCTCATGGTTTCCTGCGCAAATTCGGCCTGAGCCGTATCAAGCTGCGTGAAGCAACCATGCGTGGTGAAGTTCCTGGTCTGCGTAAGGCCAGCTGGTAAGCACTTGTCACGGAGTAAGCTAATATGAGCATGCAAGATCCTATTGCGGATATGTTGACCCGTATTCGTAACGGCCAAGCTGCTAACAAAGTATCTGTGAAGATGCCTTCTGCCAAACTGAAAGTTGCTATCGCAAAGCTGCTGAAAGATGAAGGTTACATCACTGACTACGCCGTAGCAGAAGAAGGCGCTAAGCCTGAACTGGAAATCACTCTGAAGTATTTCCAGGGCCAACCTGTTGTTGAGACTATCCAGCGCGTAAGCCGTCCTGGTCTTCGTATTTACAAAGGTAAAGACGAGCTGCCAAAGGTTATGGGCGGACTGGGTGTCGCAATTGTGTCCACTTCTAAAGGCCTGATGACTGATCGTGCCGCCCGCCTTGCAGGCATGGGTGGTGAGGTTATCTGCTACGTAGCGTAAGGAGCTAGGAATGTCTCGTGTAGCAAAAGCACCAGTATCTATTCCAGCCGGCGTAGAGGTGACTTTAAACGACCAAACTATTACCGTTAAAGGCGGTAAAGGTAGTCTGACTCGAGTAATCAACAGCGCAGTTAACGTTGTTGTTGAAGGTGCAGAAATCAAGTTCTCTCCTGTCGAAGGCGTTGCTAACGCTTGGGCACAGGCTGGTACTGCTCGTGCACTGATCAACAACATGGTTGTTGGTGTTTCTCAGGGTTTCGAAAAGAAGCTGAAGCTGGTTGGCGTGGGTTACCGTGCCAAAGTTAGCGGCAGCGCTCTTGACCTGACCTTAGGTTTCTCTCACCCTCTGGTTCATCAATTGCCAGCAGGCGTTACAGCTGAATGCCCAAGCCAAACAGACATCGTACTGAAAAGTATCGATAAAGAGCTGGTTGGTCAGGTTGCGGCTGAAATTCGTGGCTATCGTCCACCAGAGCCTTATAAGGGCAAGGGTGTTCGCTATGATGACGAACAAGTACGCCGTAAAGAGGCTAAGAAGAAGTAGGTAACGCGATATGGATAAGAAAACATCTCGCTTGCGCCGCGCGACTCGCGCTCGCAAGAAGATCCAAGAGCTGGGCGTCAACCGTCTGGTTGTACATCGTACACCGCGTCACATTTACGCTCAGGTAATCAACCCTGAAGCTCAGGTGTTGGCTGTTGCCTCTACTGCTGAGAAAGCAGTAAAGGAACAACTGAAGTACACCGGTAACGTAGATGCGGCCAAAGCAGTAGGTAAAGCTATTGCTGAGCGCGCGATCGAAAAAGGCGTAACTGTTGTTGCTTTCGATCGTTCTGGGTTCAAGTATCACGGTCGTGTTGCTGCTCTTGCAGAAGCCGCTCGTGAAGCTGGCCTCCAGTTCTAAGGGGTAAAACAATGGCTAAATTAGAAGCTCAGCAAAAAGACGATCTGCAAGAAAAGCTGATTGCAGTTAATCGTGTTTCTAAAGTAGTTAAAGGTGGTCGTATCTTTAGCTTCACCGCTCTGACTGTAGTGGGTGATGGTAACGGTAAGATCGGCTACGGCTATGGTAAAGCGCGTGAAGTTCCAGCTGCTATTCAAAAAGCAATGGAAAAAGCCCGTCGCAACATGGTTACTGTAAACCTGAACGAAGGCACTCTGCACCATCCAGTGAAGGGTCGCCACTCTGGTTCACGCGTTTACATGCAACCTGCTTCAGAGGGTACCGGTATTATCGCCGGTGGCGCAATGCGTGCCGTATTGGAAGTAGCAGGCGTTCACAACGTTCTGTCGAAAGCATACGGTTCTACTAACCCGATCAACATCGTTCGTGCAACTGTTGACGCTCTGGTACACATGAAGTCACCAGCGCAGATTGCAGCCAAGCGTGGCCTGAATGTTGATGAAATTCGGGGGTAATGCACCATGGCTACTAAAACTATCAAAGTAACCCAGACCAAAAGTGCTATCGGCCGTCTGCCTAAGCACAAGGCCACTCTGACTGGTCTTGGTCTGCGTCGTATTGGTCACACCGTTGAGCTGGAAGATACTCCTGCTGTTCGCGGTATGATCAATAAGGTCTACTACATGGTAAAGGTGGAGGACTAATCAATGCGTCTGAATACTTTATCTCCAGCAGCAGGCGCTAAGTCTGCACCTAAGCGTGTAGGCCGTGGTATTGGTTCTGGCTTGGGTAAGACCGCTGGTCGCGGTCACAAGGGTCAAAAATCTCGTAGCGGTGGCGGTGTACGCCCTGGCTTCGAGGGTGGTCAAATGCCACTTAAGATCCGTCTGCCTAAGTTCGGCTTTACCTCGCGTATCGCTATGGTAACTGCTGAAGTTCGCTTGAGCGAACTGGCAAAAGTTACTGGTGACGTTATCGACCTGAACGCACTGAAAGATGCGAACGTAATAACTCGCAACATCCAGTTTGCGAAAATCGTTCTTTCAGGTACCATTGAGCGCCCAGTGACCGTAAAAGGTCTGAAGGTAACCAAAGGTGCACGCGCAGTTATCGAAGCTGCCGGCGGTAAGATCGAGAATATCGAGGAATAATAGGTCGATGGCAAAACCAGGACTTGATTTAAAAAGCGCGAAAGGTGGACTTTCTGAATTGAAAGCTCGCCTCCTGTTCGTGATTGGCGCAATTATCGTGTTTCGTGCCGGTTCATTTGTGCCAATTCCTGGTATTGACGCTGCTGTATTGGCAGAGCTCTTTGCTCAGCAAAAGAGCACCATCCTGGGCATGTTCAACATGTTCTCGGGTGGTGCCCTTGAGCGCGCCTCTATTTTTGCATTGGGGATCATGCCGTATATTTCGGCCTCGATCATCATGCAGTTGCTGACTGTTGTGCATCCCGCACTCGCTGAACTGAAGAAGGAAGGTGAGTCAGGACGCAAGAAAATCAGCCAGTATACAAGATGGGGTACGCTGGTGTTGGGTACATTCCAGTCGATCGGTATTGCAACAGGATTGCCAAATCTGGTGAACGGCCTGGTGGTCGATCCTGGTTTTGAGTTCTATTTTGTTGCAGTCGTCAGTTTAGTCACCGGAACCATGTTCCTGATGTGGCTTGGCGAGCAAATTACCGAGCGTGGTATAGGTAACGGTATTTCGATCCTGATTTTCGCAGGTATCGTAGCCGGTCTGCCTTCTGCTATCGGTCAAACGGCCGAGCAAGCGCGTCAAGGCGACTTGAACGTACTGGTATTGTTGTTGATTGCGGTGATTGTGTTTGCCGTAACCTATTTCGTGGTATTTGTGGAGCGTGGTCAGCGTCGTATCGTCGTTAACTATGCCAAGCGTCAGCAAGGCCGTAAGGTGTTTGCCGCGCAGTCAACCCACCTGCCGCTGAAGGTTAATATGGCCGGCGTAATTCCGCCAATTTTTGCGTCCAGCATTATTCTGTTCCCAGGCACACTGGCTCAGTGGTTTGGTAAGAATCCGTCTATGGAATGGCTGTCTGAGGTTTCTCTCGCAGTTTCTCCTGGACAGCCGCTGTACTCTCTGTTGTATGCAGCAGCAATTATTTTCTTCTGTTTCTTCTATACCGCGTTGGTATTTAATCCACGCGAGACAGCAGATAACCTGAAGAAGAGTGGTGCGTTTATTCCCGGGATCCGTCCCGGCGAACAGACTTCGCGTTACATTGATAAAGTGATGACCCGTTTGACTCTGGCAGGCGCGTTGTATATTACCTTTATCTGTTTAATTCCGGAGTTCATGTTAATCGCATGGAAAGTACAGTTCTATTTTGGCGGTACTTCACTACTGATTATGGTAGTTGTGATCATGGACTTCATGGCTCAGGTTCAGACCCATATGATGTCTCATCAATATGAGTCTGTGATGAAGAAAGCTAATCTGGTGAACAAAGCGAATCTCGATCGCTTTGGTCGATAAGATAGCTTTACGGAGTGATGAAATGAAAGTTCGAGCTTCCGTGAAGAAGATCTGCCGTAACTGCAAGATCGTCAAGCGTAGTGGCGTTGTACGCGTTATCTGTGTTGAACCAAAACACAAACAGCGTCAAGGCTGAAAAATCTTGGCCAGCTCTTAACTGGGCTGGCCAAAAATATTGTTTGCAAACTAGTCATCTGTCGAGTATCCTTTCGGGCTTTTCACAGATGGCCTTTAACTTAAGGAGTGCATAGTGGCCCGTATCGCTGGCATTAACATTCCTGATCAAAAGCACACAGTCATTGCACTGACTGCTATCTACGGTATCGGTCGTACTCGCGCTAAAGCTATCTGCGCGGCTACAGCCATTGCCGAAGACGCTAAGATCAAGGAATTGAGCGAAGCTCAAATCGATACTCTACGCGAAGAAGTTGCCAAATACTCAGTAGAAGGTGACTTACGCCGTGAGGTTTCAATGAACATCAAGCGTCTTATGGACCTTGGTTGTTATCGTGGCCTCCGCCATCGCCGTAGCCTGCCTCTCCGTGGGCAACGTACTAAGACCAATGCGCGTACTCGCAAAGGTCCACGTAAACCAATCAAGAAGTAACGGGAAGGTAGACAATGGCTAAAGTTCCGTCACGTTCTCCGCGTAAGCGCGTACGTAAACAGGTTGCTGATGGCATGGCTCATATCCATGCGTCTTTCAACAATACAATTGTTACTATCACAGATCGTCAAGGTAACGCTCTGTCATGGGCGACTGCAGGTGGTTCAGGTTTCCGTGGTTCACGTAAATCTACTCCATTTGCTGCGCAGGTGGCAGCTGAGCGCGCAGGCACTGCCGCTCAGGATTATGGTGTTAAAAACCTTGAAGTTTTCGTGAAGGGTCCAGGTCCAGGTCGTGAGTCAGCCATTCGTGCGCTGAACGCTGTTGGTTACAAAATTACCAACATCACTGATGTGACGCCGATCCCTCATAACGGTTGTCGTCCTCCTAAAAAACGCCGCGTGTAATTGGCAGTTTCGTTAGGATAGTTGGAGAAAGATCATGGCAAGATACTTGGGTCCCAAGCTCAAGCTCAGCCGCCGGGAAGGTACTGACCTTTTCCTGAAAAGCGGTGTGAGAGCAATCGATTCGAAGTGTAAGCTGGAAGCAGCACCTGGACAGCATGGCGCTCGTAAGCCACGTCTGTCTGATTATGGCTTGCAGTTACGCGAGAAACAAAAAGTTCGTCGTATTTACGGTGTGCTGGAAAAGCAATTCCGTAACTACTACAAAGAGGCTGCACGTCTGAAAGGCAACACAGGTGAAAACCTGCTGCAACTTTTGGAAACCCGTCTGGATAACGTAGTTTATCGTATGGGCTTTGGTGCGACTCGTGCAGAAGCACGTCAGCTGGTTAGCCATAAGTCAATTATGGTCAACGGTCGTGTTGTTAACATTCCGTCATTCAAAGTGTCTGCGAATGATGTTGTAAGCATTCGCGAGAAGTCACAGAAGCAAGCCCGTATCAAGGCTGCTCTGGAAGTGGCTGCTCAACGCGAGAAGCCTACATGGGTTGAAGTCGACAGCGCAAAAATGGAAGGTGCTTTCAAGCGTCTGCCAGAACGTAGCGATTTGTCTGCGGAAATTAACGAACAGCTGATCGTCGAGCTTTACTCTAAGTAAGGCTAACAAACAAGAGAGGACACAATGCAGGGTTCTGTTACAGAATTTCTTAAACCGCGTCTCGTTGATATCGAGCAGGTTAACCCAACTCGTGCCAAGGTGACTCTGGAGCCACTCGAGCGTGGTTTCGGTCATACTTTGGGTAACGCGTTGCGTCGCATCCTATTGTCGTCTATGCCCGGCTGCGCGGTTACCGAAGTCGAGATCGACGGCGTACTGCATGAATACAGCAGTAAGGAAGGCGTACAAGAAGATATCCTTGAAATATTGCTGAACCTGAAAGGGCTGGCAGTCATTATCGAGGGTAAAGACGAGGCTATGCTCACTCTGAGCAAGTCCGGCGCAGGCCCTGTTACCGCAGCCGACATCACCCACGACGGCGATGTCACAATCGTGAACCCGGATCATGTTATCTGTCATCTGACTGGTAACAATGACATCAGCATGCGTATCCGTGTTGAGCGTGGTCGTGGTTATGTACCGGCTTCTGCCCGTGCACAAACCGAAGACGATGATCGCCCAATCGGTCGTTTGCTGGTTGATGCTTCATTCTCACCTGTTGCTCGCATTGCCTACAATGTAGAAGCAGCTCGTGTGGAACAGCGTACTGACTTGGACAAGCTGATCATCGATATGACCACTAACGGTACTATCGATCCTGAAGAAGCTATCCGTCGTTCTGCGACTATCCTGGCTGAACAGCTGGATGCCTTCGTTGAATTGCGTGATGTGACCGAGCCAGAGCAGAAGGAAGAGAAACCGGAGTTCGATCCGATTCTGTTGCGTCCTGTCGACGATTTAGAGCTAACTGTACGTTCGGCTAACTGTTTGAAAGCCGAAGCGATTCATTACATCGGAGATCTGGTACAACGCACTGAAGTTGAGCTGCTCAAAACACCTAACCTGGGTAAGAAATCTCTTACCGAGATCAAGGATGTGTTGGCATCTCGCGGACTGTCGCTAGGTATGCGTCTGGAAAACTGGCCACCGGCTAGTTTGGCAGACGACCTGTAAGTCCCAGGTTTTGTACAGATTTAGGTTATAAGGATTAGGTCATGCGCCATCGTAAGAGTGGTCGTCAACTTAACCGCAACAGCAGTCACCGCCAAGCCATGTTCCGTAACATGGCAAGTTCACTGGTTCGTCATGAAATCATCAAGACAACCGTAGTGAAGGCCAAAGAACTGCGTCGCGTAGTTGAGCCTCTGATAACACTTGCTAAAAGTGACAGCGTAGCAAACCGTCGTCTGGCGTTTGCTCGTACTCGCGACCAAGAAGTCGTAGGTAAACTGTTTAACGAACTGGGTCCACGCTATCAGGAACGTCCTGGTGGTTACACCCGTATCCTGAAGTGCGGTCTGCGTGCCGGTGATAAAGCCCCTATGGCTTACATCGAGCTGGTTGGTCGCCCAGAAGCTGCTGAAGCTGTAGAAGTTGAAGCTGCTGCTGAGTAATCTCAGGTAAGTTCTGAAAAAGCCCCGCTAACCGCGGGGCTTTTTATTTGTTCGTCGCCGAAGGTCAATCCACGAGTTCGGCCTGCTCCCTGACCCTTTCCGGCAAACTCAGTTGCCATCGCTTTAAACCACTCTCACTGAATAGATAAGCACCACTGGTATCCATCTTGGGGAATATCTCTGCCGGCATTTTGCCCGCCAGGATCTGTTTCGCTATGGTACCCGCTATGCGTCCATGTTTGTTGCCATCCAGAATATAGCCCCCAATATTGCCCTCAGGGCCGACACTGAAATGCCAAAAACCAAAATGAGGCACAGTGGCGTTGTCGTGGGTCCAACGCGCTACCTGCAGCTCATCTACCGTTTGTTGCTTATCGTCTTGCAGCGTTTGATACAGGGCCACAAACACGGCGTCATGGCCACGTTCTCTGGCACTCGAAACAGACGACTGCCAACTGCTGAACTTCTGATGTTGTTCTATATCGATTTGGTTGTTGCCTATCATCAAATTTTGGTTGAGCTTTTTGATGGAGGCTACCGCTGTATCCGAGGTATAGCCTGAGTCAAACAGTAACAAAAACTTGTGTGGTGGTTGGGTTGGCAGCATGGCCTGTGCCATCAAGAGGGAACGTTTGAACAAGGGGCGCTCCAGCACACCGGTAATGTTACCTGTATGCTTTATTCCGTAGTCACGAGGATTGCCGTTGATCCCTAGATAAACCACAGGAGTCTGGGTTTGGCTGAAGCGCTCATGTAGCAGCATCAAGGCATTGTCATCGGCGAGAAATACCAAATCGGGTTTAAGTTCCAGGTATCTTTGCCAAGCACTATCGGCCTGGATTTTAAATTGCGCTTTGGGTAGTCGCTTGGTATCGAGAGCGAAGGTGTGAAATTGGTGCTTATCACCGAGGATAGCTCTTATGCCGGCTTTATAACTTTGATCCCAGGGATATTCAGCATGGTAGGACTCAATCAGCAAGAGATTGGCGGCACCGGTTGGCAGTGAAAGCAGTAACCCCAGAAAAACCAATGCGCGCATGCTAAGTCCTTGTATCCAGCCTATAGAATTTTAGCGTGGCAGAAATTTCAGACTCTGCAAGTAATAAAAAAGCCTCCGAAGAGGCTTTTTTATCTATGGGCATTTACTTGGCGCCGCCGACCTGTTGCGTGTTGTACTCAAGCTTTTCATGGGTCTGGCCCATGGCTTCGGCAACTTCAGGTGGCATATAGTTTTCATCATGCTTGGCCAGCACTTCAGAGGCTTCTAACTTACCACCTTCAATCAATACGCCCTGAGCGACTATACCCTGGCCTTCACGGAAGAGATCAGGCAAAAGGTCATCATAAGTCACTATGATTTCGCCGCCGGCGGCATCATGTACGGCAAACTCAACATGCAGGCTTTCAGGGTCACGCACCATAGAGCCTACAGTAACCATGCCGCCCACGCGGATCCGCTGGCCCACTTCCGGCTTGATGCCAGTATCCTTTTTACCATTGACTATCTCGGTGGGAGTATAGAAGAGGTTAAGGTTGGAGTTGAGGGCATATAACAGCAAGGAAGCCACGGCAGCAACACCTGCAATCAAGGCTACAGCCAATACCAGTCTCTTTTTGCGTCTTGGGTTCACGATCTGTTACTCCGGTTTTGAGCGAGGCGTTCCTCACGTTGCACTTTGGATGCTATTTCCTGCAGTACCCGACGCTTCTTCATCGAACTGACCAGGATAAGCAGGCTAAGGGACACGAAAGTGACACCGTAGGCCAACCACACATAGAAGGCATAGCCGCCCATGTTGAAAAACTCTGCTAAAGATTGAAACTGCATTATTTGACTCCTTCGGCCTTGGCCAGTTCCCTAACCCAAGGGCGCATTCCGTTACGGGCCAGAATTTCGGCACGGAAACGCACCAGAGTGATGGCACCTATCATCAAACCAAACCCAAATATGTTGATCAATAAAGGGTAGAGCATGTCGGTAGACATGGTCGACTTTTCGGTGATTCGGATAGTGGATGGTTGGTGCAGTGAGTTCCACCATTCAACCGAATACTTAATGATAGGGATATTAATCACTCCAACTATGGCCAGAATGCCGGCGGCTCTGGCGGCCAGCACCTTGTCTTCGAATGAGGCGTAGAGGGAGATTACCCCTAGATACAGGAACAACAGCACAAGTTCAGAGGTCAGGCGTGCATCCCAAACCCACCAAGTGCCCCACATGGGTTTACCCCAGGTGGCACCAGTGAACAGAGCGATAAAGGTGACCACGGCACCAATTGGTGCGATAGAGGCGGCTGCCCAATCGGCCAGCTTGATCTGCCACACCAGGCCTATGAAGGCTGCGGTTGCCATACCCATGTAAGCTGCCATCGACATGGATGCTGCAGGTACGTGGATAAAGATAATACGGTAGCTGTCACCCTGTTGGTAATCTGTGGGAGCAAATGCCAAACCCCACACGGTTCCGGTTGCGATAAGTGCCAGGGCAAGCAGTGCAAACCAAGGCAGTAGTTTTCCTGACAGTTGATACGCCCTTTGAGGGTCGGCGTAGGGATGTAACCATTTCCACATTTCAGTTAGTACTCACTCGCAATGAGGCACCAATAGCAAAAGGTGCCAAGACTAAAGAACCGACCAGCATGGCGCCTAGAATCGCCAGCTGACCATCATAGGGTTGTTTGGATGCTGCAAAGTCGATCGCGCCGGTCGCAAAGATCAACACTGGTATATACAGTGGCAAAATCAGCAAGCTCAGCAGCACGCCGCCTTTGCGTAAGCCCACTGTAAGAGCAACACCTATGGCGCCAAGCAGACTCAATACAGGTGTCCCCAGCATCAAGGTGGCTATCAGGGCGCCGTAACTGTTGTCGTCCAGATGCAGCAGCACAGCCAACAGCGGTGCAATTATAATTAAAGGTACGCCAGTCAGTAACCAGTGAGCAAACACTTTGGCCAGTACCAACAGCGCCAGTGGCTGCGGGCTAAGCAACATCTGCTCCAGACTTCCGTCACTGAAGTCTGCCTTGAACAGCCGCTCCAGTGACAACATGGCTGCCAGCAAGGCCGCAACCCAGATAATCCCGGGAGCAATCCGGGTCAACACCTGTGGCTCAGGACCTATACCCAGCGGAAACAGGGTAACCACTATGATAAAAAACAGCAGTGGGTTAAAAATATCACCACGATGACGCACGGCAATCTGTAGATCCCGTTTCAGCAGGGTGAAAAATGCCTTGGTAAAACTAATGCCTCTGTTCATCTCTGCTAAGCCTTATACGAAGCGATAATCCAAGCGGATTTTCCGCAACCTTTCATCTGTAATGATGCCCATATCCTGGTGGGTCGTCAGAATGACGCAACCACCGGCATCGGCATGGCGAATATAGAGTTGCTCCAATTCAGCGACCCCTTTCTTGTCGATCGCGGTAAAGGGTTCATCCAGAATCCAGATTTTACAGGCGGTATGCCAGAGCCTGGCGAGTGCGGTTCGTCTGTGTTGGCCAGCAGAAAGGTGGCCTGCAAGCGCTTCTTCAAACCCGGTCAGGTTGACTTTGGCAAGGATTTCCCGTGCATCAAAGTCATCATACCCACTGATTCTTAAATTGAAGTTAAGGTTTTCCTCGGCGGTGAGTTCGCTTTTCACGCCGGCGAGATGGCCCAGATAAAGCAGGTTTTCATTGAACTCATCGCGGCAACGAGTGATAGCTTCTCCCTGAAACAGGACTTCCCCCCCGTATGGGCGCGACAGACCGGCGAGGATCCGCAGCAGGCTGGTTTTACCTGCGCCGTTGGGACCTTCAATTTGGACTATATCGCCAGGGTTGATATCGAAGCTGAGTTCATCGAACAGTATCCGCTCTTCACGAATACAAGTGAGGCTGCTTGCCGACAGCAGTGATGTAGGTTTTGGTTCTGCCACTGAGCCCTCTATAACAAGCGGTAAGGAAACACAAGAGATACTAACACATGCTCTGGCTGGGGTTTACCACTGCATCGCACTAAGTTTCAGCAATTTGATATGCTTCCAATAAAAGTGAATTTTTGGGAACTTTTTAATCTGTTACTAATATATTAATGAATTCGCGACCTTTGTCCTTATTTACAGGACAAGCTGCGATTTTAATCACAAAAAGATGAGATTTGTTGAAGTTTGTTGTACTCTTAGCGAGCTAAAATGAGTCTGCCTACTTTAACCAAGGGCAGCGTTGAGCTTTGTAAGTATTTGCATTAGGAACATTGAACATGAAAAAACTGTTAGCAATGACCGCAGTAGCTGCATTGACTATGTCTGCGAACGTGTCAGCCCAAGAAGGTGAGGCCGTTTTCAATAAAGCCTGCCAAGTCTGCCATAGCATGGGTGTTGCCGGTGCACCTAAAGCACACGATGCTGCTGCTTGGGAGCCTCGCCTGGCCAAAGGTATCGACACCCTGCTTAACAGCGTTAAGTCTGGTTTGAACGCTATGCCTCCTGGTGGCATGTGCACAGATTGTACTGATGAAGATTACAAGAACGCTATCGAGTTCATGTCCAAGTAATCAGGTATCATCATAAAAAAACCGGCATCAGCCGGTTTTTTTATGTCTGTTAATCAAGGATTACTGGATTTCGGTATCCAGCACCAGTTCGCCGCTGGCACCAACTTTAATGCTGGCCAGCTTACCTTGCAGATCGCCAGGCTGAGGCTTAACGCTGCCATGCTTGGATAATACCGCAATCACTTCAACGTCGGTTGCATCACTGAGTTTGACGTTACCGCCCATGTTGGTGGAGTCATCCAGAGTCACAGTCACAGGTAATGACTTGGCACTCACCTTGGTGGCCGCCAGTGGAACTTTGGGGCCTTCCGTCGCTCTGGCAAAGATGAACAGCATATCGGTATTACTGACCTTGGCTGCCAGTTCAGGAGCGATAGAAACATTCAGTGTTACTGTCTTGGCTGTGGCTGCCTTCAGGCCTTTATGGGCTTCATCATTCGGCATGGTGGCACCACCTTCTGCCTGCATACGCATCTTGGCGCTGTCAATGGCATTGATCAGTGCGGCACGATCCACGTCGGCTCTATCGCTGTCGAGAATAGTCTGCCAAGCGCCGATGGCCTTGTTGTAGTCTGCGGTAAAGAAAGCATCCATACCAACCAGCAGTAAAGTGGAAGGGTCTTGTGGATCCAGCTTCAGAGCCTGATCGATCAGCGACTGAACCACAGGGATCATCTGCTGGCCAGCCTTATAGTAGAGGGCGGTGGCTTTAGGACCCAGCAGCTCGGCATGTACACCCACAAGTTCGATCACTTTATCGAAGGCCGCGACTGCCTGATCATATTGCCCGGCAGAGATATAGGCGTGACCCAGGCTGAACCAAGCCTGGCTGTTTTCAGGCTCCTGTTGCACAGCTGATTCCATCATCTGTACTCGCTGCATCATGATCTGCTCAGTGCTCATACCTGCATGGGGATTCTCTGGTTGAGGCGAATCGATATTTTGATAGGCACCCAACTGCTGATAGGAGTAGCCGGCAACAACCAGTAATACAACCGACATCAAACTTGGCCAGAGTAGCCCTTTAGGCTTGGCCTGAGAGTCGAGTGATTCGTCGGCTCCTTGTTTGATGTCCTGCAGTAAGCTGACTTCCAGTTCTTTTTTCAGGGATTCAAATTCGTCTTGATCCAGCAGTTCTTCCTGGCGTTCCTTCTCCAGAATGGCTAGACGTTCATTAAACAGTTCCAGGTTGGTCTGTTTGCGGACACCGGACTCTTCAGCCTTGAGCAGCTTCTGTTGCCGGAAGTGAGGAAGCCAGATCAGCCCCAGGCTGACTAACACAACAATCGCAATAAAAATCCAAAAAGTGGTCATTATGTTTATTTCACGTTGGTTTGTGACAAAGCGGGGTTACCGCACGGCCTGACTGCAAGATTATACGGAAAGATGATTCATTGAACAGTAATATAAGCCCCCCATCTGGGTTAATGGTCATAGTTGGGCACTGGTTCACAGTTCCAAATTTCAGCAAAAAATTCAATGAAACTTCTCTAGTTAACGCCTGTCACAGCCTTGAGTCTTGCCGCCTTTTCCCTACTGATATTGGCCTCTCGGAGAATGAGAGCCGCAACCCATAATTGGTGGAAAGTGGCAGACAGGAACAAAAGCAAATACTAAAATGAGCAAAAATTCGTAATATATACCTGTTGACCGTTACGGCTTTTAAGCCGTGATTAAGTTAATAAGGTAATGGTGTGTGCCCCGTAGTTGTGCGTCTGCCCAGAATAGAAGCTTGGCAGACATTGACCTGGAAACTGAGGAAAACCCATGATCCCAGAACTTGGACATTTCTCATTGATCATAGGGATGGCGTTCGCTGTACTGCTGATGACCGTCCCCCTGATCGGTGTTGCCCGCAAAGACCAATACTTAGTGCGCTATGCCTGGCCTCTGAGTTACGGTATGTTTTTATTCATCTTTTTATCGGTAATCGCGCTGGGCTACAGCTTCGCAACCGATGACTTCTCAGTCGCCTATGTGGCCCATCATTCCAATTCTCAATTGCCTATCTTCTTTAAGATTGCAGCAGTCTGGGGTGGGCATGAAGGTTCGCTGTTGTTCTGGGTCTTCTCACTTTCTGTATGGGCCGCAGCTGTAGCCTTCTTCAGTAAGGGGTTGGAAGAGGTGTTCACCGCTCGGGTATTGGCCGTGTTGGCGATGATCACCATAGGCTTTACCCTGTTCATGCTACTCACTTCCAGTCCATTCGAACGTTTATTCCCGATCCCGGCGGAAGGACGTGACCTTAACCCCATGCTGCAGGATGTGGGTCTGATCTTCCACCCGCCTATGCTGTATCTGGGTTATGTGGGTTTCTCTGTCAGCTTTGCTTTCGCCATCGCCGCACTGATGAGCGGTCGACTCGATTCTGCCTGGGCTCGTTGGAGCCGCCCTTGGACTCTGGCCGCCTGGATTTTCCTCACTGGTGGTATCGCACTGGGCTCCTGGTGGGCATATTACGAGCTCGGCTGGGGCGGTTGGTGGTTCTGGGATCCGGTTGAAAACGCATCCTTTATGCCATGGCTGGTCGGTACAGCGCTGGTTCACTCCTTGATAGTGACAGAGAAACGCGGTGCCTTCCGTAACTGGACAGTACTCCTGTCTATCTTTGCCTTCTCCCTGAGCTTATTGGGTACCTTTATCGTTCGTTCTGGTGTGCTGACCTCAGTGCACTCCTTTGCGGCAGACCCAAGCCGGGGTATGTTCATTCTACTGCTGCTTGGCTTGGCCATAGGCGGTTCGCTGACACTGTTTGCTTTCCGTGCCAGTGAAATGAGCAGCCCTGCCCGTTTTGAGCTGAAATCCAAAGAAACCATGCTGCTGGTTTGTAACGTATTGCTGACCGTAGCGGCTGGTACCGTATTGCTTGGTACCCTTTACCCGCTGCTGATCGATGCTTTGGGCATGGGTAAGATTTCCGTTGGCCCACCATACTTCAATGCAGTATTTGTTCCCATCGTGCTGGTACTGTTCGCCTTTATGGGTATTGGCCCCATCATTCGCTGGAAAAAATCCAAGCAGGGTGAGCTCAAACGTCAATTGTTAGTGCCTGCGATCATTTCAGCTGTACTGGGCGTGATAGCGCCATTTATTGCCGGTGGTGAGTTCAACATCTGGGTTGCACTGGGTATAGGTGCGGCTGTCTGGATTGTGCTGGCGACTCTGCGTGCCGGTTACAACGTGATTAAAGCGAAAGACGGCAGTGTCAGTTTGGCGCGTATGGGCCGCAGTGAACTGGGGATGATCATCGCCCACCTGGGTATTGCTGTCTCTGTAGTGGGGGCCACCATGGTGTCCAACTACTCTATTGAGAAGAGTGTGCGCATGGGCCCAGGCGTCAGCCATGAGTTGGCCGGTTACACCTTTAAGTATCTGGAAACCCGTAACGTTGTTGGCCCTAACTACACGGCACAGCAAGGGCAGGTTGAAATACTGAAAGATGGCGAAAAGATTGCTCTGTTGCAGCCGGATCGTCGTCAATACAATGTTCGCACCATGGATATGACAGAGGCCGGTATCGACTGGGGGCTGTTCCGGGATCTCTATGTCACTATGGGCGACCCTGTAAGCCGTACTGAGTTTGCAGTGCGACTGAACTACAAACCTTTTGTTCGTTGGTTGTGGTTTGGCGGTATCTTTATGATGGTTGGTGGTTTCTTTGCGGCTTCAGATAAGCGCTATCGTGCCAAGGCCCGCGCTGAAGAAGCGGCTGCAGCCAAGAAAGCCAAACTGGCAACAGCCTGAAACAGGTAAGAAGAAGATGAAGAAGCTAATACTTTTTATTCCACTGATATTGTTTCTTTTGATGGGGCTCTTCCTTTACAAGGGACTGTTCTTGAATCCGCAGCAGTTGGATTCTGCGTTGGAAGGTAAGCCTGTGCCTGCCTTCCAGCTGGAGAAACTGGAAACGCCGGGAGAGATGATCACCAACGAAGATCTTAAAGGTAAGGTATCTATGCTGAACGTATGGGCGACTTGGTGCCCATCCTGTAAGTATGAACATCCCTACCTGATGCAGTTGGCTCGACAAAACTTGGTGCCCATCTATGGCATCAACTACCGTGACGAGCGGGCGCTGGCGGTAAGGGAACTCTCTCGCCAAGGCGACCCCTACACGTTGAATATCTATGACAAGGACGGTCGTCTCGGTCTGGATCTCGGGGTATATGGTGCGCCGGAGAGTTTCATCGTGGATCACAACGGTGTCATTCGTTATCGCTATGCCGGGCCGGTAGATATGCGGGTTTGGAAAGAAACCTTGTATCCCATGATCCAACAGTTGCAGGCCGAGGCCGCTAAGGATAAAGCGTCATGAGAAAGTTGTTGCTGAAAACCTTTGCTGTTGCGGCGCTCCTGCTCGGTTATGCCGCTCAGGTGGCGGCAACGCCGGTGGATACCTTCGAGTTCAGTTCTCCTGATAAGCAGAAGCGGGCATTGTCGCTGGCTCATGAGCTGCGTTGCCCCCAGTGTCAGAATCAAAACCTGATCGATTCCAACTCACCGGTTGCCCGCGATCTGCGTCTTGAAGTGTACAAGATGGTGGAAGAGGGCAAGGCTGATGATGAAATCGTCCAGTTCATGACCAGTCGCTACGGCGAATTCGTTCTCTATAAGCCAAGGCTTGAGACCAAGACCTACGTCCTTTGGCTGGGCCCTGTGGCGTTACTGTTGTTCGGTGGTTTGATTGGCTTTATTTTCATCCGCAAACAGCGTACTACCGGTGGTAAAGCGCTCGAACTGTCTGCCGAAGAACAACGCCAGTTGGATGAGCTATTGAAGCGAGACAAGTAATGAGCAAACTCAGATACTCATTACTCTTGCTGGCGTCCCTGTCTCTGGGGGCGCAGGCTTATCCCGGTATGCAGCCGAAGGATCACAATCAGATCCAATCCAGTGTCGACAAAATCAATGTGCTACCCCACAGCTTCCCTCTGGAAGTGGTTCCCTTCCAGGATAAAGCCGGTAACCAATTGAATTTCAGTCAACACAAGGGAAAAGTGGTGTTGGTCAACATCTGGGCTACTTGGTGTCCTCCCTGTGTCAGAGAGTTGCCTGCTCTGGAACGGCTTGAAGGGCTGTTCAGTGATAAGGAGTTTGCCCTGCTGCCGATTTCCATCGATCAGGGTGGCCAGGAGCAAGTGGCCAGTTTTCTACAATCCCTGGGGATGGCAAATTTCCGCAGTTACTACGACCCACAAATGCAGTTGGGGCAGATATTCCCACTCGATACTATCCCGGCGACCTTTATTCTTAATGGTAAAGGGGAGCTGATTGCCTTTGTCCGTAGTTTCGTCGACTGGGGTGACCCAAAGGCGATAGCCTTACTCAAAGGCTTTATTGAACAGGAAAATGCACCCAAGTCGGCCGCAAACTGAGTAAATTAGGGCGTAAAATAGCCATAATTGCAGAAAAAGATCGTTTTTGCCTAAAAGATCGGCAAGCGATCTTTTTTCTTATGAAAAGCCCTTGCACAAAAGTTTTGGCTCCCTATAATGCGCTCCCACTGACACGGCACAGCGACAACGCGAAAGACGTGACAGGGTCGAAGAAAAACGGCTCTCGAGTCCTTTCAACGACAGGCGAAAAAAAGATGGTAAATACCTCTTGACGCCGCAGCAGGAAAGCGTAGAATACGCAGCCCTGACCCGATGGCCACAGCGCCTAAGGGATTGCTCTTT